>NZ_JBBCAT010000005.1 GCF_037203705.1 Prosthecomicrobium sp. N25
GGGGTGGAGCAGCCCGGTAGCTCGTCAGGCTCATAACCTGAAGGTCGTCAGTTCAAATCTGGCCCCCGCAACCACCTTAGTTTGACGCCCCGAACCGCAAGGTTCGGGGCGTTCTCTGTTGTCCACAGCCGAAGCTCGAGCCCCCGCGGACAACGCCAGGATTGTTGCCAGGTCGCCGCTCAGGACAGCATCGAGGCGGCCGTCGGCGCGAGGGCTCAGCGTGACCGTCTCGATCATCGAGCGCAGCAGCTCTCGGGCTTCGAAGGCGTTGGCTCCTTCGAGCGCGGACTCCAGCGTCTCGACCTTGCGCCGATAGGCATCCGCCAGTCGGGGGTGGGTTAGAAGCGCTAAGACCTGGCCGTCGTTGGGTTCGCGTCGGGATTGGAGGTCGGTCTCTTGGGACCGCAGGGTCGCCAGCCGGTCCTTGAACGACGGTTCATAGAGACCATCCTCGATCGCGGTCACTAGGTTGGCAATCTTGCGCCGGACATCCGCTAGATCGCGTTCACAAGCGGCAGTCTGCTCACCCTTGGTCCGGCGCGCGCTCTCAATAGCCTTGCGGACTTCCTCGATGAAGATGACCAGGAGATCAGGAGCGAGCAGGCGCTCCTTCAAACCGACCATAACCCGTGCCTCGATCTCGTCACGGCGGGTCGTGATCGCGTTATCGCAGACGCCTTGGCGGTGATGGCTGGCACAGCCGAAGCGGTTCAGCCCGATGACGCTGTACACGCCGGCGCAAGCGCCGCAGCGGAGCTTGCCTGAAAGGAGGTAACGCGGCCCTTTGGCCCGGTTGAGGCTGGACCGGCCGTCGCTGTCGGGAATGGCTGCGGTCCGTGCGGTGCCCTGGCGTACCTTAACGCGACCCCAAAGCTCTCTGTCCACGATAGCGAGATCCGGGACGTCGACGACTTCCCATGCTGAGGTCGGGTTGGGTCGGGCGACGCGCTTGCCGGTCTGCGGGTCCTTGACGTAGGCGCAGCGGTTCCACTCCAGCCGTCCGACATAGAGGGCGTTGTTCAGGATCCCGGTGCCGCGGGTGGGCTGTCCGCGTAAAGTCGTGTTGGACCATGGTCTGCCACCGGGGCCGGGTACCGAGCCCTGGTTCAATTCCTTTGCGATCAGCTCAAGTGTCTTGCCGACCGCGAAATCCTGGAATATGCGGCGGACGACGTTGGCCTCGGCGGGTTCGATGATGCGTTCGCCTCCGGAGGGAATGCGGCCCTGGAGCACACGCCCGAGCTGGCCGCGCCGGGTCTTCTCGCCGAGGTCCTTCAAGGCGATCTGGGCCATCATGCCCATGACGGCCACATGGATGGTCGTGATCTCGCCGAGGCTCGGCGTGAACAGGCGAATACCGTTGAAGGTCAGGATGTCCTGAAGATCCGCGGTGTCAGCAAGGCGGCGTCCGAGCCGGTCGACGGCCTCGCAGACGACGAGGTCGAACTCGCGCCGGTTTGCCGCGGTCCGGAGCGCCTGGAATCCGGGACGTTGTCCCGAGGCTCCGCTGAGAGCTGCATCGGAGAAGGTGCGCTCGAAGCGCCAGCCCTGCGCTTCGATGTAACGCCGACAGATCTCGACCTGATCGGCAATCGAGGACTCGCGCTGCAGGTCGGACGAATGGCGGGCGGAGACGACCGCGCGGATTGGCAGGCTCCTTGTGGTAGGCGGCAGGGTAGCTCAGACCGATTCGGTCGGAAACTCCGGAGTTTAGCCGTAACCGAGATCACACTAGGATGGAGCCTGGCTCCTCATTCCCCCCCCCCCCAGAGGTAATCCGCGCGGCGCGTGAAGGGCATCGATGAAAGTGTGTAGGCGTGCTTCGGCAGAAGCGACACAGGGTGTCTATGAAGCCACCCGTGTCGAGTGGTAAGGTCGCGAGCGTTGGCCTGGGGTCACCGATGAAGCGGCGCGCCTTTCTCACGTTGTTCGGCAGCGTCGCAGTGGGATGGCCCCTTAATGCGAGCGGCGCGCAAAAGCGAACTGTTCCCATTGTCGGCGTCATATACCCGGGCTTCAATAATCAGCCCGGGACCGATGGATTTTATAAAGGGCTGCAGGATCTTGGCTATGCTGAAGGTCTGAACATTGCTGTCGAGCGGCGCTTTGGTGAATGGAAGCCCGAACGCTTCGTGCAACTTGCAACCGAAATGGTTCGGCTCGAAGTTGATGTCATTGTCGTAATGAGCACCTCGCCTGCTCACGCGGTCAAACAATCAACCCGCACCATCCCTATCGCGGTAGGAGGCATGGCTGATCCGGTCGAGGATGAGCTAGTTGCTAGCCTTTCACAGCCCGGTGGGAACATAACTGGTAATACGTTCCTCGGGCCGGAACTAATACTGAAACGCATGTCTTTACTCAACGCTATTGTGCCTCGTATATCCCGCGTTGTAGCGTTGTTCCATCCGTCAGCTTATGGCAAACGAACAATGGACGGAATGCTTAAGGAGACAGCGACCGCAGCTCAGTTGCTCCGGCTAGAATTGGATTTTGTTCCCGCGAATCAGCCAAGTGACCTTGACGGTGCTTTTGTTCGTATGCTCCAGGCAGATGCTGGGGCTGCTATTCAACTGCCGAGCCCGATGCTATTCGGTGCCCATCGTCAAATTGTCGAGGCAGCTAAGCAATTCCGGCTACCCTTTATATATGCCGCTAGGGAATTTGTCGAGAAAGGTGGACTTATGTCCTATGGCGCAAGTCAATTTGACATGTTCTATCGTCTTGCGACATACGTAGATAAAATACTTCGAGGCTATCGCCCTGCGGAACTTCCCGTCGAGCAACCGACGAAGCTGGAATTCGTCGTGAACCTACAAGCTTCGAAAGACCTTGGTCTGACCATCGGCAACGAATATCTCTCAATGGCTGACGAGGTGATCGAATAGGCTGGCGGACGGATGACTTGCGCTCGCTCTTCGCCAAGTACCTGACCGTCCTTTTCCTCTCCGTCGCGGTTCCCTTAACGGCCAGTGGGATCGTCGAGGCCTGACTTGGTCGAGGCCCGTGGAGCTGCAAATCGTATCAGAAACTTAGTGCAAGAGACCTCGGATCAACTCGCGCCGTCACGGCATTCCGAGCCGACGCGGAACCATTCTGGGCATGGTGGGGCTGTCTTGGGATTGGGCTCTCGCTCCGCGGCCGGGCAGACGCCCGGAATGCCCGTCATCGAAGTACGCCTGCTGGCCCGTTCACCGCCCTCACCGAGGCCTTTCGTGCCGGCATCGCAGTCGCTCGTCGCGCCGGTCTCCGCAACGGAATGTACAAAGGCCTGGCGTGATCCTCGTGAGGCGAAAGCGCTTTTGATCTCCTGTCGCGCCTCGATTGGGGGAGGCCCGGGCGCGACGGACTCGTCGGTTGAGCCGAGTTCGGGCCTGCATGATCGGATCCGGGCGGGGATGATCGGCGACGCTCCGGCGCCGTCGTGGTAGGATACCTGCGGGGCGGCAAGCGGCAAGCGCTCTGGCTCCATGCGGATCCTCGAGGCCGTCGGCCGGGAGGCCGAGCCGGACGGAACGAGGCTGGCTGCGCGGGTGGGGGTCGCCACGGCACTGGTCGTCGTGGGCGACGTCGTCGGGGATGGCGCGGCTCGCGAAGTGGCGGTGATCGAGGAGACACCGAACCTCGCGGCCCACCTGCAGGCGATCGCGGCGCCCGGCGAGGTGGTCATCGCCGACCAGACCCGGCGCCTGGCGGGCGACATGTTCGTGCTGTAGGAACTCGGCGAAACCCCGATCAAGGGGTTCGGTCATCCGGCGGTGTGCCACCGGGTGCTTCGGGAACGGCGGGAAGCGCCCGCGAGATCGTCGGGCATCTGCGCGAGCTTTACGGCATCGAGGTCTCTCCCGACCTCGTCGGCGCGGTCACGGACGCGGTGCTGGAGGAGATCGCCGCTTGGCAGAGCCGGCCGCTGGAGCCGGTCCATCTGCTGGTCTTCTTCGATGCCCTCTGCGTCAAGGTCAATCTGGCAGACCAGCCAACTTCAACCCCTCGCAAAGGTTGCTTATTTGAAGCTGTCCTAGAGGCGGAAAAGGGAGTGCGCTAATGCTCCGTCCAGGTATTACAGCAAACAACCCCAGCAACGCTTCATCGGCCCCTGCCTTGTCTCGCAAACGAGCTTGACTAGCGGCAAGGACCACCCAGGCGATCCACCAATTTCCTCGACGTGCAACTGCATGCCGGGCCCAGTCACGAGCAGTCTGGAAATCACCTTTGGAATAGTAAGCCAACGCCAAAGCGGTATATCGGAAGAAGATGCTTGGATCGCGCGGATTGAGGCGGATAGCAGTTTGTGCGGCGCTGATTGCTTCATCAGATTGACCCGCCCAGGCTAAGGTCGTAGCCAGGCTTCCGTAAGCGAGAGCAAAATTTGGATTGATCTCCAATGCCTGCTTATACGCAGCGACAGCCTCTTCGCGACGTCCTAGCAGGCCGATCAACACATTACCGAAAGTCCACTGTGTGTACTCGTCACGGTCATCGAGCCGCATTGCCTCGTGAGCTTCGATTATTGCTTCCTCCCGAGTTTCCGCAACATTGGTAGCGAATCCCATGTAGACCAGATGATAGCTGGCTGTCGCGATGACTTGTGGTCCCTTTGGATCACCGGGATAAAGTCGCTTAATAGATTGCCCGGTCTCCCGTGCTCTTTCTAGGTGCTCGCGTGTAAGCTGATATATTTCGCGCCAGCCGCGCGTTGAAAGTTCCCAAAGGTGTAGTTCCGGACGCTCGCGGCGCTCCGCAAGTAGTCCTTCGTTCAATATTACTTCCGTCTGAGTCGAGGCAACGACACTGCGCGTGATGTCATCCTGCACGTCAAATAATTCCGAGGTAAGTCGATCGTATCTGTCGACCCAGATATGGTTGCCAGAACATGCCTCTAGGAGGTGAGCGTTTACTCGAAGCCGCTCAGCAATGCACCGCACGCTGCCTTCCAAAATGTACTGCACCCCGAGTTCCCGTCCCACCTGCCTTACGTCAGCAGATCTTCCCTTGTATGTGAAGGTGGAATTCCGAGCGATGACCAAAAAAGCCCTGATGCGCGATAACTCGGTTATAATGTCATCTGTGATTCCTTCGGCAAAATAGTCTTGATCTGGATCACGACCGAGGTTGCTGAACGGGAGCACGGCGATAGCAGGCTTATCTACTATACGAGCAGAGTTCGGTGCATTGGATAGGCTATGCCGGGGTATAGTTGCCGAGCCCGGAAGCCGGACACGGAAAACGTGAATGGGTTCGGTGATGTTCTTCAGGGCCTTGGCTCCAAGGTCGTCAAAGCCTAGGACGAACGCTTGGCGGACACTGGCGTAGGTGGCAGAGGAGATGTACACGGCTCCGGGATCGGCGAGAGCTTCCAGTCGGGCGGCAATGTTCACTCCGTCGCCTAGCAAATCGCCATCGTGGATATATACATCGCCAACGTGAACTCCGATGCGAAGTTGAAGAGGACCTGCTTCGTTTGAGCCTTGATATACGGATCGAAGTGCCTCCTGGACGTCCACCCCGCATTGAACAGCTTTCACTGCACTCGGGAATTCTGCAAGTACACTGTCACCAGCTGTGTTGGCGATGCGACCGCCATGGTCAGCGATGAGCCCGTCAACGATCTTTCGGCAAGCCCTAAGGCTCTGAAGCGTTCCGACCTCGTCCCCTTGGACGAGCCGTGAATAGCCGGCGACATCAGCAGCAAAGATCGCCACTAGTCGTCGCTCGTTGTCATGCTCCTGCGGACACATTGTACCCTCGGAGTTAGTAGGAGTCGCGATATCGAGATGTTCTAATATAGAATTCCGGCTTGATGCAGCACGATTGCAAGCTCCTCAGTTCGAATGAGAAAGACTCGGCAACGACGGATTGGCATCGAGTCCGTGCTGATCCTGAGTTTGTCCCAAATACACATCACAGCGCCAATGACATTGAGCTGACTTTGAATTTTGTCCATCGACCCACGACGCGTGGGCGGATTGTGCGCTGACTTGCCCAGGTGTGGCAATGGTGGCGCGCCGACAAGGCAAACTTCGCCAAGACCGCTCCTTTCCCGCGGATGCACCGGATCGGCATTCGGGACTGGCTCGTTGCGCCCACAAAGGTCCGACCTTTCCACCCGTCATGGCCGTGGGACCAACCCGGGCATGACGGACAGCAAGAGTTGCGCCGGCCAGACGAGCCGGGAGGGCTAGGCCGGGCAGACGCGTAAGCTGGCGCAGCACGAAGCCGGGTCCCGGTCCTGGAGCGGCGGCAGAACACGCCTGCGGAGGCCGGCCATCCGCGCCAGTAGTGCCAATCAAGCCCCCCTGCGCAACCAGTCGCGACGACGGCGCCCAATAGGGTCCCGTCCGCGCCCAAGTACGAGGTGACGACGTCCACCCGCGGCAAGCCGTTCCAGCATCGCGACGACGACGGGCGTCGCCGTGGTGTGCGGGCGCGCCAGCCGGCGGTACAAGACGGTTCGGTCTGCATCCGCACAGCCGGGCGAGCACGCCAAGATGAGCCATTCGGCTCCAGTTCGTATGCGAGGTATGAATTGGCTATCGCGGCTCGGCCACAGGTAGATGCCAGTCGTAGCTGAGCGCGACCAACCGCAGGCCGATGGCGAGCATGGCGCCGATCGGAGCGGCGACGAAGTCCGGAACGCCGACGTGAGCGCTGAACGTGAGAAGCGCCGCGCCGGCCAGCGCCGCAAGCGCGTAGATCTCGCGGCGAAGGACCATCGGCGGACGGGCCGTCAGCACGTCGGCAGCGAGGCCGCCGCCGATCGCGGTCAGCATTCCTAGCAAGGCTGCCATCAGCGGCGAGAGACCCGCATCGAGTGCCTTCCGAGCGCCGACCACGCAGAACAGCCCGAGGCCGATCGCATCGAAGAGAGCGACCGGCCGCGACAGTCGGAGGATCCATCGATACGCGAAAAAGCAGCTCATGCCGGCGACGACCGATATGGCGACATGGTGCCAGGTCAGCAGGGCCGATACGGGCGTCACCCCGATCAGCGCGTCCCGCAGCATGCCGCCCGAGACCGCGGCCACGAACGCCAGGAAGACGACGCCGAACGGGTCCAGGCGACTTTCCACCGCGCGCGTGCCGCCGCTGAGCGCGAAGGCGAATGTCCCCATCACGTCGAGGGCCGTGAGCACCATGGGATCAGCCTCGCCCGCGCCGACGCTGCTTCGCGTCCGGGTATCGCGCCTGGAGTTCGTCGATGAACTTCGCGTCGAGCCAGTGGCTCAACTTGTCCAGAATTCGCCGGAACTCCAATCGCTCCGAAGCCGTGAGCGTCGAAAGGATCAGGGCTTCGAGTTCAAGGCTCAACGGGTCGGCCCGCTCCCGCAGTTCCTTGCCCTTCTGGGTGACATTCAGACGGAATTGGCGCGCATCCTTCTCGTCATTCTCACGCCGCACCAAGCCGGCCTTGATCAGCCTGGAGAGGATTCGGGAGGTTGCGGAGCGCTCGAAACGGGTTTGTTTCGAGAGGCTCGTGAAAGTCACGCCGGGCTGGTCGTCGATCAGGCGCAGCACCCGCAGCTCGTGAACGTCGAGCCCGAAACGACTCTCGAACAGCTTCGCGGCGGGTCCAATGGCGCCCTCCGAGATCGAAGCCAATTGGTACGTGAAGCTCTGGCGCAGCATGAACCCTCTCCCCAACCCGGTCAGACAGCCTGATTCAGGTGGACGCAAAACGCAATAATCTCTAACTGAGATAGTTGCAAATTCCAACTAATTGTGACACGGTCCCGCTCATGGCCGCCCTCCCGGAGAGGAGCGTGGCACAGAGGGAGGACAAGATGACCATGACCATGACGACCGGGGCCGTGCAGGTGACCGCAGCGCCTGCGATCGGCAGGACGCGCCTGATCGCCGCTTGCACGATCGGCAACGCGCTCGAGTTCTACGACTTCGTGATCTACAGCTTCTTCGCCGCGACCATCGGCGCGCTGTTCTTTCCGTCGCAGGATCCGACCGTTCAGCTGCTGCTGTCCTTCGCCACCTACGGGGTCGGGTTCCTGATGCGCCCGCTGGGCGGCGTCGTGCTCGGCTCCTTCGCCGACCGCAAGGGCCGCAAGGCCGCGACCGTGCTCACCCTGTTCCTCATGGCGCTCGGCACGGGCATGATCGGCCTCGCGCCGACATACGCGCAGATCGGCGTCGCCGGGCCGTTGTTCGTGGTCCTCGGCCGCCTCATCCAGGGCTTCTCCGCCGGCGGAGAGGTCGGGGCCTCCACGACGCTGCTCGCCGAATATGCGCCTCCCAAGGAGCGCGGCTTCTTCGGCAGCTGGCAGCTCGCCAGCCAGGGCGCTGCCATTCTGGTCGCGGCCAGCATCGCCTGGACCATCAACACCCTGCTGACGCCCGAAGAGGTGAAGGCCTGGGGCTGGCGCGTCCCCTTCATCATCGGCATCCTGATTGTCCCGATCGGACTCTGGCTCCGCCGTGCACTCCGGGAGACCCACGCGAACGAGTCGGATGCTCGCACCCGCGCGGTCAGCTCGCTCGGCGTGGCGCTCGGCCAGCACTGGCGGAAAATCCTGGTTGGCATCGCGCTCATCATCGGCGGCACGGCGGCGAATGCGGTGGTCGTTCTTTACATGTCGACCTACGCCATCCGGCAGCTCGGCATGGCGCCCACGACGGCGCTTTTCGCCGGCATCACGGCCGGGCTGGTGACGCTGATCGTGGCGCCCTTCGCCGGGGCGATCTCGGACCGGATCGGCCGCCGGCCCGTGATCGGCTTCTCGTACCTGGCGATCGCCCTGCTCATCTATCCGGCCTTCCTGCTGATCAACGCCTCGCCGAGCCTGCCCACCCTCCTGGCGGTCGTAGTCGTCCTCGCTTCGTTCAATGCGGGCGGCGGCGCCCCCGCGATCATCAGCCTGGCCGAGGTCTTCCCCGTCGAAGTCCGCGCCACGGGCATGTCGCTGGTCTATGCGGTCGGCGTGGCGATCTTCGGCGGCTTCGGGCAGTTCATCGTGACGTGGCTGATCGCCTCGACCGGCAGCCCGATCGCGCCGGCCTGGTACGTCATCGCCTGCTGCATGGCAACACTGCTCGCCCTCCGGGGCACGCCCGAGACGGCGCGGACGCAGCTCGGCTGACCCCGGGGCCTGCACGGTGCGTCGGCTCGCTGCAGGCCTCCTTCTCCGACGACCTGACCGCAAGGAGGCCATCCATGAATCTCGTTCCCGAGATAGCGGGCTGTTCCGCTGACCTCGCAGGCATCCGGCGCGATCTCCACGCCCACCCCGAGATCGGCTTCGAGGAGAGGCGGACGTCCGATCTCGTCGCGAGGCTCCTGACCGGCTGGGGCGTCGAGGTCCATCGCGGTCTCGGGACGACCGGGGTCGTCGGCGTGATCCGGGGAAATCGGCCGGGCCGACGTGTCGGCCTGCGCGCCGACATGGACGCGCTGCCGATGACCGAGGCCACGGGCCTGCCCCATGCCTCGCGCAATCCCGGCGTGTTCCATGGGTGTGGGCACGACGGTCACACGACGATGCTCCTCGGAGCAGGACGATACCTCGCTCAGACGCGCCGCTTCCCCGGTGAGGTCGTCCTGATCTTCCAGCCCGCCGAGGAGGGTCTGGGCGGAGCCAGGCGCATGCTGGCGGACGGGTTGTTCGATCGGTTTCCGTGCGACGAGATATACGCCATCCACAATTGGCCCGGCGCGCCGCTGGGTCGCGTCAGTCTGAAGCCCGGGGTGGCCATGGCCGCCTCCGACAGCTTCGACATCGTCGTGACGGGCAAGGGCTCCCACGGCGCGCAGCCCCATCTTGCGACCGATCCCGTCATGGCCGCCGTCTCCATCGCGCAGGCTCTCCAGACGATCGTCAGCCGCAACGTCGATCCGCTCAGGACCGCCATCGTTTCCGTAACGCAGGTCCATGCCGGGTCCGCCTACAACGTGATCCCCGACACGGCGCGGATCGGCGGAACGATCCGCACCTTCGACGAGGACGTGCGCGCGTTGGTCAGGTCGCGGATGACCGCGCTCGCGCAGGCCATCGCGTCGGGATTCGGCGCGAAGGCCGACATCGACATCCGCGATTGTTTCAGCGTGCTGCGCAACAGCGATGCGCAGGCCGAAGCCGCAATGGCGGTCGCGCGGGACCTTGTCGGCCCACTCGCAGAACTCGATGGAGAGCCCAAGTGCGGCAGCGAGGACTTCGCCGACATGCTGGCCGTGGTGCCGGGGGCCTATCTGCTCGTCGGACAGGGGGACGGTGCGAACCTGCATAGCCCCCGCTACGACTTCAACGACGACGTCACGCCCATCGGCGCGTCGCTTCTGGCGCGGATCGCAGAGCACCGCACGGCGGCCTAGAGCAAGGCCCGACCGGAGCGAACCGCTCCGGTCGGAAAAGACTTGCGCAATCAACACCTGCGAGAGCGATATCCGATCCGAACGGAACTGATATCGCTCCTAGCGGATCGGCGACGGGGTTCAGCTGCTCCCGCCGGTCCGGGCGAACGACTCTCGCAACTCCGCGCAGACACGCGGCGCCTGTTCGACGGCGAGCAGATGGGCGGCCGGGGACAGCATCACCAGCCTGGACCGCGCGATCGCCTCGTGCAGCGCCCTGGCCATCGAAGGCGGCGTGGCGGGATCCTCCGTGCCGCCGATGATGGTAACGGGCGGCGTGATTTCACCGAGCAAAGGGCGCAGGTCCATGCGGCCGATCGCTTCGCAGGCCGCGGCATAGCCGTTCCTGTCGATGCTCCGGAAGACGTCGGCAACGGCCGCGACGGCGGCAGGCGCCCGCGTCCGGAAGCCCTCGGTGAACCAGCGCTCGAGCGTGGCGCCGAGGATCTCCTGCGTCCCTTCCCGGCGCACGAGTGCGGCCCGTTGGTACCAGTTCTCGCGCGTCGGGAAGTAGGCGGTGGTCGCCATCAGCGTGAGGCTGATCGTGCGGGACGGGTAGCGCAGCGCGAACGCCTGACCGACCATGCCGCCGAGCGACAACCCAACGACATGGGCACGCTCGATGTCCAGATGGTCGAGGATGGCCGCGGCATCGTCCGCGAGGTCTTCGATCTCGTAGGCCGCGGCCGGAACGTCGGAAGCCCCGTGGCCCCGCGTGTCGTAGCGGATGCAGCGGAACTCCGCCGCAAGCTGGTCGACCACCGAATCCCACATGCGGTGGGTGGTGCCCAGCGAGTTGGAGAACAGGACCGGAGGCGCACCCGCCGGACCCTGGCTCATATGGAAGAGGCGCACCGCGCCGTTGGAAACGAACGGCATGTCAAACGCCCAGGTGCTTTTCGAGGATGGCGGGCTCCGCGGCGAGCTGGGCCGGCGTCCCGTCGAAGGCGATTTCGCCCTTGGTCATCACCACCATCCGGTCGGCGACCTTCGAGAGCGAGCGGTGATCCTTGTCGACCACGATCGTCGCGATGCCCTCCTCCCCGATGATCCGGAGCGTCCGCCAGATGTCCTGCGCGATGAGCGGGGCCAAGCCCTCGGTTGCCTCGTCGAGGAGGATCAGGTCGGGGTTCGTCATCAGGGCCCGTCCGATGGAGAGCATCTGCTGCTCGCCGCCCGACAGCTGCTGGCCGCCATTCATCCGCCGCTGATAGAGGCGGGGGAACACCTCGAACACGCGTTCGAGCGTCCAACGTCGCGTTCCGGTGACGCCGGGGCGGGCCGCCATGGTCAGGTTCTCGACGACCGAGAGAGAGCCGAAGACGCCCCGCCCCTCGGGGACATAGGCGAGGCCCTTGCGGGCGATGTCCTCCGGCTTTGCGCCGAGCGTGCTGCCGCCCGCAAAGGTGATCTCGCCCCGCTTGTCGGCCAGCAGCCCTGTGAGTGACTTCAGCAAGGTGGTCTTGCCCATCCCATTGCGCCCGATCAGCGCGATCTGTTCGCCCCGGCGGACGGTCAGGCTCACGCCGTGCAGCACCTGGCTGACGCCGTAGAAGCTTCTGAGATCGTGAATGGCGAGAAGCGTGCTCATGCGGCGATCTCCTGGTCCTGTCCGAGATAGGCGGCTCTCACGGCGGGATCCTTGCGGACATCGGACGGCGAACCCGATGCGATGACCTGCCCGTCCGCCATGACGGTCAACCGGTCGGCAAGCGAGAAGACAGCGTCCATGTCGTGTTCGACGAGGAGCACCGCGCGGCCGTCCTTGAGGCGGCGGATGATCTCGATGATCCGAAGAGCCTCGGCGTGGCCCATGCCGGCCAGCGGCTCGTCCAACAGGATGACCTTGGGCTCTGTGGCGAGGACCATGGCGATCTCGAGCTGACGCTGCTCGCCATGGCTCATGGAGCGCGCCGTCGTGTGCCGGCGGCTTTCGAGACCGACCTCCGTGATCGCCGCCTCCGCGCGTGCATTGACATTGCCGTCCCGGGAGACGGGGCCGAACAGGCGGACGGGCTGGCCGCCGTGGGCCTGCGCCGCCAGTCTGACGTTCTCGAAGACCGTCGCCCCCGCGAAGATCGTGGTCTTCTGGTAGGAGCGGCCGACGCCGGCCATGGCGCGCCGGTCCGGTGCGAGACCCGTGATGTCCCGATCCCGCAACAGTACGGCGCCGGCCGTCACGGCCGCGTCTCCGGACAGGAGGTTCACCAGGGTGGACTTGCCTGCACCGTTCGGGCCGATGACCGCGTGGACCTCGTCCCGATGGACATCGATCGAGACGCACGACACCGCCGTGAGCCCGCCATAGCGCTTCTCGAGCGCGGTCGCCTTGAGGAGAATCTCAGACATGGGTGATAGCCTCCTTCACCCTGGCGGGGGCCTGCGTCGGGACGTCGGAGTCGCGGCCGTCCCCGGTCCGGCGCGGTGCCAGCATCGCAGCGAGCTGCTGCAGGCCGCCCGGCAGCGCGAACACCAGGGCGATCACGATCAGCCCCTTGAGCAGCTTCCAGTGCTCGACGCTGGATTTGAGCACCTCCTCCAGCCCGAGGAGGGCTATGGCGCCGACGATCGGGCCGAGGATGGAGCTCATCCCGCCCAGCACCACCATGACGAGCACGCTGGCCGAGAGATGCCACCCGAGCATCTGCGGGGCGACGAAGCCGAACTGCGCGGCCGAGAAGAAGCCCGCCACCGCAGCGATCATCGCCGAGATGACGAAGGCCGTGAGGCGTATGCGGAACACGGGGAAGCCCAGGGACAAGGCGCGGCGCTCGTTCTCCCGGGCCGCCACCAGCGCATGTCCGAAGGGCGAGCGGACCAGGGCTCGCACCAGCAAGGCGGCACCGACCAGGGCGACGAGGGCGATGTAATAGAATGCCGTCGCATCCTCGAGGTCGATGAGCGTCAGCGCACCGAGGGTGAACTCCGGCTTGAAGTAGATGTAGAGCCCGTCGGACCCGCCACCGATCTTCGTGTCGTGGAAGAGGTAGAAGAGCATCTCCCCGAAGGCGAGGGTCACCATGATGAAGTAGATGCCCCGAGTGCGAAGAGACAGGGCGCCGATGACGGCGGCCACGGAGCCGACCGCCAGCAGGGCTGCCGGCAGCGCGATCCATATCGATGCGCCCGAACCTTCCGGCGTCAGGAAGCCGAGAACGTAGCCTGCGAGCCCGAAGAAGGCCGCATGGCACAGGCTCACTAGGCCGCCGAACCCGACGACGAGGTTCAGCGACAGCGCCAGCATCGCCATCAGCAGCGCCTTCGACGCGAACTGGACGTAGTAGCCCGGCGCGACGAAAGGCAGCGCGACCGAGAGCGCGAGAAGAACGGCGCAGAGCGCGCCTGAATTGGCGGGGGAGCGTGTCAATCGAGCCTCCTCAGGCCTTGCCGAGCAGGCCGTTGGGCCGCCACAGCAGCACGCCGGCCATCAGCACGTAGATCAGGATGGACGAGACCTGCGGGAAGAAGACCTTGCCGAAGGTGTCGGTGAGGCCGAGCAGCAGAGCGCCGATCGCAGCCCCGGGGACCGAGCCGATTCCGCCCAGGACCACAACCACGAAGGACAGGATCAGCATGCCGTCCCCCATTCCCGGGAAGACGGTCGAGATCGGCGCCACGAGGATGCCGGCCAGCGCCGCAAGAGCGATCCCTCCGGCGAAGACGTAGCGGTTGACGAGATCGAACGGCACGCCGAGCGCCCGCGTCATGTCGCGGTTCTCGGCACCGGCCCGGATCACCATGCCGAGGCGGGTCTTCTGGATCACGTAGAAGATCGCGGCGGCGAGGCCCAGACATGCGACGCAGAGGGCGAGCCTGTAGACCGGATAGGACAGGACATCCGTGAGCTGGATCGAGCCGGCGAGCCACGACGGGGGGGCGACCGCATGCACGTCCTTCCCGAATGCGATTTGCCGCAGTTCGTCGATCACGAGGATCAAGCCGAAAGACAGGAGAACCTGTGCGAGGTGGTCGCGACCGATCATCCGCTTCACGAAGATCTCCTCGAGCAGGATCCCCATGAGGAAGGAGATGGCGAGCGCCCCGATCAGCGCGAGGGTGAAGCTCCCCGTTTGGGACGCGATGGCCCAGGCGAGATAGGCGCCCAGCATGTAGAAGGCGCCGTGGGCGAGATTGATGACGCCGAGTATGCCGAAGACCAGGGTCAGGCCGCTCGCGACGAGGAACAGCACGAGGCCGTATTGCACGCCGTTCAGCAGCTGAACGGCGAAGGTGATCGCGTCCATGGCGGTCCATCCTTGAGGAGGAGACTGATGAGGGGCGGGCCGACCGGTTGGCGGACGCACCCGCCCGGATAGGCCCGGGCGCGCGGTCTCAGCTCGCGACGCGGCAGCCTCGGGCCGGGTCGTCGACGGCCTGGCCGGCGATCGAGACCATTTCGTTGCGGCCGTTGCGGACCTCGCGCAGATAGACGTTCTGGACCGGGTTGCCCGCGCGGTTGAAGGACAGCGGTCCCCGAGGGCTCTCGATCCTGGCTGCGCGCATGGCCGCCAGAGCCTGGGACCGGGCCGACCAGTCGCCCCCGGTCGCCTTCAAACCCTCCGCGAGGAGCGCGGCAGCGTCCCAGCCCTGCACCGCGTAGATGTCGCCATCCTGGCCAGTCTTGGCCTTGAAGGCCTCGAGGAAGGCGCGATTGGCCGGATTGTCCAGGTCGTCCGCATAATGGAGCGTCGTCCGGATGCCGTTGGCATCCGCGCCCTGGGCGGGCAGCGTGCCGTCGGTCAGAAAGCCCGCTCCGTAAAGCGGAACCGTGCGGCCGAGCCCCGCTGCCGCGTAATCCTTCACGAACTTGACGGCGCCCCCGCCGGCGAAGAACGCGAAGACGGCGTCGGGCCGCAGCGTCGCGATCCGGGTGATGAGCGCCTGGAACTCCACTTCCGGGAAGGGCAGTGCGAGGTCCTCGACGATCGTCCCGCCAGCCTTGGTGAAGCCCTCCTTGAACGCGTCGATCATCTGGGTCCCGGCGGCGTAGCGCCAGGTGATCGTGACGACCCGGCGGCGCCCCTCGTCGAACATCACCTTGCCCATCGGCTGGCAGACCTGCCAGTTGGAGAAGGACGTCCGGAAGATGTGGGGCGCGCACATCGGGCCGGTGGCCTCGTTGACGCCGGCATTGGGAATGATCAGCGGCGTGTTGGAGTCCCGGGCGACCTTCACCATCGCCATGGCGACGCCCGAATGGACCGTGCCCACGACGAGGTCGACCTTCTCCCGGCCGACGAGCCTGTTCATGTTGTCGGTCGCGCTCTCGGGCTTCGACTCGTCATCGACCTGGACGAACTCGATCCGGCGACCGCCCAAGCTTCCGCCTTGCCGTTCGACGTAGAGGCGAAAGCCGTCGTCAATGAACTTGCCCAGCTTCGCGAAGGTCCCCGAGTAGGGGAGCATGAAGCCCACCTTCAGCGGCGCCGCCTGGGCGATCGCCGGGGTTGGAAACCGGATGGCCGAGACGCCCGTCCCGAGGGCTGCGGCTCCGAGAAGAAAGCTCCGGCGGCTCGTCGGAATTGGAGATGAAATCGAAGTCGGCATGACAGTTCCTCCCACAGGTTTCTGAGCAGTGTTCGCGACCCGGAGCAGATGGTCTGCACATGATCCGTCTCCTATCGAGCGCATCTTCCCGTCGCTGACCGTATGAACGGGACGTCCCGAGGGACAGGATCGATTGCGTCTGTTTTCATATCTCCCGGGTATGAATCCGGCAGAAGAAGACGCTGCTCTCAGGTCTTCGGACGGAACGGGCATGCAGGCCCGATACGCCGGACCGGACCTCGTCCGGTGTGCGATGATTGGAAAGCCGCCCGCTCGGTCGCCGCCGACGCCGGAGCGCCGTCCGCGCGCGATGGCTCGGTCGCCGGATCCACAGGGCGGCGTGGTGCGAGTGGCCGGCGAGCGATGGCGCGTTCGGCCCGGAGGCGCTCAGCCCATTCCCTGGTCGCCGCCGCCCACCGGCAGGATCGTGCCAGTGATATAGGAGGCGTCGTCGGATGCGAGGAACAGGATGGCGGCGGCCATCTCGCGCAGCAGGCCGTAGCGCTTCATGTGGCTCGACTGGATCGTCTGGTCGACGACCTCCTGCATCCAGGCCTTGTCCCGTTCGGTCGGAACGTCGGCGCCGCGAGGGACCTTGCGGGGCGGGGCGGTCGTGCCGCCCGGCGCGACGGCATTGACGCGGATGTTCCTGGTTCCAAGCTCGAAGGCGAGCGACGTCGTCAACGCATTTACGGCGCCCTTTGCCGCGGAGTAGGGCACGCGGTTGATGCCCTTCGTGGCGATGGAGGAGACATTGACGATGACCCCCCTGCCTTGGTCGAGCATGTACGGCAGGACGGCGCGGCAGCCCCACATCGTCGGAAAGAGCGATCGCGAGATTTCGGCCTCGATCTGCCGTTCGTCGAAATGCTGGAACGGTCGCATCCAGATCGCGCCGCCGACATTCGTGATCAGCACGTCGATGGCGCCATGGGCGCGATGGGCCCGCGCCATGACGTCCTGGTTGCCGCTCCAGGTCTCCAGGTCCGCCGTCATGGCGGTGGCCTGGCCGCCCTCCTCGACGATCTCGCGGGCGACGTCCTCGACCAGCGGCGAGCGGTCCACGAGCAGCAGGCGGGCGCCTTCCCGGGCGGCCCTCAGGGCCACGTCCTTCCCGATCCCTTGCGCCGCCCCGGTGACGACGATGCTTTTCCCGGTGAAACGCTGGGCACTCACTTGGCGATCTCCGAGGGCGAGAACTTCTCGAAATGGAAGCTCGCCGGCTTGACGCCCTTTTCGGCGAGGTGGGCGCGCACGGCGTCGACCATCGGAGGCGGCCCGCACAGATAGACGTCGACATCGCCGCCGTGCAGCGCGGACTCGGGCAGGTGATGGGTGACGTAGCCCCGGCGCTCATGCGAGCTCGCCGGATCCGCGACGACCGTCGTGAACGTGAAGCCGGGGATGGTCTTGGCGAAGGCATGGAGCCGGTCCACGTCCACGAGATCGTGGTCGTTGGTGACGCCGTAGATCATGTGGACGGGCTGCGACGAGGCGGACTTCTCCAGGACCTCGAGCATGGCGAGGAAGGGGGCGAGCCCCGTCCCGCCGGCCAGGAACAGCGCCGGGCGCTTCAATTCGCGCAGGTAGAAGGACCCGACCGGGCCCGTGATCGTCAGCGCGTCACCCGGTGCGGCCCTGTCGGCCAGGTAGGAGGACATCAGCCCGCCCGGAATGTTGCGGACGAGGAACTCGACGGTGCCGTCCTTCGGCATGGACGAGAAGGAGTAGGATCGCGTCTGCGTCGTCCCGGGGACCGAGACGTTGACGTACTGACCGGGGAGGAACGACAGTCCGCCGGCGTCCGCGAGCCTGACCGAAAACCCGATGGTCGTGGGCGAGAGCTTGCGCACCTCGGCGATGGCCCCCGCCATCGCGCTCGGCTTCACCTTGCAGGAGGCGGACGAGGCCGGGATGCTGATCACGCAATCGGACTGCGCCTTCATCTGGCAGGTCAGGACGAATCCCCCGGCCGCCTCCTCTTCGGTCATTGCGTCGTCGATGTAGCTGCCGAGCGTGTAGTCGCCCTGCTCGCAGCGGCACTTGCAGGTGCCGCAGGCGCCGTCCCGGCAGTCCATCGGGATGTTCACGCCTTCGCGGTAGGCCGCGTCGGCGACGAGCTCGCCCGCGCGCGCCTGGATGAACCGTGTCACCCCGTCCTCGAAGTTGAAGGCGATCCTATGGGTCATGACGTCCTCCCTCCCGAAAGCGCGTCTCTTTGTTCAGATGTGATAGATGTCGACGACGTGATGGATGTAGTCGTTCTTGAGGACGACCTTCTTCCGGGTGACGAGCCAGCGTTCGCCGCGCGTGTCGATCGTATAGAACGACGTGCCAAAGTAGCTGTCGGTCGTCTTGTAACGGTAGCTGAGGTTGAACCAGTTGAAGCGGACCTTCAGCTCGCCGTCTGCCGCCTCCAAGATCTCTACGTTCGAGATGTTGTGGGACGTCCGGGGCTCTGGAAGCGAGGTCGCCGACGAGCGCTCGGTGCGGATGCGGAAGACGCGGTCTTCGAGGCCCTGCTTCGAGCCATAGTAGATCAGCGAGATCTCGGTCTGCGGATCTTCCGTCAGCAGATCGTCGTCGTCCCATGCCGGCATGTGGAAGGTGACGGTCGGAGCATAGCAGGCGAGCCAGGCGTCCCAGTCCCTGTCGTCGAGCGCGCGGGCCTCGGCATAGAGGAACGCCTCGACGTCCGTCACCGTGGCGGGCTGGGTCTTCGTCAATGCTTTCAAGGCCAGGGACATGGCTGTCCTCCCCCTTTCCCGTTGTGTTGGTCTCGTTGACTGTCGTGGTGCGCCCGGACGCGATCGAGCCCGGGCGCGGGCCCGTCCTACTCGGCGGCCTGCCTATGTGCGGCGGCCGCTTCCTTCCGCAGCCCTTCGATCAGGGTGTCGCGCCAGTAGGCGTGCTGGATGACGAAGAGGCCCTCGTCCTCGGTCTTGGCGCCAGAAAGCAGCGGCTTCATCTGGATGGCCTCGGCGTCGTCGTCCGCGCCCTCGATCCAGTGCACCGCGCCGCGCGACAGGTCGTTCCACACGGCATGGCGGGCGCCGTAGCCGATCTGGCACGAGCGGAACTCCTCGAGGTCGTCCGGGGTCGCCATGCCGGAGGCGTTGAAGAAATCCTCGTACTGCCGGATCCGATGGGCCCTCGCCTCGGCGCTCTCGCCCTTCGGGGCGATGCAGTAGATCGTCACCTCGGTCTTATCGACCGAGATCGGCCGGTACATGCGGATCTGTGACGAGAACTGGTCCATGAGGAACACGTTCGGGTAGAGACACAGGTTGCGGCTCTTTTCGATCATCCAATCGGCGCGCGCCTGGCCGAACTGCGCCGCCAATTCGTCGCGGCGTTCCCAGTTCGGGCGATCCTGCGGGTTGCTCCAGTTGGTCCAGAGCAGCAGGTGACCGTGCTCGAAGGAGTAGAAGCCTCCGCCCTTCTTGGCCCAGCCGCCGGCGTCCATGGCCCGGATGTCGTCTTTCCCGGCCGCGGCCACGGCGGCAGCCTTGCGGGCCTGCGTGGTGGCGGCGTAGTTCCAGTGCACCGAGGACACGTGATAGCCATCGGCCCCGTTCTCCGCCTGGAGCTTCCAGTTGCCGTCGTAGATGTACTGCGAGTTCCCGCGCAGCACCTCGAGTCCCTCCGGCGACTGGTCGACGATCAGGTCGATGATCTTTCGGGACTCGCCGAGGTGCTCCTCGATCGGCTTCACGTCGGGATTCAGTGAACCGAACAGGAAGCCTCGGTAGTTGGCGAATTTCGCGACCTTCTGCAGGTCGTGGCTGCCGTTCTTGTTGAAGCTCTCGGGATACCCGGCGCCGTCGGGATCCTTCGCCTTCAGGAGCTTCCCGGTGTTGTTGAACGTCCAGCCATGGAACGGGCATGTATAGGTCGACTTGTTGCCGCGCTTGTGCCGGCAGATCATCGCGCCACGATGGGAACATGCGTTCAGGAAGCAGTGCAGCTGGCCGTTACGGTCGCGGCTGATGACGATCGGCTGGCGGCCGATGAATCCGGTGATGTAGTCGTTGTTCTTCGGGATCTGGCTCTCATGGGCGAGATACACCCAATTGCCTTCCCAGATATGCCGCATCTCGAGCTCGAACAGCTCCGGGTCGGTGAAGATGTCGCGGCGGCAGCGGTAGTGGCCGGTCTTCTCGTCGTGCTGGACGGAGTCCTGGAGGCGCTGGATCAGAGCTTCGGACATGGCGTTCTCCCCTCGTGTTCGCTTTTTCGGCGGGGGCCGCGCTCTTCGGCGCGGCCCGTCTGTCGCGATCGGTCAGGCGGCGATGACGTGTTCGCGCGCGACCTCGGTCGCCGGGGCTCCGGCCCGCTCCTTGGTGAGGACGATGTCGAACTTCGCCCTGGCGAAGGGCCGGTTGAAGCCGGCGCTGCGGATCTCGCCCGGATCGGTCACGCGCTCGAGGGTGACGATCAGCTCGTCACGGGTCCCGAAGGCGAAGTCGGTGTAGAGGTACTTGTCGCCGGTGAAGTTGAACTGGGTGGTCAGCTTCCGGTAGCCGGGCGCCGAGATGAAGAAGTGCACGTGAGCCGGGCGCTCCGCATGGCGCCCGAGCAGGTTCATGGCCTTGCGCGTGCAGCTCTCGGGCGGGCAGCCGTAGCCGTTCGGCACGATGGAGCGGGCGAGGTACCGCCCCTTGGCATCGGTCTCGATCCGGCGGCGCAGGTTGTAGGGCGCCTGCTCCCCGTCGATGAACGAATAGCCGCCCTTCGAGTTGGCGTGCCAGATGTCGACGATCGCGCCGGAGATGATGTTGCCGTCTTCTCCGCGCACCTGGCCCTCGATGATGAAGGGTTCGCCCGGATCCGTGCCGTCGTCCATGCGGGCCTCGCCCTTGGAGAGCGGGGCACCAGCGACGTAGAGCGGCCCTTCGATGGTCCGCATCGTCCCGCCCTTGATGCCCGCCCGCTTCTCGGCCTCGTCGAGGCGGAGGTCCAGGAAGTGCTCGAGGGCGACACCGGGCACGAGCAGACCGAACTCGTTGTTCTTGGCGGTCTGGCCCAGGAAGGTCATGGCCGACCAGAACTCCTCCATCGTCACGTCACACTCGTCGATCACCTGCATCAGGCGATAGAGGAGCCGGTTGGTGACTTCCTTGACGCGGGCATCGCCTCCGGTCTGGCCGATGCCGGACGCTTCGGCCGCGAGGGCCTTCATCTGGGACTTGCTGATCAGGTTGGCAGGCATGGCATTTCCCCCGTTTTGGTGAGTTCCGACGGTTCAGCGATCGTCGTCGTGGATCGACGACGGGTGGCGGCAGAGCGGAGACACGTCGATCTCCATGAAAGGAAAGAGCGGCAGGGTCGACAGGATGTCGTGCAGTTCCTGCGGGCTCTCGACGTCGAAGACCGAAATGTTCGCGTACTGGCCGGCCACCCTCCAAAGGTGACGCCACTTGCCCGACCGTTGCAGCTCCTGTGCGCGGGCGCGTTCCGTGGCCTTGAGCTGATCGGCCGTCGCGGCCGGCAGGTCGTGGGGCAATCGCACCGTCATGCGGACGTTGAAAAGCATGGCTCAGGACCCCGTCTTTAGCCGCGGCATGACATGGACGCCGCGCTCCTGCCGATCGCGGCGGAACCGGCTCAGCTGGCTTTCGTCGATCGACACGCCGAGCCCGGGACCCGTCGGGACTCCGAGGCTGAACTCGGCGTAGTCGAGCGGATGCTCGAGAATCTCCTCCGTGAGGAGCAGCGGGCCGAACAACTCGGTGCCCCACTCGATCCGCGGGAAGGTCGCGAAGAGCTGGGCGGCGGCCGCGGTGGCGACGCCGGCTTCCAGCATGGTCCCGCCATACAGGCCGATCCCGGCCGCCTCGGCGATGGCCGCGACCTTCGCCGCGGCAAAGAGGCCCCCGGACTGCAGGATCTTGAGGGCGAACACGTCAGCCGCCTCGGCCCGGGCGACGATGAAGGCCGTCTCGGGACCCTGCAGCGACTCGTCCGCCATGATGGCGACGGACGTCTCGCGAGCCAGGCGCGCCAGGCCGCCGAGGTTCTTGTAAGCGACCGGCTGCTCGATCAGGTCGACTCCCGCGTCCTTCAGGAGCGGCAGGCAGGCCGAAGCCGTGGCCTCGCTCCACGCCTGGTTGACGTCGACGCGAATCGAAGCCTTGTCGCCGAGTGCGTGCTTGATGGCTGCGACATGGGCGATGTTGGCCTTCGGGTCGCCCTTGCCGATCTTCAGCTTGAAGATGTTGTGGCGGCGGCGGGAGAGCATCTCCTCGGCCTCGGCGATGTCGCGGCCGGTGTCGCCGCTGGCGAGCGTCCAGGCCACGGGCAGGCGCTCGTGCTGCCGTCCCCCGAAGAGATCGGAAATCGAGAGACCCTTGCGCCTCCCGAAGGAATCCAGCAGCGCCGTCTCGATCGCACATTTCGCGAAGTTGTTGCCCTGGACGGACCTGCCGATCAGCGACATCGTCTCGCCGATGCGATCCGGGTCGGCCTGCATTAGAATTGGCGACATGTAGGTGTCGATCGCCAGCTTCATGCCTTCCGGGCTCTCGGGACCGTAGGCGAGCCCGCCGATGGTGGCGCCCTCGCCGATGCCCACGGTGCCGTCCGAGGTCCGGATCCTGACGATCATCAGGGTCTGGCCGCTCATCGTGGTCATGGCCAGTTGGTGCGGTCGGATGGTCGGCAGGTCGACCAGGATGGTCTCGACCTTCTCGATTTTCACGGCAGGATTGGACACGGTTTTCTCGGCTCCACCTTGACGATCGGACCATATGTCCGCCGGGCGGCCTCCGACAGGATCGATTGCGTCTATTGTCATACCGCTCAGGTATGGGGCGGCAGCGTCGATAGCCGGCCGATCGAACGCGGCCTGGCCACGCCGGATCGGGATCGTCACCTGCTGATGTCGAAGCCTCATGCCCCGCAGGTATGCAGACATACTCCCCGCAGCATTGCCCCGCGGACGCGAATGAGGTGACGGTCCGGCCCGGCCGGCGAGCACCGACCGGGCATGCGCCGCACACGCTATCGATCGCGTGCCGCATGCGCCGCTGGGACGGTGCGTTCTGCCGGAAGAAGGAACGAAGACATGCCAAGCCCCGCGGAGAACCCCTGCATCATCTGCGTCGCGATCACCGGGTCGCTGCCGACGAAGCTGAACAACCCGGCGGTGCCGATCTCCGTCGACGAGCAGGTGGAGAGCGCGCAAGAGGCGTTCGAGGCAGGTGCCACCATCGCGCACTGCCACGTGCGTGACGACGAGGGCCGTCCGACCTCCGACCCGGAGCGCTTCGCCCTCCTGAAGGAGGGGCTCGAGAAGCACTGCCCCGGGATGGTCGTGCAGCTCTCGACGGGCGGGCGCTCGGGCGCGGGAAAGGCGCGCGGCGGCATGCTGCCGCTGCGCCCGGACATGGCGTCCCTGTCTGTCGGCTCGAACAACTTCCCGACGCGCGTCTACGAGAATCCGCCCGACCTGGTGGACTGGCTCGCCTCGGAGATGCTGACCCACGACGTGAAGCCGGAGATCGAGGCCTTCGACCTCAGCCACATCGTCCAGGCCACGCGCATGGTCGCCGACGGCCGGTTGAAGGGTCCGCTCTACGTCCAGTTCGTGATGGGCGTGAAAAACGCGATGCCGGCGGACAAACCCGTCTTCGACTTCTACATCGAGACGCTGAAGCGCTTGGCGCCGGACGCGCAGTGGTGTGCGGCGGGCATCGGCGCGGACCAACTCACGATCAACGAGTGGTCGATCGCCGCCGGCGGTCACACCCGGACCGGGCTCGAGGACAACGTCCGGCTCGACCGGGAACGCCTCGCCCCCTCCAACGCGGCGCTAGTGAAACGCGCCGCCGAGATCTGCGCGCGCCATGGGCGCCCCGTCGCCACGTGGCAGCAGACACGAACCATCCTCGGCCTGCGCATGCCGGCCTGACCCACGGACCCCGAGCCATGACGAACAAGACATATCGTAGAGCCGAGGAGGCGCTCGACGGCGTGCTGACCGACGGCATGACGGTCGCCGCCGGCGGCTTCGGCCTTTGCGGCATCCCGGAGTTGCTGATCGCGGCGATCAGGGACGCCGGCACCAAGAACCTCACGGTGGCGTCGAACAACGCCGGCGTGGATGGCTTTGGCCTGGGTGTCCTGCTCGCGACCCGGCAGGTCAAGAAGATGATCTCGTCCTATGTGGGCGAGAACGCCGAGTTCATGCGCCAGTACCTCTCCGGCGAGCTCGAGCTCGAGTTCAACCCGCAGGGCACGCTGGCCGAGCGCATGCGCGCGGGGGGCGCCGGCATCCCCGGCTTCTACACCAAGACGGGCGTGGGCACGATCGTCGCCGAGGGCAAGGAGCACAAGGTCTTCGACGGCGCGACCTACATCTTGGAGCACGGCATCGTGGCGGACCTGTCGATCGTGAAGGCCTGGAAGGCCGACCCGTCGGGCAACCTCGTGTTCCGCAAGACGGCCCGCAACTTCAACGTGCCTGCAGCGACCTGCGGAAAGATCTGCGTGGCGGAAGTCGAGGAGATCGTGCCGCTGGGCTCGCTCGATCCTGACCATATCCACCTGCCCGGCATCTACGTGCACCGTCTGATCCAGGGCGAGCACGAGAAGCGCATCGAGCAGCGCACCGTCCGCAGGCGAGCCTAAGGGGAGACGAACATGGCATGGAACCGCGATCAGATGGCCGCCCGCGCCGCGAAGGAGCTGCAGGACGGCTGGTACGTCAACCTCGGCATCGGCATCCCCACGCTGGTGTCGAACCACATCCCCGAGGGCGTGCACGTCACCCTTCAGTCCGAGAACGGGATGCTCGGCATGGGACCCTTCCCGTATGAGGGCGAGGAGGACCCCGACCTGATCAACGCCGGCAAGCAGACGATCACCGAGCTGCCCCAGACGGCCTATTTCGACAGTGCCCAGAGCTTCGGGATGATCCGGGGCGGCAAGATCGCGATGGCGATCCTCGGCGGCATGGAAGTGTCGGAGGAAGGCGATCTCGCCAACTGGATGGTGCCGGGCAAGCTCGTCAAGGGCATGGGCGGCGCCATGGATCTCGTCGCCGGCGTCGGCAGGGTGGTGGTCGTCATGGACCACACGAGCAAGACGGGTGAGAGCAAGGTGCTGCGCAAGTGCACCCTGCCGCTCACCGGCAGAGGCGTGGTGAACCGCATCATCACCAATCTAGGCGTTCTGGATGTGGTTCCTGGCGGTCTGGCGATCGTCGAACTCGCCGACGGCGTCACCGAAGGGGAGCTGCGTGCGGCCACGGAGGCGACGCTGCTATGACGGGGCCGGATCACCTCGCCGTATGCGGGTCGTCTCGGACAGGTTCGGGACCATGCCGGCCCGCCTTGTCGGAGGCCTACGCTATTTGCCGAAGGTGATGCCCTCGCGCGCGTAAATGTCCTTTATGAGCCGCAGGATGAGCTTGATCTCCGGCGACTTGTCGTCCCACCGGGAGGACATGATGATGGGCGCCGTGGCGTCCGGCTCGTCCAGCGGCCGATAGACGACCTTGTCGCGGCGGAGCGTCTGCACCGATGCCGGGACGGGGCAGCACCCGATGCCCGCGGCCACCAGCCCCAGCGCAGCCTGCAGTTCCTTGATCTCCATCACCGCCGTCGGTTTGACGCCTGCTGCGTGAAACAGGCTCAGAACCCGGTCCGCGTAGCTGGGCCGGGGATGCTTGGGATAAACGATCACCGTTTCGTCGGTCAGGTCGCCGAGGCGCACGGGCAGTTCCCGCGTGGCCAAGGCGTGGCCCGACGGGACGGCGACGACCAGCGGCTCGTTTCGCAGGAGCTGATGGCGCAAGGCGCTGTCTTCCATCGGGATCCTGCCGAAGCCGACGTCGATGCGACCTTCCTTGAGCGCTGCCGCCTGTTCGAACGTCGTGAGTTCAAGAAGATTGAGCTCCACCTCCGGGCGCGCGGCGCGATAGGAGCGGATCACCTCGGGGAGGTAGCCGTAGAGCGTGGACGCGACGAAGCCGATGCCAATACGGGCACGCTTCGCCTCCTGAAAGCGCCTGACGACGTGGGGGATCGACTCGAACTTCTCAATCGTCTGGACCGCCTGCTCATAAACGAGCTGTCCCGCATCGGTCAGAGTCCAGGGCCGGCTGCCGCGCTTAATCAGCCCGACGCCAAGTTCTGCCTCGAGCTGCTGGATCTGCCTGCTCAACGGAGGCTGCGCCACCCTGAGCCGCTCCGCTGCCCGAGTGAAGCTGCGCTCCTCCGCAACAGCCACAAAGTAGCGAAGATGGCGCAACTCCATCCCACCCTCCCATAGTACTTTTTTGTTGCGCTCCCGGTCCCAGAGCCGAGGCGAAGCCGGACCCTATAACGGTAGTCCAGAGGAAGCCATTCCCTTCGATCAGCGGGTGCCACTCCGGCGCGCAAAGCCCCGGACTGAGTTGGGCTCCTACTCGATGCCGCAGAGCCTGACCGGCGTATGGGCCAGCTGCCTGCCGGCAACTTTGTCGAGGGGCGGTCGATATGCCGTCGTGAGAAATGTAGCGTCGGAGGGCGGGGCGCGCTGCGGCCTCGGAGGGTATGCCATGCAGCTCCTTCACTGGCGCGGCTTTGAAGCAGGCGATGCGGTTGTCCGCGCCCAGGTCGTCGACCGCCTCGAGTAGACGATGCCGGAGCCAGCGGCGTGTGTCGTCGTGATCGGTGAAGAGGATCAGGCCGGCGCCCGTCCAGCGGCCTGGAGGCGTAGGGTCGATCTGGTCACGGCCAAAAGCAGATTCTGAACGCCTGGGTTTTGTTGGTATGCCTATTGGTATCGAAGCGCCATTCCTTGCGAGGCTAGGTCACCTGCGGCTCCTTCCGGACATCCTGCTGCTCAAGATGACGCCGTTTACCGCGCGACTGGCGACAGTCTGGCTGGCGCGGACGTAATAGCGTTCGGTCGTCCGGAAGTACCGATACCCGAGAAGGGGTGCAGCGAGGCGCGCGGCTTCCGGAGCTTCCTCCACAAAGGTGGTCGCAGCCGCGGCCCGGAACCGGCGCGGGTTGATCGCTTCGCCGAACAGGCGCTCGGTCGCCCCCTTAATACGGAGGTGAATGGTGTGCTGGACCAGAGGCTTTCCTTCGAATGTCTGCCATAGCGCAGTGCACTCCGGCGCCGGGTTGAAGCACGGACGGACGCGCTCCAGGTACACAGCCAAGTAGCACAGCGGTTACGCCGTACACGGTGTCGAGCTCTGCTTTGCTTGCAGGATTCACAGATGTCGACGGAGATACGTTGTCGATCGTTAATCTGACTGCCTCGAACGGCACGATCGTCAACAATGGCAATGGCACGTGGACTATCACACCGAGCGCCAACTTCAACGGCCAGGTCACGCTCACCTACGACGTGACCGATGGGCTGGCCTCGATTTCGGCAAGCAACAGCTACGTCTTGAACCCGGTCAACGACGCCCCGGTCGGCACCGCGCCGGCCTCGCTCGCCGATGGCGTCGAGGACGTCGCCTATGTGGTCTCGGCCGCCGACCTGCTGGCCGGCTACTCGGATTCGGACGGGGACACGCTGTCGATCGGCAGCCTGACCACGTCCTTGGGCACGGTCGTCGACAACGGTGACGGCACCTGGACCATCACCCAGGCGGCCAACTTCAACGGCCCGGTGACCGTCGACTTCACGGTCGTGGACGGCAACGGCGGCTCGGTCGCCGGCTCGACCGGCTATGCGGTTGCGCCGGTCAACGACGCGCCGGTCGGCAACTCGACGGCCGTGCTGGCGAATGGCGCCGCGGGCACCCCCTACACGATTTCGGCTGCGGCGCTACTCGCCGGCTTCACCGATATCGACGGCGACACGCTGTCGATCTCGAGCCTCATTGCCTCGGCCGGCACGGTGGTCGACAACCAGAACGGCACCTGGACGATCACGCCAGCGGCGAACTTCAGCGGGCAAGTGGTTCTGAGCTTCACCGTGACCGACGGTCTCGCTTCGATCGCCGGATCGAACCAGTTCAGCCGGCGGAGCGGAGCGGGGGGCGCTGGAGGAGGGCGGCGAGGTGGTCGGCCAGCTCGGCGCATTGCTGGCGGATGTCGGGGATCGCGATCATCTCCCACATCGCCCCGCGACACAGGGGGCCGACGGCGTAGAGGCGGTCGGAGGGGCGGCCGCCCGTGTCGACGATCGCGTAGTCGTCGGAGACGGCGAGGCCGAGCGCGAGGTCGTCGACACTGGCGAGGCCCTGGTCGATGAGCGACCGGATGACGGGGTTCGGCGAGGTGCGGACGTCCGAGGGAAGGCCGGTCGCATCGATCAGGCGCGCCACGCGCAGCACTTCCAACGCCTCAGTCCCGCGCCGCCGGAAGGTCACCTCGAGCCCGGCTCCGCCGCCGACCGCGACCACCTTGGCGGCGGTCACGTCGAGCCGGCGATCGCGCGATAGGTTGCCGATCGTCTCGGCCACCGCCGGGGCCATCCTGTGGCGGTGGACGTCCCACCAGGGCCTGGCGTGCCTCAGGAAGCGGGCGCGCTGGTCCCGGTCCATGCCTTGCCACAAGGCGCGGGTGTGCGGCCGCAGGCCGTCCACGACGCTGCGCCAATCCGTGCCGTCCCGGGCCGCCGCCCGGACCAGCCCGCGCAGCCAGGCCAGGATCCGGCTGAGGGGCGCGCCGATCGGCACCGCCTCGCGCGGGATCGGGCGCGGGGCGGCGACGGCGTGCACGGCGGGCATGAGGCCGCGTCGGGAGATCGCCTGGATCCGGCCGCGATGACCCTGCCGGCGCAAGGTCAGCACCACGTCCACCATGGTCAGGCCGGTCCCGAGGATGCCGACCTCGGCGTCCGGGTCCAGTCCTGCGGTCGCCTCGGGGTCCCAGGCGTCCCTGACCGCGTCGCCCCTGGGGGGCCTCGGATCGTGTCCGGTGGCGAGGATCACGGCCCCGCCCCGGATCGACGCCCCGTCGGAGAGGGAGACATCGACGCCGTCCGGCAGGAGGCGGATGCCGACCGCCGAGCCCCGGAGGTGGCGGACGTTCTCCATAAGGGCGTCCTCGAAGAGCTGGGCCAGGTAGGCGCCGTAGACGCGCCGCGGGACGAAGCAGAAGTGCGTCGCGCAGCCGATCCCCTCGGCGGCGCCCCGCCGCTGCAGCCAGCGGAAGAAGTGGTCCGGGTCGTTGGGGAAGGCGCTCATGTTGGAGACGCGCACGTTGAGGAGATGCTGCGGGTCCCGGGTCGAGTAGGCGAGGCCCCGGCCTGGCGCCTCGGCCGGCTCGACGAGCACCACCTCGGCGTCCCGGCCGAGGGTCCGCGACAGGTTCACGGCGGCCAGGACCCCGCTCGCCCCGCCCCCGATCACGATCACACGCTGTCCCAACGTCATCCGCATGTTCGGCCTCCAATGCCGACTTATCCTATCGGGATTTTATGATTCCTGTCCAGACTCGTGGACCGGTGGCACGGCATTCTCCGTTAATCCGCAATTCTGGTCATCGGTTTCGCGAGACGCGCGTTTGTGAGTGCTGAATTAGTCGACAAAATCGATCTACTAAAGCATCCTCGTGGCTCATCCAACGGCCCGCCCGCGGCCCCGGCTCACGAGGAAGCACGATGTCCCGGTCCTACCTGGTCGGCCTTGCCGGCAACACCCAGCGCCCATCGCGTACCCTGGGGCTCGTCGAGGCGCTCGTCGCCGAGATCGGCCTTCGGCATCCGGTCGACAGCGAGGTCCACGACCTCGTCGATCTCGGCGCCGACCTCGGAGCCACGCTCGATCCGCGGTTCGCGCCGCCGCGGCTCGCCGGCATCCTGGACGCGATCGAGACCGCGGACGCGCTCGTCGTGGCCTCGCCGGTCTACAAGGGGGCCTATACGGGCCTGTTCAAGCACCTGTTCGACCTGATCGATCCCAAGGGCCTCGCCGGCAAGCCGGTGGTCATCGCCGCCACCGGCGGCAGCGAGCGGCATTCGCTGGTCGTCGACCACGCGCTCAGGCCGCTCTTCGGCTTCTTCGGCGCCGCGATCGTGCCGACCGGGGTCTACGGCACCGAGAAAGAATTCCTGGACTACCGGCCGAGCCATTCGGCCCTGGTGGCGCGCATCGGGCAGGCGGCCGACGAGACGGCCAGGCTGCTGCGCGTCCATGCCGGGCCCGCCGCGCTGGCGCGCAGGGCCTGATCCCTCCTTCCACACCAATGGAGATCCTGATGCTGACGAGACGAAGCACGCTCGCCCTGCTGGGCGCGACCGCAGGAGCCGGATGGCTCGGCCGACCAGGCGCCGGCCATGCGCAGGGCGGGGAGCCCGCGCGGGAATTCCGCATCGGCTACCAGAAGTCCGGCGGGCTGGTGATCGCCCGGCGCCAGGAGGCGCTCGAGAAGCGTCTCGCGGCGCGCGGCATCAAGGTGAGCTACATCGAGTTCCAGGCCGGGCCTCCGCTCCTCGAGGCGCTGAACCTCGGCGCCATCGACTTCGGCACGACCGGCGACACGCCGCCGATCTTCGCCCAGGCGGCCCGGGCCAACCTGGTCTACGTGGCCACCATCCCGGCCCCGGGGGCGGGCTCCGCCATCCTGGTCAAGCGGGACGGGCCCATCCGCTCGCTGGCGGACCTGAAGGGGCGGACGATCGGGTTCACCAAGGGCTCGAGCGCCCACAACTTCACGGTCAACGCGGTCAAGAAGGCCGGGCTCGCCTGGAGCGACATCAAGCCCGCCTATCTCTCGCCGGCCGATGCCGGCGCGGCCTTCGCCAACGGCTCGATCGACGCCTGGACGATCTGGGATCCCTTCTACGCGATCGCGGAGAAGACCCAGGACGCGCGGGTGCTGACGACGGCCGAGGGCATCGTCGAGACGAACTCCTTCTACCTTGCCAACGGCACCTACGCCAAAGCGAACCCCGGCCTGGTCCGCGACGTCCTCGACGAACTGACCCGGGTCGCCGCCTGGGCCACGGAGCATCCCGACGAGGTCGCCCGCGCGCTCGCCGAGGTGACCGGCGTCGCCCTTGAGCACCAGCAGCGGGCCGCCGCCCGGACCCGCTACGCGGTCACCCCGGTGACGGAAGACGTCGTCCGCAGCCAGCAGGCCATCGCCGACGAGTTCGCCCGCCTCGGCCTGATCCCCCGGACCATCAACGTGCGCGAGGCGGTCTGGACGCCGCCGGTGACCTGACCCGGTCGCCGCCCGCGACCTGCCCGACCCCTCAATCCCAAGGACCCGACCATGGCCCACCCCGACAAACCGATCGACTTCTTCTGGTTCATCCCCACCAGCGGCGACGGACCCTACCTCGGCACCGACGAGGGGCACCGCGCCCCCGACCACCGGTACCTGCGCGAGATCGCCACGGCGGTCGACCGGCTGGGCTACGGCGGCGTGCTGCTCCCGACCGGGGCCAACTGCGAGGACAGCTGGATCACCGCCACGGCGCTCGCCACCGCCACCGAGAAGCTGCGCTTCCTGGTCGCGATCCGGCCCGGAACGGCCAGTCCGGCCTTCTACGCCCGGCTCGCCGCGGCCCTCGATCGGGTCTCGAACGGACGGCTTCTGCTCAACATCGTGGTCGGAGGCTCGCCCAGGGAACTGGCCGGGGACGGCATCTTCCTGCCGCACGACGAGCGCTACGACCACGCCGAGGAGTTCTTCGAGGTGTTCGAGACCCTGGCGCGGGGCGGGGCGGCGACCCTCGAGGGCAGGCACATCAAGGCGCAGGGCGCCAAATTGCAGTTCCCCTTCGTGCAGAAGCCCCGCCCGCCGCTGTTCTTCGGCGGGTCGTCGGACGCGGCGATCGCCTTCTCGGCGGGCCGGGTCGACAAGTATCTCACCTGGGGCGAGCCGCCGGCCGACGTGGCGGAGAAGATCGGCCGCGTGCGCCAGGCCGCGGCGGCGAAGGGCCGGACGGTAACCTTCGGGATCCGGCTGCACTTCATCGTGCGAGAAACCGACGAGGAGGCCTTCGCGGCGGCCGACCGGCTGATCTCCCGGCTCGACGACGCGACGATCGCGGCCCAGCAGGCGAAATTCGCGACCGAGTCGGACTCGGTCGGCCAGCGGCGCATGACGGCGCTGCACGGCGGCCGCCGCGACGCCCTCTACGTGGCCCCGAACCTCTGGGCGGGAGTCGGGCTCGTGCGCGGCGGGGCCGGGACGGCGCTGGTCGGGAGCCCCGCCACGGTGGCGGCGCGCCTGCGCGAGTACCAGGCGCTCGGCATCGACACGGTGATCGGGTCCGGCTACCCGCATCTCGAGGAGGCCTACCGGGTGGCCGAGCTGCTGTTCCCCGCCCTGGGGCTCTCGCAGACGCGCGGCGGCCAGGTGCTCGAGGGCGATTTCGGGACCGGCGCGCCGCGCCGGCGCATCACAGGCCTCGCCGCCGCGGTCTGACGCCGTGGGCGGGCCGGCACCGCCGCACGCCGGCCCGCCCGGATCTCTCCCCGTCTTTCCCGAGAGGATGCCATGGCCAAGTCGCCGCTTTCCGCCTTCGTGCCCTATGCCCTGCCGGCCGCCGTGATCGCGCTGTGGCAGGTCGGATCCAGCCTCGGCCTGATCTCCGACCGCGTGCTGCCGGCGCCGACCGACGTGGTCGCGGCGGGCTGGCGCCTCGCCCTGTCGGGCGAACTCCTGGCCAATGCCCGGTCGAGCGCGGCGCGCGCCGTGTCCGGGCTTCTGATCGGGGGGACGATCGGCTTCGGCCTCGGGCTCGCCAACGGCCTGTCCCGTGCCTCCGACCGGCTGACCGACACCACCGTGCAGATGATCCGAAACATCCCGCACCTGGCGCTGATCCCGCTGGTCATCCTGTGGTTCGGCATCGGCGAGGAGGCGAAGCTGTTCCTGGTCGCGCTCGGGGTGTTTTTCCCGGTCTACGTCAACACGGTGCACGGCGTGCGCGGGGTCGACGGGCAGCTCATCGAGATGGGACGGATCTACGGCATGAGCCGCTGGACCCTGTTCCGGAAGGTGATCCTGCCCGGGGCGCTGCCGTCCATCTTCGTCGGCCTGCGCTACGCGCTCGGCATCATGTGGCTGACGCTCATCGTCGCCGAGACCATCTCGGCCTCCTCGGGGCTCGGCTACATGGCCATGCAGGCGCGCGAGTTCATGCTCGTCGACGTGGTCGTGCTCTCGATCCTGATCTACGCGCTGCTCGGAAAGCTCGCCGACGTGCTCGCCCGCAGCCTCGAACGCCGCAGCCTCGCCTGGCATCCGGCCTTCCACAATCACTGAGGACAAGCCCATGACCAGCCTCGCCCGGATCGATCCGACCGGCCCTTCCGTCTCTCCCGTCCCGCTCGGAGCGGGGTGGGGCGAAGCGGCGGCGGCCCCGCCGGCCCCTCCGCCCGAGCCTCGCCGCGCCGGCGTCTCGCTGTCGCTCGCCGGCGTCGGCAAGGCCTTCGGCGACAAGGTGGTGCTCGAGGGCATCGACCTCGACGTGCCGGCGGGACAGTTCCTGGTGGTGGTCGGCAAGAGCGGCTGCGGGAAGAGCACGCTCCTGCGGCTCCTGGTCGGGCTCGACCAGCCGACCGGCGGCACGATCGCGCTCGGCCACGGGCGGGAGGGCCGCGCCAATGCGCGCATCGTCTTTCAGGAGCCGCGCCTGCTGCCGTGGGCGACGGTCGCCGACAACGTGGCGGTCGGCCTGCCGGCCGCCCGGGACCGGGCCTCGGCGCGGGCCGCCGCGCTCGACGTGCTCGCGGACGTGCATCTCGAGAGCCGCGCCGACGAGTGGCCGTCAGTGCTCTCCGGCGGCCAGCGCCAGCGGGTCGCGCTCGCCCGGGCGCTCGTCAGCCATCCGGATCTGCTGGTCCTCGACGAGCCGCTCGGCGCCCTCGACGCGCTGACCCGGATCACCATGCAGCAGTTCGTGGAGCGGGTCTGGCACGCCCAGGGCTTCACGGCCGTGCTGGTCACCCACGACGTGTCGGAGGCGGTCGCCCTCGGGGACCGGGTCGTGGTGGTCGACGAGGGGCGCATCGCGCTGGACCTCGCGGTCGACCTGCCGCGGCCGCGCGAGCGCGGCTCGCCGGAACTCGCCGCCCTGGAGGGTCGGCTCCTCGATGCGATCTTCGGCGTCGCGGACGTGGTCTACTGAAGGGGCCGGCGCGCCCGGGCCGTCGCCGGGCGAGGGCGTTCCGGGCCGGTCCTACGGGCCGGTCCCGCCTTGGCCGGCCGACCAGGCGCGCGCGTTGGCCGAGCGGCGGGCCATCTGGGCGAGCGTGGTGGTGTCGAGCACGCGGGAGATCGCATCGCGCACGTCGACCATGGTCAGTCGGACCGGGCAGGTCTCCAGGTCTGAACAGTCGTCGCAGGGCCGGAAGGCGGTGCGGCTGGCGCAGCCGATCGGGGCGAGCGGGCCGTCCAGCGAACGGACGACGTCGCCGAGCCGGATCTCGTCCGGGGCCCGGGCGAGCGCCACGCCGCCGCCGGGGCCCTTCTTGGAGCGCACGAAGCCGGCGTTGCGCAGATCGAGCAGGATGGCGTCGAGGAACTTCTTCGGGATGTTCTCGGCGGCGGCGATGCCGGCGATGGACGCCGTCTGGCCCGGCTCCAGGCCGGCGAGATGGGCGAGGGCCTTGAGGCCGTATTTGCCTTTGTTGGTGAGCATGCCCGGATGTCCGTCCTTCCGTTGGGCATACGGGCCGCGCTGCCCGGGGTCAATCGTCCGGCCCCGACGCGCTGGCGGGCGGCGGTCCCCCTTGGCGCGAACATCCAGACTGGTGTTTCGTTAGGGCCCTGGCAAGCGAAAGGGCTCTTCCCATGGACATCCAGCGCGCAGGCAGCAAACCCTCGGGACGGGGGCCGTCCGACTGGTTCACCGGTACGGTCCGCATCGACCCGCTGTTCTCGGCGCCCGCGCCGGCGCGCGTTGCGGGCGCCCTGGTGACCTTCGAGCCGGGCGCGCGGACGGCCTGGCATACCCATCCCCTGGGCCAGACCCTGATCGTCGTCAGCGGACGCGGGCTTGCGCAGCGGGAGGGCGGACCGGTCGAGGAGATCCGTCCCGGCGACGTTGTCTGGTTTCCGCCCGGCGAGAAGCATTGGCATGGGGCCAGTCCGGAGACCGCCATGAGCCACATCGCCGTCCAGGAGGCGCTCGACGGCAAGACCGTCGACTGGCTGGAGCATGTCGGCGACGCGGAGTACGGGGGGCAGCGAGCCGGCTAGGGCAGCCGCCCCTCGCCGGGCGCCGGGTTGATCCAGCGGAAGGGGCGTGCGACCTTCAATCGGTTCGCATCCGGCTCCGGGCATGGGGGGTCGGCAGCCCGGGAGTTCGCCGATGGTGTCCGCCAAGGCCCATGTCCAGGAGATCGAGCGCGTCGCGCGCGGAGACAGCAGTACCCGCGACGCGGCTGTGCTGCAGTCGTGGCTCCGCTGCCTCAACGACTACCGGCTCGATCCGGCCAAGGCCCAGGAGGCCTATATCGTCCCGCAGACGCAGCTCAAGGAACATCGGGAACAGGCGCAGGAACTGATCCGGATCGGACGGTCGGCTATCGAGGGCCTGTTCCGGCACGTGATGGACCAGCACTACGTCCTGCTGCTCTCGGATGCCCGGGGCGTCACGGTCGACTTCATGGGCGACCCGACCTTCGACAACCAGTTGCGCAAGGCCGGCCTCTATCTTGGGTCGGAATGGTCGGAGAGCCGGGCCGGGACCTGCGCGGTCGGCGCCTCGATCGTGTCGGGCGAACCGGTGGTCATCCATCAGGACGACCATTTCGACACCTGCCACATCGGGCTCACCTGCACGGCGGCGCCGATCTTCGACACGTTCGGCGACCTGACGGCGGTGCTCGACATCTCGCAGCTCCGCTCGCCCACCGCCAAGGCCAGCCAGCATCTCGCGCTCCACCTCGTCTCCGAGACGGCCCGGCGGATCGAACTCGCCAACCTCATGGCGCGCACGCGCCACGACTGGATCCTGCGGCTCTCGCGCTCGCCGGACTTCCTGGACGTGGATCCGGAGGCGGCGGTCTCGGTGGATGCCTCCGGCCGGATCTCGGGGATGACTCACGGCGGCTTCCGGGCCCTGTCGCGCATCCTCGGCAGCGCGGCGGGGGGCACGCGCGGGCTGATCGGCCAGCCGATCTCGCGCTTCCTGGACCTCGAGGTGGACGAACTGCCGCGCCTCATGCGCGGCCGGCCGAACGGCGAGCGGGTGGTGCGCACCCGCGGGGCGGCGGCGCTCTTCGCGAGCGCGGTGGCGCCTGTGCAGAGCTTCCGGGGCGGGCCGGCCACCGGCAGCCGGGTGCCGCGGGCCTTGCGGGACCTCGGTTTCGGGGATGCGGCGATCGAGGCCGTACAGGTCAAGGCGAGCCGGCTCGCGGGGCGCGACATCCCGATCCTGATCCAGGGCGAGACCGGCACCGGCAAGGAATTCCTGGCCCGGGCCATCCACGACAGCCAGCCCAACCCGGGGCGCTTCGTCGCCGTCAATTGCGCGGCGATCCCGGAGAGCCTGATCGAGTCCGAGCTCTTCGGCTATGCGCCGGGCGCCTTCACGGGCGCCTCGCCGCGCGGCAAGACGGGGCTGATCGAGGCGGCCGACGGGGGTACGCTGTTCCTCGACGAGATCGGGGACATGCCGCTCGGCCTGCAGGCGCGGCTCCTCAGGGTGCTCGCCGAAGGGGAGGTGACGCCGGTCGGCGCGCACCGGCCGAAACCCGTGCGCTTCCGCCTGATCTCGGCCTCCCACCACGCGCTCGACCGGCTGGTGGCGACGGGTGCGTTCCGGCAGGACCTCTTCTTCCGGCTCAACGCGGCGACCCTGAAGCTTCCCCCGCTGCGCGAGCGGAGCGACTTCGACGCGCTCGCCGACCATGTGCTGAAGCGCGCCGCCGAGGACCTCGGGGTCTCGGTCCGTCTCTCCGCCGAGGCGCGGCTGGCGCTGCGGCGGCACGACTGGCCGGGCAACCTGCGCGAACTCGCCAACGCGCTGAAGGTGGCGGCCGCGCTGGCGGAGGGCGGGGAGATCCGGCGCGAGGACCTGCCCGACCATGCCGGCGCGACGGGGCCGTCCGGCCACCCCGACCCGGGCGAGGATCTCAGAGCCCGGCTCGCCGCCTGCGGGGGCAACGTGTCGGCGCTGGCCCGGCAGCTCGGCGTCGACCGGACGACCGTGCATCGCCGCCTGCGGCGCCTTTCGGCGCGCTGACCCGGCGCCCGCGATCCGGATCGCCAGGCGCGCCCCTGTGGCGCCACACCTGTCGCGCGCGCCACGGCGACCGCCACGGCCGGACGGCGCCCTCTGAGACCCAAGTGCCTGTGCGGCAAGGCTTCCCGCCCGGTCTGCCCGCTGGCACGCGGCTTGCGGTCGTCGGGTCCGAGCGGGCGGTCGACCCGCATCCTAAGGAACCAGGAGGAACGCATGCTGGACACCACACCCACGGGCCGCGCCGAGACCTTTCTCGCCCGCTTCGACGACGCCCTGCAGGCCGGCGACATCGACGCCGCCGTGGGGATGTTCGCCGACGAGTGCTACTGGCGCGACCTCGTCGCCTTCACCTGGAACATCAAGACGGTCGAGGGCCGCGACCAGGTGCGCGACATGCTCGAGCACTGCCTCAAGTCGACCAAGCCGCGCGAGTGGCACGTGGCCGAGGGCACCGAGGCGACCGAGAACGGAGGCGTGCTGGAGGCCTGGATCTCGTTCGAGACCGAGGTGGCGCGCGGCTACGGCCTGATCCGCATCCGCGACGGGCTGATCTGGACCCTGCTCACCACCATGGTGGAGCTCAAGGGCCAAGAGGAGAAGGCGGGATTCACCCGTCCGCTCGGGGCCAAGCACGGGGTGAACCCCGGCGCCAAGACCTGGAAGGAGGAGCGCGAGGAGGAGGCCCGGACGCTCGGCTTCACCAAGCAGCCCTACGTGCTCATCATCGGCGGCGGGCAGGGCGGCATCGCGCTCGGGGCGCGGCTCCGGCAGCTCGGCGTGCCGACCATCATCGTGGAGAGGAACGAGCGGCCGGGCGACAGCTGGCGCAAGCGCTACAAGTCGCTCTGCCTGCACGACCCGGTCTGGTACGACCACCTGCCCTATATCGACTTCCCGAAGAACTGGCCGGTCTTCTCCCCGAAGGACAAGATCGGCGACTGGCTCGAGTTCTACACGAAGGTGATGGAACTCAACTACTGGACCAAGACGACGGCGAAATCCGCCAAGTGGGACGACAAGGCGAAGGAATGGACCGTCGTGGTCGACCGCGACGGGCAGGAGATCGTGCTGAAGCCGAAGCAGCTCGTCTTCGCGACCGGCATGTCGGGCAAGGCCAACATGCCCAAGTTCAAAGGCATGGAGCGGTTCAAGGGCGAGCAGCACCATTCCTCGCAGCATCCCGGGCCGGACGGCTACAAGGGCAAGAAGGTCGTGGTGATCGGGTCGAACAACTCGGCGCACGACATCTGCGCGGCGCTCTACGAGGCGGGCGTGGACGTCACCATGGTGCAGCGGTCGTCGACCCATATCGTTCGGTCGGAACCGCTGATGGAGGTCGGCCTCGGCGACCTCTATTCGGAGCGGGCGGTGCAGTCCGGCATGACGACCGCGAAGGCGGACCTGATCTTCGCCTCGCTGCCCTACCGGATCCTGCATACGTTCCAGATCCCGGTCTACGAGAAGATCAAGGAGATGGACAAGGACTTCTACGCGGCGCTGGAGAAGGCCGGATTCAAGCTCGACTGGGGCGCGGACGGGTCCGGGCTCTTCATGAAGTATCTCCGCCGCGGCTCCGGCTACTACATCGACATCGGCGCCTCGCAGCTCATCATCGACGGCAAGATCAAGCTGGTCGGCGGCCAGGTCGAGGAGATCACCGAGAATGGGGTGAAGCTCGACAACGGCAGTGAGATCCCGGCCGACGTGATCGTCTACGCGACCGGATACGGGTCCATGAACGGCTGGGTCGCCGACCTGTGCGGGCAGGAGATGGCCGACAAGGTCGGCAAGGTCTGGGGGCTCGGGTCCGACACGCCGAAGGACCCGGGACCCTGGGAAGGCGAGCAGCGCAACATGTGGAAGCCGACCCAGCAGGAAGGGCTGTGGTTCCACGGCGGCAACCTGCACCAGTCGCGCCACTACTCGCAGTTCCTGTCCCTGCAGCTCAAGGCGCGCATGGAGGGCATCCCGACGCCCGTCTATGCGCTGCAGCCCTCCTACCACAAGGGCTGAGCCTGCGGGCCTGAGAACGGGGCGGCGCGGGGGAGGGGCCCGTGACCGCCCCAGGGGAGCCCTCGCGCCGTTGGCGCGGGGGCTTCGCGTGTTCCCGAAGCGACAGCCGGGCCGGGCTTCGGCTATGGTGGCCCCGGCCCGCCGGCAAGGGCCGGTTGCGGACACCGAGGGCGGAGTGACGGAGTGGACTGGCTGCGGCTTTCTCCCCAGGAATGGGTGGCTGTCGGACTGTCGCTGCGCGTCGCCACCGTCGCCACCCTGGCGAGCCTGCCGTTCGGCCTCGCGGTCGCCCACCTGCTGGCGCGCGGGCGCTTCCGCGGGAAGACGCTCGTCGACGGGCTCGTGCACCTGCCGCTGGTTCTGCCGCCGGTAGTGACCGGCTACGCGCTCCTGCTCCTCTTCGGCCGGCGCGGGCCGGTCGGGTCCTTCCTGGCGGAGCAGTTCGGCATCGTCCTGTCGTTTCGGTGGACCGGCGCGGCGCTCGCCTGCGCGGTGATGGGCTTTCCGCTGATGGTGCGCAGCATGCGGCTGGCGCTGGAGGCGATCGACGGGCGGGTGGAGGAGGCGGCGCGCACGCTCGGCGCCTCGCCGGCCTTCGTCTTTGCGACCGTGACGGTTCCGCTTGCCCTGCCGGGGATCCTGGCCGGCGCCGTGCTGGCCTTCGCCAAGGCGCTCGGCGAGTTCGGGGCGACGATCACCTTCGTCTCCAACATCCCCGGAGAGACGCAGACCATCCCGGCGGCCATCTACACCTACACGCAGGCCCCGGACGGCGAACTCGGGGCGCTGCGGCTCTCCGCCATCGCGGTGGTGATCTCGCTCGGCGCCCTGGTCGCGTCGGAGGCGATCGCCCGGCGGGCGGGCCGGTCCGGGAGGGGTACATGATCGGCTTCGCCTGCCGGCTCGCCCGGCCCGACTTCCTGTTCGACGTCGCCTTCGAGGGCGGGGAGGGGGTGACGGCGCTGTTCGGGCCCTCGGGTTGCGGCAAGACGACCGCGATCCGGCTGATCGCGGGGCTGGAGAGACCCGACCGCGGGCGGATCGCCGTCGACGACAGGGTGCTCGTCGACACGCAGGCCGGGACCGAGGTGCCGGCGCACCGGCGGCGCATCGGGCTCGTCTTCCAGGACGCCCAGCTCTTCCCCCATCTGTCGGTGCGCCGGAACCTGACCTACGGGCGCTGGTTCACGCCGGCCGCCGAGCGCCGGATCGGCCTGGACCCGGTGGTGGAGGTGCTCGGCATCGGCCACCTGCTCGACCGGCGGCCCGCGACCCTGTCGGGCGGCGAAAGGCAGAGGGTGGCGATCGGGCGCGCGCTCGTCGCCTCGCCGAGGCTCCTCCTCATGGACGAGCCGCTGGCGTCGCTGGACGCGGCGCGCAAGACGGAGATCATGCCCTTCATCGAGCGGCTTCGGGACGAGTTCCGGATCCCGATCGTGTATGTCAGCCACGCCGTCGAGGAGGTGGCGCGGCTCGCCGATCGGGTCGTGCGGCTCGAGCACGGGCGCGTGGCGGCGACAGGGACGCCCACCGAGGTGCTGGCGCCGAACGGGCTCGCCAGCGCGACGGAGCGATTCGAGGCCGTGTCGGTGCTGAAGGCCCGCGTGCGGGCCGTGATGGCCGGCTACGGGGTGACGGTCCTCTCCCATCCGGCCGGCGACATCGTCGTGCCCGGGATCCTCAGCGTGAGCCAAGGGGAGGTCCGCGTCGCCGTCAGGGCGACGAACGTCACCCTGGCGGTCGGCACACCCGGCAACCTCAGCATCCGGACGTCGCTCGCCGGCAGGGTCTCGGCGGTCGAGCGGGGCGCGGGGCCGCTGGCGCTCACCACGATCGCGCTGACCGGCGGCGACAGCCTCAAGTGCTACTCCACGCGGCTCGCCGTCGACAGCCTGGGGCTCGACGTCGGCGACGCGGTGCTCGCGCTCATCAAGTCGGTGTCGATCGACGAGCGCGGCGTGCCGGGGCTCGGCGGCGCGGCCGGTCCGTCAGTGGGGTAGGGGCGCCAGGCGCTCCTCCGGCACGACCCGCTCGAACTGCTCGGCCTCCGAGCGGACGCGATAGAACGCGACCGTCCCGTCGACCGGCAAGGGGCGGATGATCTCGGCGCTGCTGCCGCGCTCCCAGGGCGAGGCCGGCCTGTAGAGCACGCGCTCTCCGGCCTTGAACTTGTGCATGGCTAGTCCTCTGGATCAGGCGTTACCGGGTCACCGGCGCCTCCCAACGGCTTCGCCCGAGCCTTGTTCCCGATGCCCCCAGGGCCGCGCCCGCATGACGGTTGCAGATCCGGACGATGCCAGCGGACTGGGCATTTTTTTCGAAGGGTTCGTACGAGAGGGTACAGATACTGGACCGGCATGTCATATTCGGCTGCAATCTATTTTGGGATGTTGAATATACATCTACCGCATCGGCGTGGGACGTCACGGTCGTTCGCTCAAGGGTGAGCCAATTCTTGGACCTCTGCCCGGGTGTTGGTTCGAGCAGGTATCGGCAGAGTTCGCCGCGGTCTCCGGAATCGAAAGAACCACGAATGGACAAAGTCCTCAGTCCATCCTTGCGCAACCGGCTCGTGGCGACCTTGCCACCGGAAGATCGTGCCGCTCTCTTGCAGCTGCTCACGCCGTTCGAGCTTTCGCTACGAGAGCCTATCGAGGATTCGGGCGTTCCGTTCCCTTTCGTCGTCTTCCCGGAGAGCGGGCTCATCTCGGTGGTGGCGGTCAACAGCGCCGGGGAGGTCATCGAGGCGGGTCTGGTCGGTGCCGAAGGGATGACCGGGGTGTCGCTCCTGCACGGGGTCAATTCCTCGCCGAACCGCACCTACGTGCAGATCGCCGGGCACGGATACCGGATCCGCGCCGACGTGCTGTCCCGGATGCTTCAGGAGCGACCGGCCATGCGGGCGCACTTCCTGCGCTACGCCCAGGCCTTCATGATCCAGGTCGCCCATACGGCGCTCGCCAACGGGCGGCACACGCTGGACGAACGGCTCGCGCGCTGGCTGCTGATGTGCCACGACCGGATGGTGGACGACGACATCCCGCTGACCCACGAGTTCCTGTCCGTGATGCTCGGGGTCCGGCGCCCGGGGGTGACCACGGCCCTGCACCTGCTCGAGGGGTCGAAGATCGTCCGCGCCCGGCGGAGCCACATCATCGTGCTGGACCGCACGAAGCTCGAGGACTCGGCCGGCCACAGCTACGGCGTGCCCGAGATGGAGTACCAGCGCCTCATGGGGACCCCGCCGCAGCTGCGGGCGGTTCTCGAGACCGGTCGCGTGGCGATCGTCTGAACGGTCGCGCGGCGAGCGGCTGAACGGCTCAGATCTCCAGGAGTGCATAAGGCCTGCCGGTCGGCTTGGGGATCGCCCAGGCCACGTTGTAGACCGGGCAGCCTCGCGGCGTGCGGCCCTCGTAGCTGCCCCGGTGGGCATGGCCGTGCACGATCGCGTCGACCTCGAAGCGGTCGATCGTCTCGGCGAGGCGGGAGGAGCCCAGGAAGGGGTAGATCTCGCGCGGCTCGCCCTCGACCGTCTCGGGGACGGGCGCATAGTGGAGCACGACCAGGGACCGCCCGGTCTTCACCGTCCGCATAGCGTTCTCGAGCTGCATCGCCTCGGCGATCGATTCCGACACGAACGTCTTGATGGCGGGCTCCCCGAAGGCGCCCAGCATGCGCGCGCCGAAGCCGCCCGGAAACCCCTTCACCCCGACGAAGCCGACGCCGTTCACCTCGCAGCTCGACCCGTCGAGGAGCTTCAGGCCGGCGTTGCACAGGATGTGCTTCACCTCATCGACCTTGCCGCACTCGTAGTCGTGGTTGCCCAGCACCCCGATCAGCGGCAGGGACGCGGCCCTGAGCTGCTCGGCCAGCAGTTCGGCCTCCTTCGGGGAGCCGGTGTCGGTGAGGTCGCCGGCCAGGACGAGCACGTCCGCCGACTGGGCGATCTCGGCAAACAGCGCCCGCAGGGGGCCGGGATCCTGTCCCTCCCTGACATGGATGTCGCCGAGCGCGGCCACCCTCAGGGGCGCGCCGTCCAGGCCGTTGCCGTTCGCCTCAGCCATTGCGCCATTCTCCCTCGCCCCCGACGTCGGCAAAGCCCCATTCCTCGACCGCGACGGCATAGTCGATGCGGCTCAGCATGCGGCCCCGGCAGACCTTCATCTCCGGCGGGGGCAGGTTGCGCTGGTGGCTCAGCCGGTCGATCAGCTCCGACATCAGCCAGGCCGGGACCTTGTTGCGCTCCGTGGGGTAGATCCAGCGGAAGTTGAGGAGGTGGATCAGGAGCACCTCCCAGTGCAGTTCCATGTAGTTGAGCAGCCGGTGCCAGTCGATCGCGTCGGACTGCTTCAGGATCACGTGAACCACGTCTGCGCCGTCGTAGCGGTGGCGGAGCTGGATGAAGGCCTTCGACCAGATCAGCTCGGTCGGGCCGACGATGCGCACGACGGAGCCGAACAGCTCGATCTGGCGGGCGTCCTCGAACCATTGCTCGTTGACCGGCATGGTGCCGTTGGAGGAGGCGAAGATCACGTCGAAGAAGTGCTCGCCCTTGTAGACCTTGCCGAGCCAGCGCTCGTCCTCGATCTCCACGGGATAGCCGAGGCTCTGGAAGTGGCTGAGGATGCGCGGATAGTCGCCGGCCTTGCAGAAGACGTCGAGGTCCTTGGTCGGCCGGCTGATCCCCGTGTAGGCGCTGACCGCGTAGGTGCCTGCGAGCAGGAAGGGGTGGCCGAGACGGGTGAGCTCGGCGAGCGCCTCCGCATAGAAGCTCTCCGCCTCCGGGCTGACGGGGTGGGGGGCGGCGGCGGCCTCGATGAGGGTCACGTCGGTCACGTCGGAGGGTCCTGGCTCGGCTCGGCGCACGGGCGCGCGCCGGAGAAGGGGTTTCCCAACAAGCGGCGCGGCTTGTGAAAGTTCCCCGTCGGGCTCCCGGCGGAACCGGCCGGGAGGGCCGCGGTTGTCGGTGCGAAGAGAGGTGCGCGGATGGCCCGCGTACCGTCCGGCGACAGCCAGAGGCGCCCCTTGCAGACTTTGCTCACCGCCGAATTCGCACCGATGGAGGCCAGGCTGGTCGACGGCCTGCCGGAGGGCGACGGCTGGCGCTTCGAGCCGAAGTGGGACGGGTTCCGCTGCCTGGCCTTCAAGGACGGCGACACGGTGGAACTCCTCGGCAAGTCCGGCAAGCCGCTCGGCCGCTACTTCCCCGAAATCGTCGAGGCCTGCCGGCGGGTGCGGCCTGACCGCTTCGTGCTCGACGGGGAGCTGATCGTGCCGGCGGGGGAGACGCTCTCCTTCGAGGCGCTCGAGGCGCGGCTGCACCCGGCGGCGAGCCGGGTGGCCCGGCTTTCCCGCGAGACGCCGGCGCGGATGATGCTGTTCGACTGCCTGATGATGGACGGGACGCCGACGGTGGCCGACGCCTACACGAGCCGGAGGGCCGCGCTCGACCGGCTGGTCGCCGCTTTCGCGGGCGAGCCGGCATTCGCGGTCTCGCCCTATACCGAGGACCGGCCCACCGCCGCGCGCTGGCTCGCCGGGGTGGGCGGGGCGCTGGACGGCGTGGTGGCCAAGCGGCTCGACGAACCCTACCGGCCCGGCGAGCGGGCGATGGTCAAGGTCAAGCGGCACCGGAGCGCCGACTGCGTGGTGGGCGGCTTCCGCTACGAGGCGGGAACCCGGCAGGTCGGCTCGCTGCTCCTCGGCCTCTATGACGCCGAGGGCCGGCTCGACCACGTCGGCTTCACCTCCGGCATCCTCGACAAGGACAAGCCGGCGCTGACGGCGCGGCTGGAGGCGCTGGTCGGGCCGCCCGGCTTCGACGGGCGCGCGCCCGGAGGACCGAGCCGCTGGAACGTCGGCAAGGACACGCGCTGGGAGCCGCTGAGGCCGGAGATCGTGGTGGAGGTCCGCTACGACCACGTGACCGCCGGCCGGTTCCGGCACGGGACGCGGCTCCTCCGGTTCCGGCCCGACAAGGCGCCACGCGATTGCGGCTTCGACCAGATCGGCCGCGAGCCGATGCCGGCCGAGGTGCTGGCAGGGGTCACGGGAGGGGCGGGATGAGCGGGACGGCGATCGACTTCGAGGGCGTCCGTCTGACGAGCCCTGACAAGGTGCTCTATCCCGAACAGGGCGTCACCAAACTCGCGCTCGCGGAATACTACCGCGCCGTCGCGCCCGCGATGCTGCCCCATGTAGCCGACCGGCCGATCACGCTGGTGCGCTGCCCCGCCGGACAGGAAAAGACCTGCTTCTACCAGCGCCACGCCGGTTCGGGCGTTTCCGACAGCCTCGGCCAGGTGGTGGTCCCGGGGTTCGAGGAGCCCTACCTCTATCTCCGCGACGCGGCGGGTCTCTTCGCGCTCGTGCAGATGGGCGTCCTGGAGATCCATCCTTGGGGGGCCCGGCGCGACCGGCCGGACCGGCCCGACCGGGTCGTCTTCGACTTCGATCCGGGTGAGGGGGTGACGTTCGCCGACGTGGTGGCGGCGGCGCTCGACATGCGGGCGCGGCTCGGGAGGCTGGGGCTCGTCGGGGTGTGCAAGACATCGGGGGGCAAGGGACTGCACCTCGTGGTGCCGATCGAGCGGCGGCACGACTATCCGGAGGTGAAGGCCTTCGCCAAGGCGGTTTCCGAGCAGGCCGCCCGCGAGATGCCCGAGCGCTACCTGACGCGGATCTCCAAGGCCGAGCGCGTCGGGCGCATCCTCATCGACTACCTCCGGAACGATCCGACCTCGACCGCGATCGCACCCTATTCGACACGGGCTCGCCCCAAGGCGACCGTGTCGACGCCGCTCGACTGGAGCGAGGTGACGCCGGGGCTCGACCCGGCGTGCTTCACGATCGAAACCGTGCCGATACGGCTCCAAGGCCTGGGCGACCCCTGGGCGTCGGTCGGCGACATCCGGCAGAGGCTGCCGCGCTAGCGGCAGGGCGACGGGCCGAGGGGCGGGTGCTCCGACGGCAACGGGAGGCGGCGCATGACGGGCGAGACGCGTGACCAGACCCCGGGACCGGCGACGAACCCCGGCGACGAGGCGCCTCCGGGGACGCCGGGCACCGGCGAGACCCTCTGCCCGGATTGCCGGGGCACGGGGATGCGGGCCGACGGGCCCTGCCGGACCTGCGGGGGAACGGGGCGGGTCACGAAAGGGATCGGCGGCGCCTGAGCCCCGGGCCTGGCCTTCAGCGCCGCGGCGCAACGGTCCCGACGGCCTCGGGGCGCTGCGCCTCCGGGCCGCGGTCGGGCACGAGCAGGTGGCCGAACAGGATCGCCAGGAACAGAGAGCCGAGCACGGGGGCGAGCAGCAGTGCCGCGATCCGCAGCCGGGCGGCGAGGCGCGAGCCCTCGGGCCCGAAGTAGGGGCCCGGGCCGGCCGGCGGTCTGAATGCGTTGTTGTCGGCAGGTGTCATCACGAATCCCGGGGGTGGCCGCCGCATCTGGGCACCGCTCGCGCGCATCATTCCCGACTTGCCGGGGCCCGGGAATCCTACGTTCGGCTATGTATCGCGGCGGACGGTCCGGCCGGGGAACGGCCCTGCGCCCGACCGCCACGGCAATCCTCGCGTTGGGCGTCGAGCCGCAACCGTCGCGAAGGCGACACAGCCGAGATGGACGTGGCACCCACCTCCGGGACCCGGGCGCACCCTCTCCCGCCCGTTCCCGGCCGGAGCGCAGCGCAGGGCCGGCGGCCCCGGCATGCAGCGCGCCGATCCCGTCCGAGGCATCAAAAATTCTTGTATTCAAGCGAAAGCTTGTGTAGTCTTTGATCGGACGGTCAAGACCTGACCGGACGGTTTCCTCCGCCTGCATGCCGCTTCGGGCCCCCATCGGGGGCCCGCTTTCTTCGCCGGCCTGCCGCAGCGGCAGATCTCCTTTCCTAACACCATGAACCCGCGGGCCTTTCCAGACCGTGGAGACCTGCCGCACACTGGGCAGGACGATGGTCTGGAGAGAATCGGATGGCGGGTGGCGTTGATCCCGGGGCGTTCAAGGACGCGCTGCTCGTCCTCGGCACCGCCGGGATCGTCGTACCGCTGATGCACCGGCTGAAGGTCACCCCCATCCTGGGCTTCCTGGCGGCCGGCGCCATCCTGGGACCGCGCGGCCTCGGCCAGTTCGCCGACAGGGTGCCGGGCCTCTCCTGGGTCACGATCGAGCAGACCGAGGAGATCGTCGGGATCGCCGAGCTCGGCATCGTGTTCCTGCTCTTCATGATCGGTCTGGAGCTGTCGCTCGGCCGCCTGTCGACCATGCGGCGGCTCGTCTTCGGGCTCGGCGGGCTGCAGGTGGTCATCACCGCGATCGTGCTCGGCGGGCTCCTGTCGCGCCTCGGGCTGTCGGCGGAGGCCTCGCTGCTGATCGGGGCCTGCCTGTCGCTCTCCTCCACGGCGATCGTGGTCGAACTCCTGGCGCGCCGGAAGCGGCTGACTTCGACCACCGGCCGGGTGACCTTTTCGGTCCTGCTCTTCCAGGACCTCGCGGTCGTGCCGCTGCTGTTCCTCGTCAACACCTTCGGGACGCGGACGGACGGTTCGTTCCTGGGCGGGCTGTCGATGGCGCTCGTCCAGGCCGTGGTGGCGATCGCGGTCATCGTGGCGGTCGGCAAGCTGGCGCTGGCGCCGCTCTTCCGCATCGTGGCGGAGACCGACAACCCGGAACTCTTCGTCGCCGCGACCCTGCTGGTCGTGGTCGGCACCGGGGTGGCGAGCGCGGCCGCCGGTCTCTCGATGGCGCTCGGCGCCTTCGTGGCCGGGCTGCTGATCGCCGAGACCGAGTATCGGCGCGCCGTAGAGGCGACCATCGAGCCCTTCAAGGGTCTCCTGCTCGGCGTCTTCTTCTTTTCCGTGGGGATGTCGATCGACATCGGCCGGCTGATCGCCAACCCGCTCCTGCTTGTCGGCCTCGCGCTCGCGCTAGTCGCCGTCAAGGGGCTAATCGTGCTCCTGCTCGGCCGGCTGTTCGGCCTCTCCTGGCCGGTCTCGATCGAGGCGGCGGCGCTCATCGGCCCGGGTGGCGAGTTCGCCTTCATCGTGGTCGGGCTGGCGACCGCCTACGGGATCGTGGACGCGGAGACGAACGGGGTGGCGCTGGCGGTGGTCTCGCTCACCATGGCGGTGCTGCCCTTCGTGGGCGATCTCGGGCGCAGCCTGGCGAGGCATTTCGAGACGGCCGGGCCGGTGGACCCGGAGACGCTGGTGGCGCCGCCGGAGAGCCAGGGCCACCGGACCATCGTGGTGGGCTTCGGCCGGGTCGGCGAAGTCGTCTCCACCATGCTGAAGCATCACAGGCAGCCCTTCATCGCCATCGACCGCGACCCGACCACGGTCACGCTCGGCCGCCGCAAGGGCTGGCCAGTCTATTTCGGCGACGTCACCAACGCGATGTTCCTGAAGAGCTGCGGGATCGACACGGCTGACGCGGTGGTCATCACCATCAACAACCCGACGCTGGTCGACCGCGTGGTGGAGGCGGTCCGCGCCATCCGGGGGGACGTGGTGATCGTGGCCCGCGCGCGCGACGCGGCGCATGCGACCAGGCTCTACGGCATGGGGGTGGCGGACGCGGTGCCGGAGACGATTGAGGCGAGCCTGCAGCTCTCCGAGGCGACGCTGGTCGGCCTCGGCGTGCCGATGGGGCCGGTGATCGCCTCGATCCACGACAAGCGCGACGAGTTCCGCCGGATCCTGAAGCAGCGGCGGAGAGGGGCGGCCGGGGACTGAAAGTCCGTCGCATTTTACGGATCCGCGTAGCCGATCCTTAAGATCCCGGACCGTAGGCTCGATCCCTCATCGGAGGGTCGAGACCGTGACGAGCGCCGGCACTGCCTACCTGTACAGCCTGATCGTGCCCGTCCGGGACGACGAGGCCGCGCTGCCGCAGATTCTCGGCCGTCTCGAGCGCATCATGGACCGGCTCGACGGCCCGGCGGAGGTCGTCTTCGTCGACGACGGCAGCCGGGATTCCACGCCGATCGTGCTCGCGGCGCGCGTGAGCGCGGACCCGCGCCTGCGCTACGTCCGGCTCGACCGCCCCTACGGCCGCAAGGCGTCCGTCACGGCAGGGCTCGAGGCGGCGTCGGGTGCGGCAATGATCATCCTCGAGAAGGGTCTCGACGAGGAGCCGGACGTGATCCTCGCGTTGGCGGAGCGCTGGCGGGAGGGCCACGGCATCGTGGCGGTCACCCGCCCGGCGACCGGCTGGCGCCGGCTGCTCGGGCGGCTGCCGCTGGCCCCGCGGTCCGAGGTCCGCCTCGTCGACCGCCGCATTTTCGACGTCTGGCGCGCTCTGCCGGCAGCCCATCGGGACGCCGCCTGGGTGGAGGGCGTGCCGCAGGCCGTCGTCCCGATCGCCGCGCCGTCGGAGCGCCTGCGTCGTGGCCGGCCGCGCTCCAACCCGCTGGCGGGCGGCGACGCGGGGCCCTTCCCGGAGTCCGCGGAGCCGCTGCGCTTCGCGCTCGGCGTCGGCCTCGCCGTGATGGCGCTGTCGCTCGCCTCCGGGCTCGGCCTGGTGGCCGCGGGTTTCGGCAACGGGCCGAGCGGCGGGCTGCAGGCGGCGATGCTGGCGCAGACTGGGGTGCTCGGGATCGCGATGACGGTCCTGGGCTTCGCCGGCTTCCACGTGGCGCGCCTGTCCTCGCCGGGCGGCGACCTGCGGACCTACGTGATCGGCCACCGGATCGGCTTCGACCGTCCGGCCGCCACGCCGCTGGCCGCGCCGGCGGAAACGCCCGCCGAGGCGCCCGCCGTGGTCGCCGACACCACCCGCGCCGCCTCCTGAGCGGCCGGGTCGGGGGCCGTCCGCCTCAGGCGGCCTTGACCTTCTGGTAGTCCTTGACGTCCGTGAACTTCAGCATGGGCCAGCGGTCCTCCTCGTAGCGCAGCGAGTAGGGCGAGGTCGCCATGTAGACCGGGTCGCCGTCGAGATCGCGGGCCATCGCGGAGGTGTCGCGGCGGGCGAATTCCTCGAGCTTGGTCGTCTCGCCGGTCGAGACCCAGCGGCAGATTGTGAAGCGCGTCGTCTCGAAGCTGATCTCCAGGCCGTATTCGTTCTTCAGCCGCTCGGCCAGCACGTCGAGCTGAAGGGATCCGACCACGCCGACGATCGCCTGGGATCCGTCGTAGGGCAGGAACACCTGCACGACGCCCTCCTCGGCCATCTGCTGCAGGGCCTCCTTCAGCTTCTTGGCCTTCATGGCGTCGGCCGCTCGGACGCGGCGCAGGATCTCCGGGGCGAAGCTGGGCACGCCGCGGAAGACGAGATCCTCGCCCTCGGTCAGCGTGTCGCCGATGCGCAGCGTGCCGTGGTTGGGGATGCCGACGATGTCGCCCGCGTAGGCTTCGTCGGCGATCGAGCGGTCCTGGGCGAAGAAGAATTGCGGGGTGTGCAGGCTCATGGGCTTGCCGGTCCGGACCAGCTTGGCCTTCATGCCGCGCGTGAGCTTGCCGGAGCAGACCCGCATGAAGGCGATGCGGTCGCGGTGGTTCGGGTCCATGTTCGCCTGGATCTTGAAGACGAAGCCGGTCATCCGCTCCTCGGTGGCCTGGACGGTGCGGCCGTCGGCCTTCTGCTCGCGCGGGGGCGGCGCGAACTGGCCGAGCGCATCGATCAGGTCCTTGACGCCCATGTCGCGCAGAGCCGACCCCCAGTAGACCGGCGTGTGGTGACCCTCGAGGAAGCTCTGTCGAACAAAGGGCTTGGACGCGCCGGCAGCCAGTTCCACCTCACCGACGAACTGCTCGAAGTCGGCGGCCGGCAGCAGCGCCTCGATCCGGCTGTCCTGCGGCCCGTTGACCGGGATCGCCTCCTCGGCGTCCTTGAGCCGGATCGCAGAGCGGGTCAGGTCGTAGGTGCCCGCGAAGGCGCGGCCGCGGCCGATCGGCCAGGTCATGGCGGTCGTGTCCATGGCCAGCGTCTTCTCGATGTCGTCGAGAAGGTCGAAGGGGTCCATGGTCTCGCGGTCCATCTTGTTGATGAAGGTGACGATCGGGATGTCGCGCAGGCGGCAGACCTCGACCAGCTTCAGGGTGCGCGCCTCGATGCCCTTGGCGGCGTCGAGCACCATGACGGCGGCGTCGACGGCGGTCAGCGTGCGGTAGGTGTCCTCGGAGAAGTCCTCGTGGCCGGGCGTGTCGAGGAGATTGAAGACATGGCCGCCGTACTCGAAGGTCATCACCGAGGTGACGACCGAGATGCCGCGTTCGCGCTCGATGCCCATCCAGTCGGAGCGCGTCTGCCGCTGGTTGCGCTTCGCCTTGACCTCGCCGGCGAGCTGGATCGCGCCGCCGAAGAGGAGCAGCTTCTCGGTCAGCGTGGTCTTGCCGGCGTCCGGGTGCGAGATGATCGCGAAGGTGCGGCGGCGGGACACGGGATCGGCGAGGCCGGAGACGGGCGCGTTCATGGCTCGGGCTCTTGGGGGGAGGGACGAGCGGTAGATCGGGGGTTTGCGGGCGGATGTCAATGCGGACGTGAGTCCGCGCCGCGCCGGCCGGGCAGGACCGGACTGCGGCAAGTGTCGACCTGCAGCAACTATCATCAGTGCAACACCGTATTCGCTTTCTCCATGAATGTATAAATGATCTTTACGGATTATCCCCCATGTCATGACAATCGAATTCCGTGACGTGGGATGCAGCATGCGGGTCCAAGCTAGAATATTACTTATCGTGACCGTTCTCGGCGGCTCGGTGATCTTCTCAACGGGGCTCGGCGTTTGGTCGCTCCGGGTCGCCGATGCGTATCTCGACCGGCTGGACTCCTTTGCACAGCAGGCGCTCGTCGCCGAGAAGATGAACGGGGCGGTCGCGTCGATCACGGCCGGCAACCGCGGGATCACCTCGGCCCGGAACAAGGCCGAGATGGACGACTATCTCAAGGAGATCCGGGCGTCGGTGGACGGCCTCGACGCGATCGTGGCGGAATGGCGGGCCATCGTGCCGGAGGAGGGCCGTGCGGATTTCGAGGACCTCGCCCGAAAGGCCGGGGACCTCGGGCGGCTGCGGCTCAAACTGGCGGATCTCGGCGCCCGCGAGGGGCGGGAAGCGGCCATGGACAAGCTCAAGGAACCGGTCGTGCGGGCCAATCGGTTGGCCCTGCAGAAGAGCCTGACCGATCACGTCGCGGCGATCCGGTCCCGGCTCGATCCGCTGCGGGCGGACAAGGAGTCGTTTCACCAGCAATCCGTCGCGCTGTTGGCGATCGCCGCGCTGGCGGCTCTCGGTATCGGTCTCGTGGTGGCGATCTACGTCGGCACCTTCATGGTGGTGCGTCCGCTGAGGGGCGTGACCCGGACTTTGCAAAAAATGGAGAGTGGCGACCTGTCGGTGGCGGTGCCCACCGCGCAAGGCCATGACGAAATCGGCGACCTGTGGCGGACGACCGCTCATTTCCTGGCCTCGCTGCGGGACGCGGAGGCGCTGAAGGCCGAGCAGGCCCAATCGGACCGTCGCCGCGCGACGGAACGGGCGCGCGTCATGGCCGAGATGGCCGACCGGTTCGAGGGAGCGGTCGGCGGCATCGTCCAGTCGATCTCGGCCGCCGCCGACGCCCTGGCCGCCCAGTCCCGCGAGATGCTGAACGGCGCCGATGCCACGGCGGCCCAGTTGGTGACCGTCGCGGGGGCGTCCGAGGAGGCGTCGAGCAACGTCCAGACGGTCGCCTCGGCGACGGAGGAGATGAGCGCCTCCGTGGCCGACATCGGCCATCGGGTCGCCCATTCGGCCCGCAGCGCCCGGGAGGCGGAACAGAGCGCGACCGCGACCTCGGAGAAGGTCGAGCGCCTGTCTTCGGCGGCCGACAGGATCGGGGCGGTGGTCGACCTCATTGCCAGCATCGCCTCCCAGACGAACCTGCTCGCGCTCAACGCGACCATCGAGGCCGCCCGGGCGGGCGACGCCGGCCGCGGCTTCGCGGTCGTGGCGAACGAGGTCAAGAACCTGGCCGAGCAGACCGCCCGGGCGACCGGTGAGATCGCGGCACAGGTCTCGGGAATCCAGGCCTCGACGGCCGAATCGACCGCCTCCATCGCCCAGATCACGGCCGTCATCCGTGATCTCAGCCGGAATGCCGCCCTCATCTCGGAGGCCCTGGACCAACAATCCTCGGTGACAACCGAGATCGCGCGGAACGTCCAGGAGGCGGCCCGCGGGTCGGAACTGGTGGCGGCCAGCATCGAGACGGTCCAGGGGTCTGCGACGCGTTCGCGCAATGCGAGTGCCACGGTCCAGGCCGCCGCTCAGGACCTCGCCCTGCAGGGCGACCGCCTGAAGGCCCAGGTAGCCGCCGTGCTGGAGACGTTGCGGGCGGCCTGAGGCTGGCCCCGGAATTCGGGGTACCCTGGCTCCCGCGGGGGGCGGCGTCGCTGCTCGGCCGCGGGACGGCACATCGGAGCGCCCTCCGGCGTTCGGGTGGCGGAGACGGGGAGGACAGCATGGGTGAGGGATTCGTCAGCATCCGCTACATCGTCGAGGACGTCGGCGCCGCGGTCGCCTTCTATACCGAGCACCTCGGCTTTTCGCTCCATGAGGACGCGCGGCCGGCCTTCGCGTCGGTCACGCGTGGCGCCTTGCGGCTCCTGCTCAGCGGGCCGGCCAGTTCGGGAGCCCGGCCCATGCCGGACGGGCGCAAGCCGGTCGCGGGCGGGTGGAACCGCATCCTGATCGAGGTGGACGACATCGCCGAGACGGTGCAGCAGCTCAGGGCCGCGGGCCTGCCGTTCCGCAACGAGATCCTGAGCGGGGTCGGGGGCTCGCAGATCCTGCTCGACGACCCGTTCGGCAATCCGATCGAACTCTTTCAGCCCGGCCGAAGATGATGGCTTATCCGGGCCGGCCGTAGCCGCGGTGCAGGAGACGGTGCGAAGCCGGCCCGCCAGTCTCCGACGGCGTCTTTCTTCCAGACCGCTCGGCCGATCTCGGCAGGTCGCCGGCGGATACTGGCAAGATCTGCGTCCCCGGCCCGGGAGCAGGATCAAATACGTTGTATGCAAGGCGGAATCCCGGTCGATTTTTTACGTTTAAATCGAGCGTACTACTCCGAATCTTGACAGGTTTTCTTCAGGATCCCCATCCTCGTCAATCATATTGGAGTGAATTGACCGACCTGATCCCTATTCGGGTCCGTCAAACCTTCCCTGCCTTCGCAAAATGGTTTACCAATCGTTACGTTGCGCGGCCGATTGAGCGTTCATGGCGGGCTTTCGCCATGGACCAGTTTTGTATCGAGTTCGGAGAGTAACATGAGTACGATCATTGGCACGGATGCGAGTACCCAGCTGCGCGGAACGAACGACAGCGACACCATCATCGGCAATGGCGGCAACGATACGCTGGTGGGGCTTGCGGGCGTCGACACCTACGTCTTCAATTTCACGGTCCAGCAGACGGAGGCCGAGGACTTCACAACCTGGGCGTCCCATTGGCCGGGCTTTACAAGTTCGCGGGTGACGTTCGATTCCACCGGCGACGTGGCCGACGGCACGGCGCCCGGGCAGTTCGACCTCGCCTACAAGGCCTGGCTCTCGTACCTGGTCGAGACCTACCATCTCGGCAAGGACCTGGACGGCGACGGCAAGGTCGGGGTCCGGCTCGACATCGACGGATCGGTGGCGCCCGGCACGGGCGAGCGCATGCCGCTGATCGAGGGGCTGAGCGAGGCCGACATGGCCAAGCTCTTCACGGACATCGACGATTTCAGGAACGGCAACAAGACCTGGCAGTATCTCGGGACCTTCGGGGCCGACAGCACCAAGATCGCCGCCTCCGACGGCAACGACATCATCTACGACAGCTGGGGCCAGACCGCCGAGGGAACGGCCGCCAACAAGCTGGTGTTTCACGGCATGACGGCCGCCCAGTGGGACACGATGGTGGCGAGCGGCGACATCACCGGATCGGTGGGTGCCTACGATCCGCGCGACGCGATCGCGGATTTCAAGATCTCGTGGGCCGGCGGATCGATCGTCATCGCCGGGACGGAGAAGTTCCACTTCACCAGCCTGACGGAAGTCAAGGATCTGATCACCTTCGATCTGTGAAGCGGCCAAGAAAATGGGGAAGGCCCCCTGCGGGACCTTCCCCAGTTGGGCATCCCGGAGCCCTTCCGGGCTCGGGACGTCCTGCCTTCAGACGATCGCGTCGTCGAAGACGATGTAGCCCTTGAGCTGGGTCAGGCTGTCGAAGTGGAAGTTGTCGGTGCCGGCGATCATGATCGAGGTGCCGCTGATGGTCACCTTGAAGTCAGCCCGGCCGTCCGCGTTGAAATCGCCGGCGGTGCCGGTGATCAGGCCATTCGCCAGCAAACCGTCCCATTGGGTGGAGGTCATCCCGACGAAGCGGAACTTGTCCCCCGCGCCGATGCCGCCCTCGGGCGAGCGGATCCACTGGTCGAAGATCTGATCGCTCCCTTCGCTAGCCGTCACGGCGAAGCTGTCGGAGCCGAAATCGTCGGCGTAGTTCCAGGTCTTGGCGTTCGCGCTCACGCCCGTCTTGAAGGTGTCGAAGTCGCTGAAGAGAGCAGCGATCTGGTCGTCCGTCATGCCCTCGATCTTGGGTAGCCGGTACGGGTTATCCACGTCGATGGAGACATTGACGCTGCCGCTGTTGTCGAGGTCCTGGCCGAGGCCGTACTTGGCCACGATATAGGTGAGCCAATCCTCGTAGGCGTGATCGAATTGCCCAACAGCAGTGCCGTCGGCGACCTCGCCCGTGCTGTCGATCAAGGGGTCCGTGCCGTTCGGCAGCTGCGTGTAGCCATGGGCGAGAGCCCAGGCGTGGAACTCCTCGGTGTGCGATTCCGTCACCGCGAAGTTGTACTGGAACGTGTCGTAACCCGAGCCGCCAAGCATCGTGTCGTTGCCGGCGCCGCCGACGAGGGTGTCGTTCCCGGCATCGCCCCAGAGCTTGTCGTTGCCGTTGTCACCGTAGAGCAGATCTGCGCCGTCACCGCCGGCGACCTTGTCGTTGCCGTCTCCCGCGTAGACGGTGTCGCTGCCCGCGCCTGCGTTGATGGAGTCGAAGCCGGCCGTTCCGGTGATTGTGTCGTCGCCTGAAGTCGGTGTTGTCGCCATGACGCTTCCCCTATGTGCAATGTCCAGCAATTCGTCCCCTCCCGGGGTGCCGGCCGCCCAACAGGGGTAATATTTACGCCACACGCTTGCAATTTGGAATGTAAAAATCGCCACATTGCATAACATACGTATGGCCTGTCCGCGCCATCACTGCGGTTCGCTTGCTCCGTACCTTCGCTCTATTTGTCTTTTACCGATCAAGTTGCATCGCGACGTTTGTTCTTGGGCAAATGAAATCTTTATGCATGCAAGACATTCGGAAATTTTGATGTGATTTGGACGGTGGCGTGAGCGTAGGCGAGGGCGGTTCCTGCAGGTTTGTACAAGTGAGGTCCGGACAATCGCGCCGGCCCGCGCGGATTCACAGAGCGATCTGGCTCAGGCTGGACCGGATCAATCCTTTAGAAATTATGAATACTTCAGCCGCGGTCTTCGCAAGTGTCTCACATGGAGATGCGTACGCTCCGGGATCTCCGCTTTTCCTGGGTGCTCGAGGGCCGGGCGGAGGGGCGCCTTCCGGCTTGTTCGGAACGGGCCGGCCCCCGCCGGGCCGCCGCGGATGCGCAAAGGAAAGCCCGCCCGGACGGGGCCGGACGGGCGGTGCGGATCGAGCGGCTTCGCGGCCCTCACGCGACCAGCAGCGGGGCCTCGTGCAGGTAGCGGGTCGTGCGTCGCTTCGTCTCGATGTCCTTCCAGACGTGCAGGACCTGCTCGCGGGTGAGGCCGGCGGCCTCGGCCACGGCCTCGGCGGGGGCGCCCTCGTCGAGACCGAGCATGCAGATGTCCATCAGGCGCCAGGAGACCGAGAAGTAGAACTCCTCCTGGGTCTGGGCCAGCGACCAGGTGTCGGTCGTCGGCGGCCGGCGGCGAATGTCCTCGGGCACGCCGAGATGGGCGGCAAGGTCGTAGACCTGCGACTTGTAGAGATGCGCGATCGGCTTGATGTCGGCCGCACCGTCGCCGTTCTTGACGAAGAAGCCCTGGTCGTATTCGAGCCGGTTGGGCGTGCCGGCGACGACGAAGTTCAGCCGGTCGGCATGTGTGTACTCGATCAGCTTGCGGGTGCGCTGTTTCATGTTGGTGGCGGCCACCACCGCCAGGTAGACGTCGACCGGCATGCGGAGCGTCTGCTGGACGCCGTCGGGCGACTGGACGACCAGGTAGGATACGTTGAAGCCCTCGTTGCGGATGACGACCTTGCAGGCCCAACCGTCGCCGTAGTCGGGGACGAGGCGGCGGATGGCCTCGTCGCGGCGCCGGTAGCAGCCGAGCGCGGCGAGGGCGGGGCCGATGTCCTCCAGCACGGTCGGCACCCCGAAGGTCTCGGCCACGCGGCGGCCGAGCGTCAGGCTCTCGTCCTCGGAATCGCGCTCGGGCATGAAAATGCCGAGCACGCGCTCCGGCCCGAAGGCGCGGGCCATGAGGGCGACGGTGACGGAGGAATCGATGCCGCCGGACAGGCCGAGCACGGCGCCGCGGCGCTTGAGCTGGCCCACCTGGCGGCGGACGGCGGCGACGATGCGGGCGACCTCCGCTTCCGGGTCCAGGCGCAGGCGGTCGGCCGTGAAGGGGCCGACGGGCTGGGCCGTCCGGGCGAGCATCTCGGGACTGGTCATCTCGTTCATCACTCGGCCGCCTCCCGCGGAATCATCGCGTCCTGTTCGGCGACGAGGCGCCGGCTGATCTTGCCCGTGTCGGTCTTGGGCAGGTCGTCTCGGAACTGGACGTACTTCGGCACCATGAAATCCTCGAGGTGGCGGGCGCAGTGCCGGATCACCTCGGTCTCGGTCAGGTTGGAGCCCGGCTCGAGCGCCACGACGGCCTTGATGGCCGCCCCGAGGATCGGGTCCGGCACGCCGATCACCGCCGTCTCGCGGACGCCGCCGAGCTGGTAGATGACCGTCTCGACCTCCTTGGGGGCGACCTTTTCGCCCTTGGTCTTGATGATGTCGTCCTTGCGGCCGACGAAGTAGAGGAAGCCGTCCTGGTCGGTGCGGAAGAGGTCGCCGGTGTAGAGGACCTTCTCCCAGGGGAACGGCCCCGGGCGCAGCGCCTTGGCGGTGGCGGCCTCGTTCTCCCAGTATCCCTTCATCACGTGGGGCCCGCGGATGACGAGTTCGCCGACCTCGCCGGGCGGCAGGCGCCGGCCGTCCTCGTCGACCACGTAGGCCTCCGTGCCGGGGATGGCGATGCCGACCGAGCCGGGGCGGCTGTCGAGTTCGGCCGGCGGCAGCCAGGTGCAGCGCTTGCACTCGGTCAGGCCGTACATCGAATAGACGGTCGTGCCGGGGAAGATGGCCCGGAGCCGGGCGATATGGGCCGGCGGCAGGGCGGCGGCGGTGTTGGTCAGGTAGCGCAGGGTCGGATAGTCGCCGGGCCGGATGTCCTTCATCTGCAGGATGAGCGCCGCCATGGTGGGCACCAGCGGCAGCCCGGTGACGCGTTCCTCGCGGATCCGCTTGAAGATCGCGGCCGGGAACGTGAAGGACTTCTCGAGCACGAGCGTCGCCCCGACCTTGGCGGCCATCAGGACCTGGTAGAGGCCGTAGTCGAAGGAGACCGGCAGGACGTTCAGGATGACGTCCTCGGCGGTGTTCTCCAGGTAGGTGGTGATCGAGGTGGCGGCGGCGACGACGTTCTGGTGCGTCATCATCACGCCCTTCGGGAAGCCCGTGGACCCCGAGGTGTAGACCAGCATGGCGAGGTCGAGCTCGATGCCGGGAACCGGCGCGGGCCCGGGGCCCGCGGCCTCCAGCTCCTCGTAGGCGACGAAGCCGGACGGCAGGGCCTTGGCGCCCGCGACCGCGGCGAGGCTCACGGAGGGCGCCTCGGCGCGGGCGGCGGCCGCGACCTCGGCGGTGCGGGCCTGGGTCAGGAGCGCGCGGGCGCGGCAATTGTTGAGGATCCAGGCGAGCTTGTCGGCCTTGGTCGACGGGTTGACCGGGCTGAACACGGCACCAGCCTTGAGGGCGCCGAAGACCGAGATCACGGTCTCGGCGGCGTTGTCCATGAAGAGGACGACGCGGTCGCCCCGCTCGACGCCGCGCGCCGCCAGGGCGCGGGCGAGGTTGTCGCTGAGGGCGTCGAGCTCGGCGAAGGAGAGGCGGCGCGCGCCGGCCACCAGCGCGGTCTTTTCCGGGAAACGGCGGGCGCTCGCCCGCAGGAAGTCTTCGACGCGCATGGGGCCTCCTCGCGCAGGGATTCCGGGTCGGGCCGTTCAGGCTGCGGCGGCGAGGCCGCGCTTGCGCTCGACGAAGGCCGCGATGGCGGCGATGGAGTCGAGGTTCTCGGGGACGATGTCGGCATCGGCCACCGGCACGCCGAGGTCGGTCTCCAGGAAGCCGACCAGCTCGAGAACGCCGGTGGAATCGATGACGCCGGCCTCCAGGAGTGAGGACTCGGCGGGGAAGTTCTCCAGGTCGTCGGCGAAGAGGAAGTTGTCCTCGATGAAGCGGCGGATGCGGGCTTCGATGCTGTCCGTCATGGCAGGGCCTTTCAGGCGGTCAGGGAAAGGGGAAGGTGGCTGCGCGCCGGCGCGAAGAGCCGGTGCCAGAGTTCGGTCGAGACGATGCCGACGAGGGCGGTGTTGTCCTTGAAGCCGACCGGGCGGCCGGAGGCGCACTTGGCGACGAGCCGGGCGACGGCGCGCGGGTCGAAGACGCCCGTGTCGGCGAGCGCGGCGGGGGAGAGGCGCTCGGCGACCCAGTCCGGCGCCTGCGCGCCCAGGAAGGCGGGGCTGTCGGGGGCGCGGTAGGGCTGCTTGGGGCGCGTGCCGATCACCGGCGGCAGGAGGTCCGCGAAGGCCTCGCGCAGGATGTGTTTCTCGCGCAGCGTGCGCAGCTTCAGCCGCGGCGGGATGCGGCCGGCGAACTCGACGACGCGGTGGTCCAAGAAGGGGAAGCGTCCCTCCACGGCGTGCGCCATCGCGACCCGGTCGCCCTGGCTCGACAGGATGTAGCCGGGCAGCAGGTGGGCGCATTCGAGATACTGGGCCTGCGACAGCGGGTGCCAGCGGTGGAAGCGCTCGGGCAGGCGGGCGCGCAGGTCGTCGAGGGCGTCGTAGCCCGCGGTCGCGGCCTTCATCTCGGCGGAGAAGAATACCTTGGCGGCAGCCGTGCTGCGGAAGCGCGGAAGGTGCGAGAAGAGCGGGTCCGCGGCCTCGTCGGCGCGCACGCCGAAGAAGGCCTCGAGATACTTCTGCGACTGGCCCTGCAGGCGCGGGAGGTAGGGGTAGAGCCGGCGCAGGAGGCGGGGGCGCATCGCGGAGGCGGGGTCGGCCGCGATGAAGCGGCGGATCTTGGCCTCCTTGAAGATGTCGTAGCCGGCGAAGACCTCGTCGGCGCCCTCGCCGGTCAAGACGACCTTGTAGCCTTCCTGGTGGACGAGGCCGGAGAGGCGGTGGAGGGGGGCAGGGGCGGTGCGCAGGATCGGGCGCTCGGTGGCGCGGATCACGTCGGGGAAGTCCCGTCCGATGTCGCCGGCGGTGCAGCGCACCGACAGGTGCTCGGTGCCGAGCGCCTCGACCATGGCGGCCTGGAAGGGGGCCTCGTCGAACTCGTCGGTCTCGAAGGTGACCGAGAAGGTCTTCAGGCGGTCGGGGCGGATGGCCTTGACGGCGGCGGTCACGATCGAGGAGTCGAGGCCTCCGGACAGGTAGGCGCCGACCGGCACGTCGGAGCGCAGCCTGATGCGGGTCGCGTCGAGGAGCAGGGCCCGCAGCTCGTCGCGGATCGCGGCCTCAGGGCGCGTGTCGACGGCGTCGCCGAGGTCGGGATAGTCGAGGGACCAGTAGGGGCGCACCACCGTCCGGCCCGGCTCGGCCAGGATCATGTGGCCGGGCGGCAGTTCCTCGATGCCCTTGAAGGGGGTGCGCGGGGCGAGCGGGAACCAGAGCGTGAAGATCTGGTCGAGCGCGACGGGGTCGAGTTCGGCCTCGATGCCGGGCACTTCGAGGAGGGCCTTCACCTCGGAGGCGAAGTAGAGGCAGCCGCCGCGGGTCGCGTGGAACAGGGGCCGCACCCCCATGCGGTCGCGGGCCACGAGCAGCCGGCGCCGGGCGGCGTCATGGAGCGCGAAGGCGAAGTCGCCGTTGAAGCGGGTGACGCAGTCCGGGCCCCAGGCGCGGTAGGCCTCCAGGATGACCTCGGTGTCGCTGTCGGTCCGAAAGCGGTGGCCGCGGGCGGCGAGCTCGGCCTTGAGCTCGATGTAGTTGAAGATCTCGCCGTTGAAGGTCACTGCGACGCTGCCGTCCGGCGTGGTCATCGGCTGGGCGCCCGTGGCGAGGCCGATGATGGCGAGCCGCGCGTGGGCGAAGCCGAAGCCCGGCTCGACGAGGATGCCGCTGCGGTCCGGCCCACGGTGGCCGATCGCTGCGATCATCCTCTCCAGGAGAGCGACTTCGGCCGCCGCCGGCGCCACGTTACCGAAAAAGCCGGCGATTCCGCACATTCGTCCGATCCCCAATCTCTTTATGCCGCAAGGATAACTCAGCACTATGAGTAGCTTCTAAATCAGGTTCCGTAATTTCAGCAGTGGAAAGCTTCAATACGCATTGCTGATGGATTCAAGCTATATTTTTTCTTTACGGCTTACTACGATGGCATTTCTTGGGTAACGTTAACGAATCTCAATTTGACTGCGCGCGGGGCGCTGGATCAGATAAGGGCGTTGCCGATGAGCCGGATCCAGTTCTCCACGGCGAGCCCGGTGGCCAGGGCGTCCCCGGCGGCGAGCGGCTCGAACAGCGTCGCGTCGGCGGCGTGGACGAGCAGCGAGGCGCGATGAAGGAACACGGTCCGGCGGGCGGCCAGGGCGTGGGTGAAGGCCGGCTCGGCCCGTCCCTTGATGCCGACGGCGCCGCGCGCGCGGGCGTCGGCGACGAGGCGGGCGACGACGTCCGCCTCCCGGCCGGGATGGGCCAGGATGTTGAGCACCTGCGCGATGCCGTCCCGGCGCACGTGGTAGAGGAAGAGACCGACCGGCGCGCCGCGGCGGTCGCGGACCAGCCGGACCACGAAGTCGCCGAAGAGCGCCTTGGTGCGCGCCTCCTGCAGGCGATGCAGGATCTCCTCGACGGTCCAGTCCGGACGGAAGCGGCGCGAGGCGGAGAGGGCGAAGACGTGGGCGGCCGCCTCCGCAGGGCCGACGTCGACGTCGGAGCCGTGGGGGTCCGGCGCGAGCCCGTCGTCCACGAGGCGCGCCGCGAAGCGATCGAGCGCGCGGGCGGGCAGGGCCGCGGCCCGGGCGAGCGGCAGAGCGCGCCCGGCGAGCGCGACGGCCAGTCCCGCCGGGCGGAGGACGGTCAGGAAGTCGAGGCTGTAGCCAGGGATGGCGCGGCCGCCGATGCGGGCCCAGAGGCGCTCGGAAATGGGGTTCGCGGTCTCGCTCAGGGTCAGCTCGGTGTCGGGGCCGGAGACGGCACGCACTAGGCGCGCGCCGGCGAGCGGGTTCTCCTCCGGGCGGTCCACCATCAGCGTGCCGGCCACCGAGACCTCGACGGGGCGGCCGTCGATGAGGAAGCGGGCGGGCAGCACGCCCACGAAGCCCGAGACCGAGCCGGCGTCGTCGACGAAGACGCGCGAGGCGCTCGGCTCGTCGGCGCGGCGCGGCGCCAGGAAATGCTCCCGGAAGCAGGCCACGAGGTCGCGGGAGGGCTGGGTCGCCGACTTGCGGAAGGTCCTCAGGAACAGGGCCGCCACGGCCGGGGCGTCGTCGGCGCCGAAGGGGCGGACGCCGCCGGAACGGGCCGCGGTGCCGGCCGGAGGATTCGGTTTCACCGCCACGGTCATCGGAAGGCAGGCTCCGCTCCGCGCCGGTTCCTGGGGGCGAGCACGAAGGCGTTGAGCCCGAGGCGCCGGCGGACGGTCAGGCACAGGAGGACCGACTCGACCACCATGGCGCCGGCGACAGCGGCGGCGGCGCCGGGAAGCCCGAAGGGCGGGACCAGGACGAGGGCCGCCGACAGGTTGGTGGCGAAGGCCGCGGCGTAGATGGCCGCCGTCGCCCTCTGCTCGCCGAGCATGGTGAGGAGCCGTTCGGCCGGGCCGACCGCGGCACGTGCCATGAGGCCGAGTGAGAGGATGAAGAGAAGCGGCGTCCCGGCGGCGAAATCCGGCCCGAAGAGGCCGAGGATCTGGTGCCCGAAGGCGAGCAGGACGCCCGTCATGGCGAGCGACGTCCAGAAGGTCAGCCGCACCGCCAAGGCGAGGAGGCGCTCGAGGCCGGCCTGGTCGCCCGCCACCTTGTACTGGACGAAGGTGTGGCCGAAGACCGAACTGACCGCGTAGGTGATGAACTGGGTGAGGGCCAGGGTCTTCACCGAGGCATAGTAGATCGCGACCTTCTCGGGCGTCACGAACGCGTTGAGGACGATCAGGTCGGCGTAGGTGAAGAGGGTCATGAAGGCCCAGGCCGCGAAGATCTGCAGCGAGACCGAGAGCCAGCCGGCGAAACGGTAGTCCCGCGGGCCGGGCTCGACCGAGCGGGCGAGGGCGCGGTCGACGAGCAGCAGCTGTCCCAGCATCACCGCCCAGGTGGAGGCGACGGCGGCGGTCATGGCCTGGGCCGCGTCCGTGGTCAGGCCGAGGCCGTGCGCGGCGGCCACCAGCAGGATGACGAGCAGCGGCCGAACCAGGAAGGGCGGCACGAGGGCCAGGTGGACGCGGTCGTAGGATCGGGCGATGCCGTCCAGGAGGTTGCCGAGCGCATAGGCGGGCAGCGCCGCCGCCGCAATGGTGAGGACGACGGGGTCCGACTCGGCGAGCGACCCGGCGAAGACCCGTACGAGGCCGACCGCGACGAGGGCCGCCACCGTCCCGGCGGCGAAAACGAAGAGCCGACTGGCGGACAGGAAGCCGCGCAGGAGCGCGCCCTCGCCGCCGTGCCGATATTCGGGGATGATCCGTTGGGCCGAGAAGGCGAAGCCGAGGGGGATCAGGTCGCCGATCGCGATGACGAGAGTCCAGGCGTAGACGTATTTTCCGAAGTCGTGGCTGCCCATCCAGCGCGCGAGCAGGATCTGGGTGACGAACATGACCGCGGCGCTGGCCACGCGGATGCCGAATGCGAAGCCTGCGCGCAGCGGCGCTCCGGCGTGCTCGCCCTCGCCCGCCATCATCTGCCGCAGGCGTGCGAGGGGCGTCGGCCCCTGCCGTGCCGCCCCGACAGCCGCTTCGGAATTGATGCTCACCCGCCAGCCTTCCCGGTCTCTATCCCGAGGCCATCATGTGCGGTGCGGGCTTTCGTCCTGATTACCCCGGGACACGCGAGGGATCCCGATCGGCGATCGTGGTATCCGAAGGGTCAACGGCCCGACAGGGCGCTGTAGGGAAAAGCGAAGCCGTTGACGTTACGGCACATTCGAGGCGATGACCGGACAATCTGATCGACGCGTTTCGTTCCGCTAATATTCCGGTTTCGGCCCATATTCATATGCATAACTGTGCAAGTATCATTCGCTTGTGCGGAACATAACGAGTTCGAATGACGAGGTTACCGGAAGGCCGAGGCCGTGCCGACCGGCGGGGACACCGCGGGCGTGCGCTGGAGCATGACGGCGCTCACCATCGCGAAGGCGACCGCCACCAGCATGACGTCCAGGAGCCGGGGTCGCCGGGCCGCACGGGCACCGGGCGGGCGAGGCACCGGGCGCCGCGTCGTTGTGGTGTCGTCCATCCGGCCGTCTCCATCTTCTTCATTCTGGTCATCAATGTCGATCGAACGGGTCGACTTCGTCAATTCCAAACTTGAGGCCGACCTCGGAACGGGAATCCGCCGGACCGCCCGGGCGGGCAAAACGCCCGGGTTGCAGGCGCGGGCCCGTCGTGCCAACTGAGGCGATCCGGTCGGAGGAGGAGCGGCATGCGGATCGCGGTGATGGGGACGGGCGGCGTCGGCGGCTATTTCGGCGGCAAGCTCGCGGCGGCGGGCTTCGACGTCGGCTTCGTCGCCCGCGGGGCACACGGGGCGGCGCTGGCGGCGGAGGGGCTGACGATCGAAAGCGGGGTCACGCCGATCGAGCGGATGCCGATCCGCGTCGTGTCGGATCCGGCTGAACTCGGGCCGGTCGATCTCGTGCTCTTCGCGGTCAAGCTCTGGGACACGGAGGGTGCGGTCGAGCAACTCAAGCCGGTGCTGACGGCCGATACGGTGGTGATCTCGTTCCAGAACGGGGTCGACGCGGGCGACCGGATCGCCGCGATGATCGGCGCGGGGCATGTCGCCGGCGGGGTCTGCCACATCGGCGCCTCGATCGCCCGGCCGGGGGTCATCCGCCATCTGGGGACCTTGGCGCGCCTCACCGTCGGAGCCTTCGACGGGGCGGTGGACCCGCGGCTCGAGGCCTTCTCGGCGGCCTGCACCCGGGCCGGCATCGACCACGCGCTGACCGGCGACATCCGCCGGGCGATCTGGGAGAAGTTCGTGTTCCTCTCGGCGATGAGCGGCGTCACGGCCCTGACGCGCCGGCCGATCGGCGACATCCGGGCGGATCCGGACCTGCGCGCCTTCTTTCACGACGCGGTGCGCGAGACGGTTGCGGTGGCGCGGGCGCGCGGGATCGGGATCCCGGCGGAGCAGGCCGACAAGGTGATGGGCTTCGCCGATGCGCTGCCGGCGGGCATGAAGGCCTCGATGCTGCACGACCTCGAGCGCGGGGCGCGGCTGGAGTTGCCGTGGCTTTCCGGCGCGGTGGTCCGGATGGGCGCGGAGGCCGGCGTGCCGACCCCCGTGCACCGGGCGATCTGGTGCGCGCTGAAGCTGGACGCGGCCGGCCGCTGATCCGGCCGGCCCCTCCTCAGCGCTTCAGGTCGGGGTGGGTGCTCTTGTCCAGGAGCTTGGTGTCGCGGCCGATGACGTGCTCGGTCGTGCCGACGATCAGCGGGTCCGGGCCGGAGACGAGCGACAGGTCCTTGTTGGGGTAGGGCAGGCTCGACAGGAAGTGCTGCATGGCGTTGAGGCGTGCGCGCATCTTGTCGTTGGACTTCACGATCACCCAGGGGGCGTCGGCGGTGTCGGTGTAGAAGAACATCGCCTCCTTGGCCTCGGTGTAGTCGTCCCATTTGTCGAGCGAGGCGCGGTCGATCGGCGAGAGCTTCCACTGCTTCAGGGGATCGGTCTCGCGCGACATGAAGCGCCGGCGCTGTTCCTCCCGGGTGACGGAGAACCAGTACTTGTAGAGGCGGATGCCGGAGCGGACGAGCATGCGCTCGTAGTCGGGGCACTGCCGCATGAATTCCAGATACTCGGTGGGCGTGCAGAAGCCCATCACCCGCTCGACGCCGGCGCGGTTGTACCAGGAGCGGTCGAACATCACGATCTCGCCGGCGGCCGGCAGGTGGGCGATGTAGCGCTGGAAGTACCACTGGGTCTTCTCGCGCTCGGTCGGCTTCTGCAGCGCGACCACCCGGGCGGTGCGCGGGTTCATGTGTTCCGTGAAGCGCTTGATGGTGCCGCCCTTGCCGGCGGCGTCGCGCCCCTCGAACAGCACGACGATCTTCTGCCCGGTCTGCTCGACCCAGTGCTGCGCCTTGAGAAGCTCGCGCTGCAGTTCCAGCTTGTGCGCCTCGTAGACCTTCGCGCGCATCTTGGTCTTGTAGGGATACTCCCCGGACTCGAACATGTGCCGGATCGTCTCCGGATCCTTGCGCATCTCCGCGATGGTCGGCGCCGCCGGCTCGGCGGGTGCAGGGGTCGCGGGGGCCTTGGCGGCCGGAGCCTTGTCGCGCTTCCCCTTGGCCTCCTTGCCGGGCTTCCCGGCCGGCTCGGTCGCGGCGACCGCGGCGGCGAGGACGGCGTCGGCGGAGGCCGGCTTCAGCACGGCCTCTGTCGCGACCGCGACGGCCGGGGTGGCGTCCATGGACTTGGTATCCGGTATCCCTGTGCTATCCATATGCAGTTCCCCCGATCCGGCTGTCCCGGACGGTCTCCCGCGGCGAGCCCGATGCGAACGGGCTTCCCACGAGGGTCGTCTTCTGGACAGCACTCCAGGAGAGCGTAGGGGAAGTTCGTTGTCGGGGAATTGAGCCGGCTCAAGGGTCGACTACTTACGCAGTCCCGCGTAGGAAGGATCGGGAGACGGCACGGAAGCTCGTCCGGCTTGTCGCGTGCGCCCTCGTCGCATGGACAGGGCGGCGGCCGGATGCGACCAAAGTCCAACGCGCCCGCGAGCGGGCCTGAGTTTGCCAGAAACCGGTGAGGAACGTCCCATGAAGAGCGACATCGAGATCGCCCGTAGCGTCACCCCGCAGCCGATCGTGAAGATCGCCGAGAAGCTCGGAATCCCGTACGAGTCGCTCTACCCCTACGGCCACCACATCGCGAAGGTGTCGAACGAGTTCATCGCCGCGCAGGAGGGCCGCCCGGACGGCAAGCTCATCCTCGTCACCGCCATCAACCCGACGCCGGCCGGCGAAGGCAAGACCACCACCACGGTCGGCCTCGGCGACGGCCTCACGCGGATCGGCAAGAAGGCGGCGATCGCGCTGCGCGAGCCCTCGCTCGGCCCCTGCTTCGGCGTCAAGGGCGGCGCGGCGGGCGGCGGCTGGGCGCAGGTGATCCCCATGGAGGCGATCAACCTCCACTTCACGGGCGACTTCCACGCCATCACGTCGGCGCACAACCTGCTCGCCGCGATGCTCGACAACCACATCTACTGGGGCAACGGGCTCGATATCGATCCGCGCCGCGTCGCCTGGCGGCGCGTGCTCGACATGAACGACCGGGCGCTGCGGTCGATCGTCTCCTCGCTCGGCGGCGTCTCCAACGGATTCCCGCGCGAGGACGGCTTCGACATCACGGTCGCCTCGGAGGTGATGGCGGTGTTCTGCCTCGCCACCGACCTCGCCGACCTCGAGGCACGGCTCGCCAGGATGGTCGTGGCCGAGACCCGCGGCAAAGGCTCGATCACCGCGGGCGACCTCAAGGCTTCGCCGTCCATGACGGTCCTCCTCAAGGACGCCTTCCAGCCGAACCTCGTGCAGACCCTCGAGGGCACGCCCGCCTTCGTGCACGGCGGTCCCTTCGCCAACATCGCGCACGGCTGCAATTCCGTCCGGGCCACCAAGACGGCGCTGAAGCTTGCCGACTACGTGGTGACGGAGGCCGGCTTCGGGGCGGACCTCGGGGCGGAGAAGTTCTTCGACATCAAGTGCCGCAAGGCCGGGCTCGCGCCCGACGCGGCCGTCATCGTGGCGACCGTCCGGGCGCTCAAGATGCATGGCGGCGTCAAGAAGGACGACCTCGGCAAGGAGAACCTGACGGCGCTGGAGGCGGGCTTCGCCAACCTCGCCCGTCACGTCGAGAACGTCGCCAAGTTCGGCGTGCCCGCGGTGGTCGGCATCAACAAGTTCGTGTCCGACACGGACGCCGAGCTGAAGCTGATCGTCGACCTGTGCCGCGAGAAGCTCGGCGTCACGGCGATCATCTGCACCCACTGGGCCGACGGCTCGGCGGGGTCCGAGGCGCTGGCACGGGCGGTCGTCGAGCTCGCCGAGGGGCCGCGCGCCAAGGCCTTCAGCCCGCTCTATCCTTCCGACATGCCGCTTCTCACCAAGGTCGAGACGATCGCCAAGGAGATCTACCGGGCCGGCTCGGTGGTGGCGGACAGCAAGATCAAGAAGCGCTTCAAGGACCTGGAGGCGGCCGGCTACGGCGACTTGCCGATCTGCGTCGCCAAGACCCAGTCGAGCTTCTCGGCCGACCCGGAGGTGAAGGGCGCACCTACGGGGCACGCCATCCCGGTCCGCGAGGTGCGGCTCTCGGCGGGCGCGGGCTTCCTGGTCGTCATCTGCGGAGACATCATGACCATGCCTGGCCTGCCGAAGATCCCCTCGGCGGAGCACATCCGGCTCGGCGCCGACGGGCTCATCGAGGGGCTCAGCTGAGCGCCGCCCGCCGGCTTCACCGGTAGGCGGACAGCATGGCGCGGAAGGCCGGCTCGGCCTTCTCCAGGTCGGCCGGGTCCTCGGCGGCGAGGATCAGGCCGACCGCGAAGGCGTTGCCGTCCCGGTCCTGGTCGGCGAGCGTCGCGACCCGCTCCAGCACCGTCCGGCCGCCCTGGTCCTCGACCACGTCGTAGACCGGCACCGCGCCGCGCCCGCCCGGGCCGGCGAGATCGGGGCGCGGCTCGATGGTCACGTCGGGGTTGTCCTCGCGAAAACGCGCCTGGTCGCCGGCCACGATCTCGGCAAGCGGCAGCTTGGGCTCGTTGGGGACGGCGCGGACGTAGATCCAGGCCGGCGCTGCGTCGAAGGTGGTGCCCGCCGGGATGAAGAGGAGGACGCCGTCCTCCCGGCCCGACCGGTCCTCGACCCAGCCCTCCGGGGGCGCCGCGCCGGCCTCGAAGAAGGGGCAGAGCGCCTTGCCTTCCGGGCAGGGCGTCAGGTGCTTGATCACCTCCGCGCCCGCGGGGGCGGCGAGGCAGAGCGGGACGGCCAGGGCGGCGAGAGCGGCGAGGCGCGCGGGATGCATGGGAACTCCTGCGGAGCCCGGGTTCGTGGCGGGGGAGGGGCTCCGGACCGGCGAGCTTGCATGGGGACGGCTGAATGTCGCATGAACCGGGCGGGGCCGGCGTGGCACTGAAGGAACAAGGCGCCCGGACGAGGCGCGGGGAGAGGGAGAGAACGCATGGCGGCCTGTCTCATCGGAGGAGCCAAGGTGGCGGTCGTCGCCGCCGACCTCTTCACGCTGGCCTGGACGGTCGAGGCGACCGGGGTCGAGTGGCGGCGCAGCTACCAGGTGGCGCCGGGAGGCATGGTGGCGGCCGACCTCCGCGCCAAGGCGGTGGAACCTGAGCCGCCGCTGCCGGCCGCGACGCGCGACGGCGACTGGTATGTCTGGCGGGTGCAGCGCCGGGCCTTCCCGGTGGTCGCCTTCGGGGCGGAGCCGGGCACCCGGGACTGGCAGGTCTGCTGGGACGGGTCGTGCAAGCCCCTCGCCGACCTGACCGGCGCGCCCCCCGGCCGCGACATCACCGCCGCGCCCTGCAAGGCGGAGGCGGCCCCGACGCCGTAGCCGGTCATGCCCATCTGCCTGATCTCGGGTGCTAAATCGGTGGTGGTCGCCGCCGAGGTGGTGACGCTCGCCTGGACGCATTCGGTGGAGAAGACCGAGTGGCGGGAGACATACGCGGCGACGCCGGCCGGGCTGCAGATCGTGGAGGCGCGGATCAAGGGTTCGGGGGCCGGGATGGAGCCCGGGGAGGGGGCCCGGCTCGTCGACGGATGGTGGGTGTGGCGACCGGCGCTGCCGGCGCTCGCGTCCGTGCCGCTGGCGCGATCGGGCGCGGTGGCGGACTGGCGGGTCTGCTCGCACCATGCCTGCACGGCGGCCGGCGACCTCGTGCCCGGCGCCGCGCCGGACGCCGGGATGGTGCTGGCGCCCTGCGCGGGCGGACGCCCTTAGGACGCCGCCGTCAGCGGGAGCCCTCCAGGCGCTGGCGGAGATCCAGGGTCTCGAGGAGGTCCTTGAGGGTCAGGAGGCCGACGAGGCGGCCGGCGTCGACGACGAGGAGGCGGCTGTGGCCGCCGGCGCGCATCTGCTCGAGGGCCGCCACCGCGTCGTCGCCCGGGGCGACCACCATGGCGGAGTCGACGGGCTGCATGATCTCCAGAACCGAGGCGGACGGCCAGCGCTCGCGCTCGATCTGGTGCAGGTTGCCGACGACCGCGAGGCCGCGCGGGGCGCCGGAGCCGTCGACCACCGGATAGGCGTCGTGGCGCGAGCGGTAGACCACGTCCTCGACGAAGTGGCCGATCGCCATGGCGGGGCCGACCGTCACCGGGTCGGCCGTCATGAAGCTGGCGACGGTGCGGCCGGTCAGCATGGTGCGGGTGTCGAGGTCGAGGCGGGCCGTCAGGGCCGCGGACCGGATGAAGAAGCCGATCAGCACCATCCAGAGCCCGCCCGAGAAGGCGCCGGCGAGGATCTGGATGAAGCCGAAGGCGGAGACCAGGAGCCCGAGCGCGGCGCCGATGCGGGCCGCCCGGCGGGTCGCCTGGGCGAAGTCGCCGCTGGCGGCCCAGAGCCCGGCGCGCAGGACGCGGCCGCCGTCGAGCGGGAAGGCGGGCAGCATGTTGAAGACGGCGAGGACGAGGTTGAGCGTCGCCACGTAGCGCAGGACGATGCCGGCCGGCTCGTCCGCGCCGAGTCCGAGCGCGAGGTTGAGGCCGTAGAGCACCAGCGCGACGCCCACGCTCATCAGGGGGCCCGCGATCGCCATCAGGAACTCGGCCTTCGGGGTGCCCGGCTCCGCCTCCATTTCGGCGGCACCGCCGAAAAGATGGAGCGTGATGCCGCGCATCGGGATGCCGAAGGCGCGCGCCACCAGCGAATGGGCGAGCTCGTGGACGAGGATCGAGAAGAAGATGCCGGCGACGGCCAGGACGCCCATCGCCCAATAGGTCGCCCGGGCGAGGCCCTCGTGCACGCTCGGGAAATAGCCGCTCGCCAGCGACCAGGCGATCAGCAGGGCGATGAAGGCCCAGCTGAGGTTCACCTTGATGTCGAGCCCGAAGACCCGGAAGAGCGTCAGACTCGACCCGAACATGCGCGATCCCCTTTTTGCCTCCGCGGAGGCAGCTTTCGTTTCGCCGTCGCCGCCCGCGGAACCCCTGCTTGCGGTTTCTAACGGGGTCGGCTTCGCAATTCCTATAGTGCAAAAACGGATACTTTGGAATTTCGTATGTTATTCAAGTTGATTTACCGCCTGTTCACATCGTGCATCCCAGGGTTACGGAGTATCCCCTTACACGACACCAGAGGATCCAGATTATGCTGGGGAACATGAAACTGTCCCGCCTCTTCGCGCTGATGGCCGTAGTTCTCGTGGGCACGACGGCGCTCGTTCTCCTCGGTGTCACTCAGAAGACCCTGCGGGACGATGCCGTCCAGACGGCGGCGGAGCGGCAGGGTCTCGCCATCCGCGTTGTCGCGACGCTCGTGGAGCGAACAGTGCCGGGCGCTGCCGTCACGTGGAAGGAGGGGTCTCCGGTGCGGATCGTGATCCCGACGCTGCCGGATGTCTCGGATCACAAGCTGATCGACGAGGTTTCGCGGATCACCGGCGGGACGGCGACGATCTTCGCTTTCGACGCGGCACGGCGGGATTTCGTCCGGATGACGACCTCGGTCAAGAAGGCGGACGGCAGCCGGGCGGTCGGTACCGTTCTGGGCGTCGACAACCCGGTGACGGCCGTGGTGTTGCGCGGAGAGGCGTATCGGGGGGAGGCCGTCATCCTGGACGTCCCCTACTACACGATCTACCAACCCTTCCTCGATTCCAGCGGAGCCGTCGCCGGCCTGCTCTACGCCGGTGTCCGCAAGGCCGACGTGACGCGCGGCGCGGACGCCCTGATGGGGACCGTCCTCACGGTGTCGGCCGGCCTCGTGCTCGTCCTGGCGATCGGGGCGGCGCTGATGGCGCGGCGGCTCGGGCGGCCGATCCTCGATCTCGCGGACGCGGTCGACAAGCTCGCCGGCGGCGCCTTCGAGACGGCCATTCCGCATGTGGAGCGCCGCAACGAGGTGGGCACGATGGCGCGGGCCGTGGTGGTGCTGCGCGACGGGTCCCGGGCGCGCGAGGCTCTGGAACGGGCCGCGGCCGCGGAGGCCAGCGCCAAGTTCGCCCGCCAGTCGGAGATCGACAGGCTGATCGCGGCGTTCCGGGCGGAGATCCGGACGATGCTCGAGGCCATGGCCCGGGCGAGCGAGGACATGCGCGACCGGGCAACCGGCTTCGCCGGTGCCGTGCAGACCACGGCGGACCGGGCGGCGGCGGCCGCCTCCGCCTCGGAAGCCGCTTCGGCGAGTGTCGAAGGGGTCGCGGGCGCGGCCGAGGAACTCGCCGCCTCCATCGCGGAGATCGGCGGCCAGGTGTCGCGCACGAGCGCCATCGTGGGCGAGGCCTCGCGGGGGACCCGGCAGACGGACGTCAAGATTGCGAGCCTCGCGCAGGGCGCACACAAGATCGGCGAGGTCGTGACCCTCATCCAGGCCATCGCCGAGCAGACCAACCTCTTGGCGCTCAACGCGACCATCGAGGCGGCGCGGGCCGGCGAGGCGGGCCGGGGCTTCGCGGTGGTGGCGACCGAGGTGAAGTCGCTCGCCGCCCAGACCGCCAAGGCGACCGAGGAGATCGCCGCCCAGGTCGGGGCGATCCAGCAGGCGACCGCGGAGGCGGTGTCCTCGATCCAGGCGATCACGGCGACCATGGACGAGGCCGACGGGCATGCCGGCGCCATGGCGACGGGTATCCAGCAGCAGGGCGCGGCCACGCGCGAGATCAGCCGCAACGTGGCGACGGCATCCACGGGAACGCGGGGGGTGGCGCAGAACGTTGCGGCCGTTACTGAGGCCTCCCGCCAGGCGCAGCAGAGCGCGGAGGCCTTCGTGTCGGCGGCCCGCTCGATGGCCATGGAGACAAGCCGGGTGAACGAGGCCTTCGACCGCTTCCTCGGGCGGGTTGCGGCGGTCTGAGGCCGCCGGCCCGTCCGGCGGGCCGCCCCGGCCTTACGGGGCGGCCGCGCTCGGCGGGATGGGCTCAGGCCTTGCCCTTCGTCCGCACCATGATGCTGTCGAAGGAGTATTCGCCGACCTGCCACCAGAGCAGGCCTTCGCCGCGGAAGGCGTCATGGCTCTCCAGGGTGCGCTTGTAGAGCGGGTTCGTCGCGGCGATTTCCTGGTGCAGTTCGTTGGTGGCCTTGAGCGCCGCCTCGAGGACCGGGACGGGGAAGGGGCGGAGCTCGCCGCCGCCGGCCGCGATGCGGCGGAGCGCGCCGGGGTTCACGGCGTCGTACTTGGCGAGCATCCAGTTGTTGGCGGCCTCGGCGGCGTTGCGGACGATCGCCTGGTAGCTCTTGGAGAGCTCGTTCCATTTCCCCAGGTTGATGCAGAGGTGCATCATCGCCCCGCCCTCCCAGAAGCCGGGGTAGTAGTAATATTTCGCGATGCGGTGCAGGCCGAGCTTCTCGTCGTCGTAGGGGCCGACGAATTCGGCGGCGTCGAGCGTGCCGCGTTCCAGGGCCGGGTAGATGTCGCTCGGGGCGATCTGCTGGGGCACGACGCCGAGCCGGGCGAGGACGCGACCGCCGAAGCCGCCGACGCGGAACTTCAGGCCGTTCAGGTCGGAAAGCTCCTTGATCTCCTTGCGGAAGAAGCCGCCCATCTGGCAGCCGGAGTTGCCGAGCGGCATTCCGATCGTGTTGAACTTCGCGAGCGCCTCGTTGATGAGCGCGTCGCCGCCGCCGAAGTGCCACCAGCTGTGCTGCAGGCGCGAGTTGAGGCCGAAGGGCATGCCGGTGCCGAAGCCGAGGGCCGGCTCCTTGCCGACGTAGAAATAGGTCGGCGTCTGGGCGCATTCGACGGTGGCGTTGCCGACCGCGTCGAGGGCGGCGAGGCCGGGGACGATCTCGTTGGCGCCGAAGCACTGGATCTCGAACTTGTTGTCGGTCGCCTCGGCGACGTATTTGGCGAAGGTCAGGGCGGTGCCGTAGATCGTGTCGAGCTGCTTGGGGAAGCTGGAGGTCAGCCGCCACTTGATCGTGGGCGCCTGCTGGGCGATCGCGGGGGCGGCGACCACCGAGGCGGCGCCGGCGCCCGCGGCGGTCAGGAACTGTCTGCGCTTCATGAGAAATCCTCCCTGGCCCGGACCGGCGCGACGTTCGCGCCAGGTGCCGTACGGGTCCGGCGCGATGCGAGCACAGTCGCGGTGCGGCGGTCAATGCGGGTAAGGGGCCGAGCGCCGGCGGCCGGGCGCGGGGCTGCAACGCGGGACGGCGCAGGGCGGGCCGTCGGACCGCGTTGAACGGCCGGTGAACGGCGCCTTCAGGGCGGGTTCCGCGGACCCGTCCTAGGGTGGGCCCCAAGTCGAGGCGGCCCATGGCGCCGCCCCGGGAGCCGGACGCGAGCGCGCCGGCTTCCGTCAGCGGGGCCCGCGGCGCTGCAGAATGCCGAGCCCTATCCGGCAAAGGCCGGAGCCCGGATGGTCCGTCCCAGGCGGCACGCCGGCCGATCGGCCGGCGTCGCCCGGTTCGGGGGCGGGGCCGGTCGCGGGGCTCAGCCGCCCGCGACGCGCGCGGCCGCGAAGGCGGCGAATCGGCGAACCCAGTCACGCTGCGCGTCGGTCTCCGGCACGGCACAGCCGCGCGCGGCCGAGACGGCCGCCATGGCCTCCTCGGGGGCGGCGCCGAGCGCGCAGAGAATCGCCGACGTGACCATGCCCGAGCGTCCGATCCCCGCCCGGCAATGAACCGCGACTGTGTCGCCGCCGGCGATCTGGTCGGCGAGGGCGGCCACCAGGGCCGCGGAGGCCTCGAAGTCGGCCGGGACGGAGAAGTCGGGGACGGGGACGTTCAGGAAATCCATGCCGGCCCGGCGGCAGCGCAGGGCCTCGTCGGTGAGGGCGAGCCGCTCGGCCTCCTCGGCGGGCAGGAGCGAGACCACGAGCGCCACCCCGGCGGCGGCGAGCCCCGGGAACTGGTCGCGGATCGGCGCGGGCATGATGACGAGCCGGCCGGCGGCGGGGGTCTCGATCGGGTAGAGGGTCGGGGTCATGGCGGGCTCCTCGGGCAGAGCCTCGCCGTCCCGCCGCGCCTGTCAACCGGGTCCGCGCGGGACGCGCAAGGGTTCAGCGCCGGCTCGCCAGATAGAGGTAGAGCCGCATGGACCGCTCCGGCCTGTGCCGGTTGACGAGCGCGATCTCGAAGGCCGAGATGCGATTGCCGTCCACACCGGAGCCGAGCGACCACAGGATCGAGACCCGATAGCGGATCATCGTCGCGGCGAGGCCGGTCAGGCCGATGCCGAGGGCGAAGACGGAGGCGGACGCGGCGGCGAGGTCGGGCATGGGTCTGGCCCCCGAAACTGTTTCTTACAACATATTACACACCGCTCCGATCGAGGCAAAGAGGCTGTTAACCGCTTCGCAACCTTTCGGTGGAAAAGCCGGATGCGACTGTCGGTTGTTGTAAACAAGGACGCGGGATGGCATGGTCTAAGGATCCCGGGGGTGACGCATGGGCCAGTATGACGCGGCGGACCGAGCCCAGGCTGCGGTGGCGGCGAAGCTGCAGGCGGAGCTCGCGCTCGACGCCCAGGTCCTGCTCGCCAAGTACAGGGCATTCTCGGGCATCGTTCCCGGATTCGGGGAGCGGGCGCTCGTCGAGGTGATCGAGCCCATGGTCGAGGAGATGGTGCGCAGCGTGCGGGAACCGGCCCCGGAGGCCGAGCCCGCCGCAGTGCAGGGGCGCGGTGCCGAGGCCGCCGAGAGCCCGGGGATCGTGCATCACCTGGAGCCGCGCCGGCCGGTGCCGCCGAGCTACGTCCAGCACCCGACCTCGGAGATCCAGGCCTGCATCGTGCAGACGCTCGAGGCGAGCGGCGACCCGATGCGCATCGACGACCTGCAGACGAGCCTGGAGGACCAGCGCTTCTCCGTCACGTCCTCGAACCTCTCGGTCATCCTCCACCGCATGGTGCGCAACGGCCTGATCCACCGCCCGATGCGCGGGGTCTATGCGGCGTTGCCGGCCGATCCCGCCCAGGTGCGACGGGTGCGCGGCGAGTAGACTGAAATCTGTAAGATCACCGCTCCGACCGCGGCGAACGGCGCCGGGGCGGCATGCTTTCGTATGCAGTGCAATCCGGGGGCGGACGAGCTGGCGGGACGGCGCGGCGCGGAGGTCCCGGGCCGCGCCGCGCGGGGGTCAGCGCGTCAGGGGCTTGTACCTGATCCGGTGCGGCTCGACGGCGTCGGGGCCGAGGCGGCGCTTCTTGTCGGCCTCGTAGTCCTGGAAGTTGCCTTCGAACCACTCGACGTGGCTGTCCCCCTCGAAGGCGAGCATGTGGGTGGCGATGCGGTCGAGGAACCAGCGGTCGTGGCTGATGATGACCGCGCAGCCGGCGAAGTCCTCGAGGGCCTCCTCGAGCGCCCGCAGGGTCTCGATGTCGAGGTCGTTGGTCGGCTCGTCGAGAAGCAGCAGGTTGGCGCCGGACTTCAGCATCTTGGCGAGGTGGACGCGGTTGCGCTCACCGCCGGAGAGCTGGCCGACCTTCTTCTGCTGGTCGCCGCCCTTGAAGTTGAAGGCCCCGCAATAGGCACGCGAGTGCATCTCCTTCTTGCCCAGGTAGATCACGTCGTTGCCGCCTGAGATCTCCTCCCAGACCGTCTTGTTCGGGTCGAGGGCGTCGCGCGACTGGTCGACATAGCCGAGGCGGACGCTGTCGCCGATCGTGATGGTGCCGCCGTCGGGCTTGTCCTGGCCGGTGATCATGCGGAACAGGGTGGTCTTGCCGGCGCCGTTGGGGCCGATGACGCCGACGATGCCGCCGGGCGGCAGCTTGAAGGTCAGGTCGTCGATCAGCAGGCGGTTGCCGTAGCCCTTGCGCAGGTGGTCGAAGTCGATGACGTTGTTGCCGAGCCGTTCGGCCACCGGGATGATGATCTGCGCCGAGCCGGCGAGCTTGTCGTTGGCCTTCTGGACCAGTTCCTCGTAGCGCTGGATGCGCGCCTTGGACTTCGCCTGCCGGGCCTTCGGGGAGGCCGCGATCCACTCCTGCTCGCGGGCCAGCGTGCGCTGGCGGGATTCCTCCTCCCGGCCCTCCTGCTCGAGCCGCTTCTGCTTCTGCCCGAGCCAGGACGAGTAGTTGCCCTGGTAGGGGATGCCGCGGCCGCGGTCGAGCTCGAGGATCCAGCCCGTGACGTTGTCGAGGAAATAGCGGTCGTGGGTGACGATCAGCACCGCGCCCTTGAACTCGCGCAGGTGCTTCTCGAGCCAGGCGACGGATTCGGCGTCGAGGTGGTTGGTCGGCTCGTCGAGGAGCAGGAGGTCGGGCTCGGAGAGCAGGAGCTTGCAGAGCGCGACGCGGCGGCGCTCGCCGCCGGAGAGCTTGGCCACGTCCGCGTCCGGGGCGGGGCAGCGCAGGGCGTCCATGGCCATCTCGACCTTGGAGTCGAGGTCCCACAGGCCCTGGGCGTCGATCTGGTCCTGAAGGGTGGTCATCTCCTCCATGAGCTCGTCGGAATAGTCCTCGGCGAGCTTCATGGAGATCTCGTTGAAGCGGTCGACCAGGGCCTTCTTGGGGGCGACGCCGAGCATGACGTTGCCGACCACGTCGAGCGCGGGATCGAGGTGCGGCTCCTGCTCGAGGTAGCCGACCTTGGCGCCCTTGGCGACCCAGGCCTCGCCGCTGAAATCCTTGTCGATCCCCGCCATGATGCGCAGCAGCGTCGACTTGCCCGAGCCGTTGATGCCGAGCACGCCGATCTTGGCGTCGGGGAAGAACTGCAGGTGGACGTTGTCGAGAACCTTCTTTCCGCCCGGGTAGGTCTTCGACAGACCGTGCATGTAATAGATGTACTCGTAGGAAGCCATGGGCCTCGCCGCCTCGCGTCCGGGAGAATGGGGGTCGGCGCGCCCTGCCGGGGCGCGCGCGTTGCCGCCTATGTAGCGACAGGCAGGGACGGCGGCAATGGGCGCGGGCCGGGGACGGGGAAGGACGAGGCCGGCCTTCCCTAACGAAAGTTAAGACCTGTGGCGAAAATGTGATCGAGTTGTGAAAGGCGCTTAGTACAATTCAACCGTCAGTTTTGGCGGGAGGGTTGTACAATGAAATGCAGGTTCTTGATTATGATTATTGCGGCCGGTGTTGCGCTGGGCGGATGTGAACGGGGGCTCTGGGGCACCTTCGACATCGACAGCGGAACCAGCGCGAGGATGGACGCCAGCCAGCGCCTGCTGCTGGTGACCAACAGAGGGGGGCGAAGCGGAGGGCAGCGCGTCGTGTGCGCCGAGCCGAGTCCCGACAGCCTCACCTCCGTCGCTGCCAGTCTCGCGGCGAGCGCCGCGACCGCCAGCGGGCAGTCGACGCCCGTGCCGAATGCAGACAACAGCGGGGCCATCGGCGTCGCCAGCAGTAGCCGCACCGCTGCTGCCGGGCTGGCCGCAACCTATGCGGAGAACGCGGCTTTCGTGGGCATGCGCACGCAGACCATTCAATTGCTGCGCGACGGCCTCTACCGGGCTTGCGAGGCCTACATGAACGGCGCGATCGACGAGACGCAGTACAATCTGCTCTTGGCGAACATGCCGCGGACCATGGCGGCCCTGCTGGCCATGGACGGCCTCACCCAGCGTCCCTCGGCGCCGCCTGTGATCGTCAACGCACCTCCGATCGTCGCCGGCGTGGGCACGACGACGTTGACCGTTCCGCCTGCGGGCACGGCCCCCACGGCAGAGGCGGCAGGTACCGCGACCAACAACCAGGCGGTCATCGTCAATACGCCGCCTGCCGTTGCCGGTGTCCAGAAGCAGGACGTTCAGCAGATCACGATCCAGGCGCCGCACGTGGACCCCGCGGCCGCGCAGGCGGTCCGCGACATCGCGCTCAGCGTCACGGAGAACCCGACGATGTACGCCGTCTGCGTTTCGAGTCTCACGTCCGACATCGACCCGCGGCACGACATTAGAACCTATGAGAATGGCTATCCGAGGAGCGACCCCGGATACAAGGTGTTCCTCGACATGTGCCGGCAGTTGTTCAAGGGATTGCCTGGTCTCTATGCCGAGGAACTGAAGAACAAAGGCATAGACGCGAGAGCTCGCCTGGCCCAGGCCCAAAGAACGCCGGCGGCACCCCCGAGACCCGAGGGGAAATAGCGGGGACGCCTGGGGAAGAGACGAGGGGAACCTTTCCCTACTCCTGCCCCAGCACCTTCACGGCCGCGGCGGCGCCGGCCTCGATGGAGAGGCGGACGTCCTTCTGGTCGAGGTTGAAGCGGGTCGGGATGGCGCCGAGGCGTTGGGCGGTGGCCGGGTCGAGGTCCTCGAAGGACAGCCGCTCGACGCGGACCGAGATCTTGCGGCAGTCCCAGCCCTCGGCGGAGCCGCGGATGCGGGCGACCTCGACGGGGTCCAGCCCGCAGCGCCAGGTCTTCAGACGCTCCTCCCAGTTCTTCATCTGGAGGCGCAGCACCTCGAAGGAATTGCGGACCGCGCTGTCGATCGCCGTGTCGGTGACGGCCTCCAGGAGCGCGGAGCCGCTCGGGCCCTCGAGGGTCTTGGCATAGTCGCCGGGCAGGGTGCGGCCGCTGTCGATGACCACGAAGATGAAGCGCTCTACCACCACCGCGTCGTCCTTGGTCATCGGCTTGTAGGGCTCGGATGCGGACGCGAGCGCCACGTTGAAGCCCGCGAGGCCCCAGTTGTCGGTCAGCCCGCCGTCGAGCAGCTTGACGAAGCCGACCTGGCCGACATCCCGGTAGCGGCGCAGCGCGGCGAGGTAGTTGCGCACGTTCGGCGAGGTGTCGCGCCGCTCGGCGAGGCGCTCCAGGTGCTCGGGCAGGCGGAAGCCGCACTTGTCGGCGTAGGAGCGGATGACCACCGGGGCGAAGACGATCGGCACGGCCGCGGACGCCGCGACGGCCTCGGCGATGGGGTAGTTGTAGAGGTCCGAGCAGAGTGACGCGAAGGTGACGGGCTCGAACACGAAGGGCGCCTTGGAGGTGATGTCCGAGGCGTTGATCCAGACCACCGGGCGGCCCGGGCGGGCGAGGTCCCGGAAGGTCGCGTCGCCGAAGACGTTCTCCTTGAGCCAGGCCGGGAAGCCGTTTCGGTCGTTGACGCCCTGGTCGAGCGCGCGCGCGATGTTGGTGACGGAGTAGACCTGCGTGCGCAGGGCCTCCTCGGCATTGCGGTAGAGGAAGCGCTTCTCGAAGTCCGAGAGGCCGCGGCGGCCGTGCAGGCCGAACCATGCGGCCGTAACCGAGCCGCCGGACACGCCCGAGACGAAGCGGACCTGGTCCAGCATGCTGCCGCCGCCCTCCAGGGGCACGCGGTCGAGGCCGCGCAGCACGCCGTACGAGAAGGCCGCGGCGCGCATGCCGCCGCCCGAGAAGGCGAGGCCGACCACGGTCGTGCGCAGCGCGTCGTCCGCCCCCACCGTGTTGGTTGGCACCAGCGCCGGCAGCGCCGTCGGCGTGTTGACGGGGTTGATGTCGATCGTCGCGCAGCCGCCCAGGACCGCGGCGGCGGCGATGACGACAACCCTGCGGAGGAGACGCCCGAGCATGCATGGTCCCGTTCGGGGGAGCGCCGGAGCGATCCCGTTGAAGGCCCGTCGTTATGGCCGCGAATGGGGCGACGGCATGGCGGGCGGTCGGTGCGGCGAGGTGCGGTTTTGCGCGAGCCTGTCAAATCTTAACGAATTCATTAATAGACATGAGAGACTGGCGGCCGTCTGTTGTTGTGGCGCACCAGTCCAGGCGCTATTTTGATAAACGTCGAGCGTAATTATTCTGAGTTATGGATTAAAGATGGACAGACCGGTCCTCGCGACCTTGGCGAGCTCGTTCGAAAGCTATCTGTCGCGCAAGATCGGCGACCGGGGCTCCGACGACGCACTCGCCCGACAACTGGCCCAGCTCTTCGCGATGACCGGCGAGGATGCGGACGCTGAGGCGCTCGGGGTCTTCGACAGGATCTTCGGGCGGCTCGTCGAGGCGGTCGAGGCGGATACGAGGGGCTACCTCTCGATCCAGTTCTCGGTGATGACCAACCCGCCGCGGGCCACCCTGCTGCGGCTCGCCCGGGACATCATCACCGTGGCGCGGCCGATTCTCATCCATTCCCCCGCCTTGGCCGAGGCCGACCTCGTGGCGATCCTTGCCGACACGGGGCTCGGGCACATGGGGGCGGTCGCCGAGCGCGGCGACCTCACCGTGACGGTGACGGACATCATCGTGGAGCGCGGCGACGACGCGGTCCGGCGGGTGCTCGCCGGCAATCACGCGGCGCTCCTGTCGGCGCGCGGGTTCCGCCGGCTGTCCCTGCAGGCGCGCGCCGACGAGCGGCTCGAGGCCGTCCTGATCGGCCGGGCCGACGTGCCGGACATCGTGGTGCGCTTCCTCGTGCGCCACGGGCCCGGCCATGCGCGCGGGCGGGGGACGGACGTCTCCCGGGAGGGGGAGGGCACCTGGACGCTGCCGGAGCGGCCCGCCGAGACCTGGGCGCTGATGTACGACTTCGACGCCGCCGAGGCCCGGGTCATGGCGCTCGCCGACCTCGGGCACAGGGGCGAGCCGTTGCTGCTGCGCCTCGTCGCCGAGGAGCGCTTTCCGGAGGCGGTCATCGTGCTCGCCCACCTGGTGCAGGTCCGGCGGGACGACATGATCGGCTGGCTGACGGCCCGCGACGCCGGGCCGTTCCTGCAAGCTTGCAAGACGATCCCGCTCGAGGTCAGGACGGTGTTTGGGCTCCTCGGCCTCGGGCCCTGGCGGCAGATGCTCGACGGGCGGGCGCGGCAGGAGGCGGTGCGCGCCTACCAGGGTCTGGAGCCCGGGTCCGCGCGCGCCTGGCTCGCGGCTTGGCGGCGCCGGGCCGCCGCCGAGGCGGGCCGCTAGGGCCGGGGGCGGCGGGGCCTTGCGCGGCCGTGGCGGCACGCTATCAAGAGCGCCATGCAGATCGACATCTCCGAACTGGTTCCGGCCTTCCCGGATTTCCGCGTCGCCGTGGTGGTGGCGTCCGACCTGGCGATCCCGGCGGAGCGGCCGGCGGCCCTCGACGGGCTGATCGCGGAGCGCGAGGCGGCGGCGCGGGCGCGCTGGGGCGGGCTCGAGCTCGCCGACATCCCGGGCGTCAAGGTCTGGCGGCTCGCCTACAAGGGTTTCGGCATCAAGCGGACGAGCTACCGGTCCTCGGTGGAACGCATCGTCAAGAACGTGCTGGCGGAGCGGCCGATCCCGCGCATCAATGGCTTCGTGGATTCCTACAACGCCGTTTCGCTCGCCCATTGCTTCCCGCTCGGCGCCGACGACCTGGACAGGCTCACGGGCGACATCGCGTTCCGCTACGCCCGCGAGGGCGACAGCTTCGTCGACATGGCGGCGGGCGGCGAGGAGGGCGAGGGCGGCGCGCCGGGGGGACCCGTGGAGGACCCGCCGAAGCCGGGCGAGGTGGTCTTCGCCGACGACGCGCATGTCCTCTGCCGGCGCTGGAACTGGCGCCAGGACGCACGCTCGCTCGTCTCGCCGGAGACCCGGCGGGCGCTCCTCACCGTGCAGTCCTGCGGGGTCGGCGACCTCGAGGCGGCGGTCGCCGACGTGTGCGATCTCTTCGCCCGGTTCTGCGGGGCGCGCACGGCGGTGACCTTTGCGGACAGGGACAGGCCGCGCCTCGCTCTCGCGACGTGACGGCCGGCCCCGGCCGGTTCAGGGCACGGTCTTGGCGACGCTCGGGCGGGCGGCATGGGCCGCCATGGCGGCCTTGAGGGCGCCGGAGGCCTCGATCATCGCGCCGGACTCGGGCAGCTTCGCCAGGTAGTGCAGGATCGGCGCGATGTTGGCGTCCGCGTAGGTGAAGCCGTCGCCGACCAGATAGCCGTTCTCGGCGACCGCCGCCGCGATCAGCCCGAGCGCCTTCTCGACCTTGGGCAGGATGGCGTCGATGCGGGCGCGATCCGGGCCGCCGTCCTTGGCGAAGAGGTAGAGGACGGCGTATTTCCGGATCAGGACGTCGTCCAGGGCCGTGTTGACCAGGGAGACCCACTCCTCGACCTTGGCGGCGGCAACGGGATCCTCGGGGATCATGCGCGGGCCGGGGAAGACCCGGTCGAGATAGCCGACGATGGCGCGGGACTCGAAGAGTTCCAGGTCGCCGTGGCGCATGACGGGGATCTTGCCGAGCGGGTGGACGGCGTCCACCGCCGGCGTATGCGGGGCGACGGCGACGAGGTCGTAGTCGATCACCTTCTCCTCAGCGACGATCCGGCAGACGCGCACGTAGGTCGAAAACGGCGCGCCGATGATCTGCACCTTTGCCATGTCGGGCCTCCTCCGCGGCCGCTTGCGGGCCGATGCCGCCAGACTAGACGATGCGGGCCTCCTTGCCGAGCGCGCCCGCCGCTCCGGCTCCGCGGGTCCCGACCGCAATCACCGCTTGACGCGCATAAAGATATGTTTATATCCTTCTCGCCATGAGCTATCTCTCCCCCTTCGCAGCCCCGGACCCGGGCGAACGGCTTTCCAGCGAGCAACTGGTGGAGGTTCTGCGCGCGGCCGGCGAGCCGACGCGCCTCAGGATCCTGGTCCTGCTCGAGCAGGGGGACCTCACCGTCAAGGATCTGACCGAGATCCTCGGCCAGAGCCAGCCGCGCATCTCGCGGCACTTGAAGCTCCTGACAGAGGCGGGGCTCGTCGACCGCTTTCCCGAGGGTGCCTGGGTCTATTACCGGCTCGCCGACACGGTGGCGTCCGTGACGCTCGCCTCCGTCATCCGGTCGCTCGTCGACCAGAGGGACGCACGGGTGCTGCGCGACCGGGAAAGGCTGGAGCAGGTCAAGACCGCCCGCTCCGAACGCGCGGCGGCCTATTTCGCCCGGAACGCCCATGCGTGGGACGAGATCCGCTCGCTCCATGCCGCGGACGGCCTCGTCGAGGCGGCGATCCTGGAGGCGGTCGGGCCGGCGCCCTTCGACGCCTACCTGGATCTCGGGACCGGAACGGGCCGGCTCATCGAACTCCTGGACGGCCGCTGGGCGCGGGCGCTCGGCATCGACCTGTCGCAGACCATGCTGGCGGTGGCGCGGGCGCATCTGGACCGCGCCCGGATCTCCGGCGCCCAGGTCCGGCTCGGCGACATCTACGCCCTCGACCTGCCGCGCGACTCCTTCGACCTCGTCACCCTGCACCAGGTCCTGCACTTCCTGGACGACCCGGCGCGGGCGATCCGCGAGACGGCGCGGGTGCTCCGGCCGGGGGGCCGCGTGGTCATCGTGGACTTCGCGCCGCACGGCCTCGAATTCCTGCGCGAGGAGCATGCGCACCGGCGCCTCGGCTTCGGCCATGGCGAGATCACCAGGTTCCTTGAGCAGGCCGGCCTCGCCGTCGAGGCCATCCGGGACATCCCGGCGCCCCAGGACGGGCAGCTCACCGTCACGCTGTGGCTGGCGCGAGACCCGCGCATCGCCATCGCGTCCCATGCCTCGAGAAGGGAGGTCGTCGCATGACCGGCGCCCAGTTCGACACCATCCTCGGCCGCCCGCAGGCGATCCGAGTCTCCTTCGAGTTCTTCCCCCCGAAGACGGAGAAGATGGAGGAGACCCTCTGGTCCTGCATCGAGCGGCTGGCCCCGCTCCGGCCCAACTTCGTCTCGGTCACCTACGGGGCCGGCGGGTCGACCCGCGAGCGCACCCACGCCACGGTGGCGCGCATCGTCCGGGAGACCAGGCTGCAGCCCGCCGCGCATCTCACCTGCGTGGACGCGACGCGGGAGGAGGTCGACGACGTCGTCCGCAGCTACTGGGCGGCCGGAGTGCGCCACATCGTGGCGCTGCGCGGCGATCCTGCCGGCGGCGTCGGGGCCCGCTACGCGCCGCACGAGGGCGGCTACGCCTCCACGCCCGACCTGATCCGAGGCATCCGCGAGATCGGCGATTTCGAGATCTCGGTCTCGGGCTATCCGGAAAAGCACCCGGAGAGCCCGGACATGCCGGCCGACATCGCGCTCCTGAAGCGCAAGGTCGAGGCCGGGGCGAGCCGGGCCATCACCCAGTTCTTCTTCGACAACGACGCGTTCGAGCGCTACGTCGACCGCGTCCGGGCCGCCGGCATCGACATCCCGATCATTCCCGGCATCATTCCGGTGCTCGACTTCGACCGCACCGCCGGCTTCGCCAAGCGCGCCGGCGCGAGCGTGCCGGCCTGGCTCGCCCACCGCTTCGAAGGGCTCGAGAAGGACGAGAAGACGCGCCAGCTGGTCGCCGCCACGGTGGCGGCCGAGCAGTGCTTCGACCTCGTCCGCCGCGGATACCGCGATTTCCACTTCTACACGATGAACCGCGCGGACCTCGTCTACGCCATCTGCCACCTCCTCGGGCTCCGGCCCGAGCGCGAGGACGCGGCGGTGGAGGCGGCGGCCTGAGGCCGGCCAAGCTGCGGTTTCGCCGCCCGCGGCAGCGCGGGCGGCTTCCCTTTTCATGTCGTTCGAAAAGATCGGAAGCCCCATGACCAAGCCGCACCTCGCCGCGACCCTCCTCGCGAAGCTCGCCCGCGAACGGATCCTCGTCATCGACGGGGCGATGGGAACCATGATCCAGCGGCATCGCCTGGACGAGGCCGCCTATCGGGGCGCCCGCTTCGCCGACTGGCACCGGGACGTGAAGGGCAACAACGATCTCCTGACCCTGACCCAGCCGGACATCATCCGCTCGATCCATGCGGAGTACCTGGAGGCCGGCGCCGACATCGTCGAGACCAACACCTTCTCGTCGACCTCGATCGCGATGGCCGACTACGGCATGGAGGCGCTCGCCTTCGAGCTGAACCGGGAGGGCGCGCGCCTCGCCCGCGAGGCCTGCGACGCGGCCACGAAGGCCGATCCGTCACGGCCGCGCTTCGTCGCCGGCGCGATCGGGCCGACCAACCGCACCGCCTCCATGTCGCCCGATGTCAACGACCCGGGCTACCGGGCCGTGTCCTTCGACGACCTCAGGATCGCCTACGGGGAGGCGGCGCGGGGGCTGATCGAGGGCGGGGCCGACATCCTGCTCGTCGAGACCATCTTCGACACCCTCAACGCCAAGGCGGCGCTCTTCGCCATCGAGGAGGCCTTCGAGGCGACCGGCGTCCGGCTGCCTGTGATGATCTCGGGCACCATCACGGACCTCTCCGGCCGCACCCTCTCGGGCCAGACTCCGACTGCCTTCTGGTATTCGGTCCGGCACGCCCAGCCCTTCTCGATCGGCCTGAACTGCGCGCTCGGCGCCAAGGAGATGCGCGCCCACATCGACGAGCTCGGCCGCGTCGCCGACACGCTCGTCTGCGCCTACCCGAACGCCGGCCTGCCGAACGAGTTCGGCCTCTACGACGAGCGCCCGGAGGCGACCGCCGCCATGCTCGGCGAATTCGCCGAGAGCGGGCTCGTCAACATCGTGGGCGGCTGCTGCGGCACGACCCCCGACCACATCCGGGCGATCGCGGCGGCGGTCGCCGGCAAGGCGCCGCGGCGGCTCCCCGAACTGCCCCCGCGCATGCGCCTCTCGGGCCTGGAGCCCTTCACGCACGCGCCCGAGATCCCCTTCGTCAACGTCGGCGAGCGCACGAACGTCACCGGCTCGGCCAAGTTCCGCAAGCTCGTCACCAACGGCGACTACGCGGCCGCCCTGGACGTCGCCAAGAGCCAGGTCGAGGCCGGCGCCACCATCATCGACATCAACATGGACGAGGGCCTGCTCGACTCCGAGAAGGCCATGGTGACGTTTCTCAACCTGATCGCCGCCGAGCCGGACATCGCCAAGGTGCCGGTGATGATCGACAGCTCCAAGTGGTCGATCATCGAGGCCGGCCTGAAGTGCGTGCAGGGCAAGCCGATCGTCAACTCCATCTCGATGAAGGAAGGCGAGGCGGCGTTCCTGGAGCAGGCGCGGAAGTGCCGGCGCTATGGCGCGGCGGTCGTCGTCATGGCCTTCGACGAGCAGGGCCAGGCCGACACGCTGAAGCGGAAGATCGAGATCGCCAAGCGCGCCTACGATCTCCTGACCGGCACGGTCGGCTTCCCGCCGGAGGACATCGTCTTCGATCCGAACGTGTTCGCGGTCGCGACCGGCATCGAGGAGCACAACACCTACGGGGTCGACTTCATCGAGGCGACGCGCTGGATCCGGACCAACCTGCCGCACGCGCACGTGTCGGGCGGCGTCTCCAACCTCAGCTTCTCGTTCCGCGGCAACGATCCCGTCCGCGAGGCGATGCACTCGGTCTTCCTCTATCACGCCATCCAGGCCGGCATGGACTTCGGCATCGTCAACGCGGGCCAGCTCGCGGTCTACGACGACCTGCCGGCGGACCTGCGCGACCTCGCCGAGGACGTTGTGCTGAACCGCCGCTCCGACGCCACGGAGCGCCTGCTCGAGGCCGCGCCGCGCTTCAAGCACGGCGGCGGGACGGAGAAGAAGGAGGCGGACCTGGCCTGGCGCTCCTGGCCGGTGGAGAAGCGGCTCGAGCACGCGCTGGTGGCGGGCATCACCGACTTCATCAACGAGGATACCGAGGAGGCGCGCCTCAGGGCGAAGCGGCCGCTCGACGTCATCGAGGGCCCGCTCATGGCGGGCATGAACGTGGTCGGCGACCTGTTCGGGGCGGGGAAGATGTTCCTGCCGCAGGTGGTCAAGTCCGCGCGCGTGATGAAGCAGGCCGTCGCCTGGCTGATGCCCTACATGGAGGCCGAGAAGGCGGCGAACGGCGGGACGGGCCAGTCCACGGCCGGCCGGATCGTGATGGCGACCGTCAAGGGCGACGTCCACGACATCGGCAAGAACATCGTCGGCGTCGTGCTCCAATGCAACAACTACGAGGTGATCGACCTCGGCGTGATGGTCCCGGCGGCCAAGATCCTGGAGACGGCGCGGCGCGAGAAGGCGGACATCATCGGCCTCTCGGGCCTGATCACGCCGTCGCTCGACGAGATGTGCCACGTGGCGTCCGAGATGGAGCGGGAGGGGATGGACCTGCCCTTGCTCATCGGCGGGGCGACCACCTCGCGCATCCACACGGCCGTGAAGATCCATCCGAACTACCGCCGCGGCCAGGCGGTCTACGTGACCGACGCGAGCCGGGCGGTCGGGGTCGTCTCCTCGCTCCTCGGCGAGCACCGGGACGCGACGGTCGCCGAACTGCGCGCCGAGTACCGGCGGATCCAGGAGGGGCACGCCCGCGGGCAGGCCGAGAAGGAGCGTGTCAGCCTCGCGCAGGCGCGGGCGAACCGGCACGTGCCGGACTTCTCGTCGTTCCGGCCGGTGAAGCCGACCTTCCTCGGGGCTCGCACGGTCGACGACGTGACGATCGGGGACCTCGTGCCCTACATCGACTGGACGCCCTTCTTCGCCACCTGGGAGCTGATCGGCCGCTATCCGGCGATCCTCTCGGACGAGAAGGTGGGGCCGGCGGCGCGCGCGCTCTACGAGGACGCCCGCGCGATGCTCGACCAGATGGTGGCCGAGAACTGGCTGACCGCGAAGGGGGTCGTCGGCTTCTTCCCGGCGCAGGCGGAGGGCGACGACATCCTCCTCTTCGCCGACGAGGGCCGGCGCTACGAGCTCGCGCGCCTCCACACGCTGCGCCAGCAGATCGGCCGGGTGGGGAGCCAACGGCGCAACCTCGCGCTCGCCGACTTCGTCGCGCCGCGCGAGAGCGGCATTCCCGACTATGTTGGCGGCTTCGCGGTGACGGCCGGGATCGGAGAGGAGGCGGTCGCAGCCCGCTTCGCGCGGGCGAACGACGATTATTCGAAAATCCTCAGCCAGGCGCTCGCCGACCGGCTGGCGGAGGCCTTCGCGGAGTACCTCCACGCCCGGGTCAGGACCGAGTTCTGGGGCTATGCGGCCGGGGAGGGGCTCTCGGTCAACGACCTGATCGCCGAGAAGTACCAGGGCATCCGCCCGGCGCCCGGCTATCCGGCGCAGCCCGACCACACCGAGAAGGGGACGCTGTGGCGTCTCCTCGACGTGGAGGCCCGGGCCGGCATCACCTTGACGGAGAGCTACGCCATGTGGCCGGGCTCGGCGGTGTCCGGGCTCTACTTCGCCCACCCGGAGAGCCACTACTTCGGGGTCGGCAAGATCGAGCGGGACCAGGTCGAGGATTACGCGGCGCGCAAGCGCTGGGACGTGGCGACGGCCGAGCGGTGGCTCTCGCCGATCCTCAACTACGATCCGAACGCGTTGCGTGCGGCCGCCGAGTGAGGCCGGGCCCTGCGGTCACTTGCTGACGTAAGGCACGGTGATGGTGGATGTCCCGCTTGTTCCGTAGCCGGCCATGTCCCACTTGGTGCCGTTCAGCTGCAGCGAGTAGACGACCATGCTCACGCTGTCGGCGGATTCCTTCGATCCCGAATTGTAGGTCAGGTCGCGACTCGGCAGGTAGATGATGCCTTCCAGCTTGTGCTTGCCGGCGTCGAAGGTCCACTGGCTCTTCGAAAGGCCCGTCTTCTCGTAGAAGAGGAAGTTGGCGTAGGCGCCGGTGGTCGGCGCCTTCAGGTTGGCGGTCACGCTCGAGTTGAAATGGAGGTTCGAGCTCGCGTCGGCGAAGTAGAAGGTGACGTCGGTTCCGGTGATGGATCCCTGATTGACGTTCCACTTCCCGCCCTTGAAGATATAGAGGCCGGGCTCGAGCTTGACCGCCGGAGAGCCGTTGAAGTTCGTGTCGCCGCAGTAGACGCCGGGCGACATTGTGATGGTCGTGCCGGACTTGGCTGATCCGTTGTACTTGCAGGTCAGGCTGGCCGGGTCGGGCGGCAGCTTGCCCGCATAGGGGTCCGGCGAAGTCGTGCAACTCGTCTTCACGAAGGACAGCTTGGGGACGTTGTTGTCCAGGACCTTGCTGCCTTCCACGCAGACCCGCGGCGTGGTGAGCTTGATGCCGTTGTTGAACACGGCCGAGTTGGTCTTGGTCGTCTTGACGTGGATCTCGCAGTCGAGGCTCACGTCGGCGCCGCCGTTGAACCGGAGAGTCTCGGCGTCATTGGTGCCGACCACGTAGATGCAGGCGGCGGGCGGTCCCGGAATGGAGACCTCGCTGTGCGCCACGAATTCGAAGGTGGACAGGGAGAAGAGGGGCAGGAAGCGGGTCGAGATGGTCGCCTTGGCGTCTGCGGTCAGCTTCCCGTTCGCCTTGGCGAAGGTCCGCTGGCTCACGGTGAGCCCGAAGGGCGCCGCGCGCGCGTCGAAGGCGTTCTCGGCCGCTTGCTTCCAGTTCTCGGTGGTGTCACGCGCGCCGATGATGGCCGCCGAGTCGACGAGGTCCTGGAGCTTGGTCCGGTCCTTCAGCATGAGCGACACGTCGATCGCACCGCCGACCGCGCCGAACAGGACGACGCCGAGTATGGCGGCCATGGGAGCGATGCTGCCGCGGCGATCGCCGGCGAGGCGGGCCAGCGGACCGGAGGCGAAATCGCGGATCTTTGTGTAGAGGGGGCTGCTCATCGCGTGGGATCCCGTCGCGTCGTTTCGATCCCACCTTGCCCGTGACTCCTCACCTTTCAGTAAAAGCAGTGGCACGCAAGGCATTAATACGAATTAATCTCGGAATTCCTGGAGTCTTGACCTGCAAAATTACGAATGTCACAAATCTTGATGGAGCATTATCCGGGTCATTGCCCTTTATGATTTAGATTCCTTTGCGTCATTCCAGCGCTGACGCCGCCGGCTCGGGGCGCGTGCCCGAGCCGGCGTGAGCCCGCTCAGACCTTGGGGACAGCCATGCCGCGCTGGACCGCCGGACGGGCCGCAACCGCGTCCATCCAGCGCTTGACGTTGGCGAACTCGGGCAGGCCCTCGGCGGCCAGTTGGGGGCCGAGGCCCGTGTAGGCGCTGACGAACCAGGGGTAGGTGATCATGTCGGCGATCGAGTACTCGGCGCCGGCGAGGTGGGCGTTGTCGGCCAGCTGCCTGTCGGCGACCCCGAGGAGGCGGATCGTCTCCTTGAGATAGCGGGTCATGCCGTAGGGGATCTTCTCCGGCGCGAATTTCACGAAATGATTGGCCTGGCCGAACATCGGGCCGACACCGCCCATCTGCCAGTTCAGCCACTGCAGCACGTGGTAGCGCGCGGCGCCCGAAGCGGGGAGGAAACGGCCGGTCTTCTCGGCGAGGTAGATCAGGATGGCGCCGGACTCGAAGAGCGCGAGGGGGCCGCCCTCGGCGTCGTGGTCGACGATCGCCGGAATGCGGTTGTTGGGTGCGATCTTCAGGAAGCCCGGATCGAACTGCTCGCCCTTGCCGATGTTGATCGCCTTCGTCTCGTAGGCGAGTTCCATCTCCTCGAGCGCGATGGAGACCTTGCGGCCGTTCGGGGTGGTCCAGGTGTAGAGGGTGAACATGGGGCTCATCCGGTTCGGGGACGGGGGACGGGACGCGTCTGCGGCGTGCAAGACGAAGCGGTCCTGCGCATCAAGACTTGGGGTCAGGTCAGACGGTCCTGGATGGTGTCGGGGCCGGCAGCGCGGCGGCCCGGTCGCGGCCAACCGTACTTGTTCATAGAATCAGAACAATTGAACTCTTCGTGAGCCGTTTGCGGCGGTCCAACGAAGGCAGGCCGGCACAGGCCAAGAAAAAAGCCGATCCCGAGAGAGGGACCGGCCGCATCGAATTTCGGGAACATCCATCCAGCTCAGCACCGGTTCTCCGGTGTCGGTGTGATTCCGGCCGGTTCGCCGCCCTCCGCGGCCCCGGCTCTCCGACGCTCCCTCACAGGGCGCCGACGAGGACGGCGCCGACGAACACGAAGGCGGCGCAGACCATGAAGAACTCCATCCCACGGGTCATGCTCATCGAATAGCCTCCGCAGACAGGGGTCCAGTGCGGCGAATCTACGACGGAGTGCGCCCTGCAAAAAGGCTGAAAAGATTGTGCATCGCGGTGAAGGTGGCCCGGACGCAAGGTCAACGAGGTCGCCGCCCGGCGGCAACTGTAACAGAGACGTTAAACTTCGTGATGTGTGCGGCGCAGCATGGAATTTCAGCCGGAGCGGCATCACCAGGGCAGTTCGGAGCCGTCGTAGTTGTAGAAGCGGGGACTGTCGAGCGCTCGCATCTTGTCGATCACGCGCACGATTCCCGCGGCGCTGACATCGGGGGAGAGGTCGGCGCTGTTGCCTCCCATGTCGGTCGCGACCCAGCCGGGATGGACGACCGAGACGGCGATGCCCTCGCCGCGGAGGTCGGTGGCGAGCCCCTGCATGACCTTGTTCACCGCCGCCTTGGAGGAGCGGTAGGCCATGCGGTCGGAGCGGTTGTAGGCGAGCGATCCCATCCGGCTCGACACCGTCAGAATCCGGGCCGCGGGCGCCTTGCGCAGGTTGGGCAGGAAGGTCTGTACGACGCGCAGAGGCGAGATGGTGTTGATCTCGAAGGCGCGGATCCAGCCCTCGAAGTCCATGTCCAGCGTCGATTGCCGGCGCGGACCCATGACGCCGGCATTGTTGACGAGGACGTCGATGGCGCCGTCGCCGATCTCCGCGCGCGACTCGGCGATCGAGGCGGGGCTCGAGACGTCCATGCGCGCGACCCGGATGTCGAGGCCGGGGCTCGCGGCGAGCGCGCGCAGCTCCTCCGCGTCGCCGGGATTGCGGCAGGTCGCCAGAATGCGGTCGCCCCGCATGGCGAGGCTCCTGACGAGCGCCAAGCCGATTCCCCGGTTCGCCCCGGTGATCAGGACAACCGCCACACCCACCTCCGTGTCGACGCCCGACCCTTGTAGAGCCGTGCCACGAACCAGACCAGACGAAATCCCGTAGTGGGATCCCCCGCCGCGACCGTGCCGTCCTCGTCGCCGGGAGAGCTTACGCCGATCGTAGCGGCGAAAAACCCCCGGACGGGGCCGGACCCGTTGTTCTTTCTGCCATGAGGCTCCCAGCATACCTTTGCGTCAAGGAGAAATCCTCAGGCCCCGAGCGCCGCCTCCAGGAAGCGTGCGGCCTCCAGGCAGGCCCTGTCGCGGCCGAAGGGCGCCACGACCTGAACCCCGAGCGGCAGACGGTCCGGGCTCGCGAGGCCGGGCACGTTGACGGCCGGCGTGCCCATCAGGGTCCAGACCCGGTTGAAGATGGACGTGCCGGTGGACCCGAGGCCCTCGGGGGCGGCGCCGGGAGCGGAGGGCGTGAGCAGCACGTCGACGTCGGAGAAGAGGTCGCGGAGCGCCAGGCGGGCCTGCCGGGCGGTGCGGCGGGCGCGGTCGTAGTCCTCCGGGCGCAGGGCGCGTCCGAGGTCGAGCGTCTCCCTCAGGATGGGGGAGAGGCGGGCGGCGTGGTGGTCGTGCTCCCAGGCGAGGGCCTGGGCGGCCTGGAAATCCTGGATCGTCTGGTGGGCCGCGAAGGCGTCCGCGAAGATGCCCGGAAGGTCGACGTCCACCACCCTGGCTCCGGCCTTCGCGGCCCTGCGCCCGGCTGCCTCGACGGCGTCGCGCATGGCGCCGGAGGCCTCGTGCCAGAGATGGCTGCGGGCGATGCCGAAGCGCGGTGCTCCGGGCGCGGCGCCGTCGACCCGGAGATCGCGGCCGGTCAGGTGGGCGGCGTAGAAGGCCACGTCGACCACCCCGGCGCCGAACAGCCCGACCGTGTCGAGCGACCAGGAGAAGGCCTTGATGCCGATGGTCGGGATCAGGCGGAACGAGGGCTTGTAGCCGGCGATCCCGCAGAAGGCGGCCGGGCGGATCACGGACCCGCCCGTCTGGGTGCCGAGGGCGAGCGGGACCAGCCCGGCGCCGACCGCCGCGGCCGATCCGGACGACGAGCCGCCGGGCGTGTGGTCGGGCCGCACGGGGTTGCGGGTCGGACCCGGGTGCAGGTAGGCGAACTCGGTCGTGACGGTCTTGCCGACCACGATCGCGCCGGCCCGGCGCGACAGGGCGACCACGGGGGCGTCGGCGGGCGGGCGGTGGCCGGCATAGACCGGGCTGCCCATCCCGGTCGGCAGGCCGGCCGCGTCGATGATGTCCTTCACCCCGAGGCAGAGCCCGGCGAGCGGTCCGGCGGCGGTGTCGGCCGCCCGGCGGGCCGCGTCGAAGTCGGTTTCGGCGAAGGCCTGGAGGAGCCCGTCGTGAGCCTCGATCGCCTCGATCGAGCGCTCGACGGCGGCGCGCGGGGTCAGGCGCCCGGCCTCGATGTCGGCGGCCAGCGCGAGGGCGGAGACGGGAGGCGGAAAGCGGCGGTCCATGGCGTCTCTCATGGCGGGGTCATGCTGCGGGGCGCTCGAGGCGGGCGACGATGTAGCGGGTGATGCGGCCGGCGATCGGCGCGGAGACGAAGGCCGCTAGGGTGGCCAGCGGGAAGGCGAGGGCCCAGGCCTGCATCCAGTGGAGCGGGAAGGCGGCGTCGACGCCGAGGTTGAAGGCGGTGATCACGCCCGACATGAAGAAGGACATGAAGAAGGCCATCGAGGCCGGGAAGATGTAGCGGGCCTTGCCTTGCATGGGACTCCTCGGAAAACCGGCGCCTCCGGTCTAGCCCCGGCGGGCCCGGCGGGCAACCGCGACGGCATCCGGCCGGGTCCGGGACCGCCGTTCCGGCAGGCTCTCCAAGCCCGCCCGCGACAACGACGGATTGCGATCGGCGTTAACGAGTCGTTTCCGGATCGGGCGCATCGTGGCCCGCATGTCGAAGAGAGCTCTCCGTATCGTGTCGCTCCTCGCCACGGCGCTCGTCGTCACGGGCTGCAGCGGCTTCTTCGGATCCTGGTTCGGGCCGCAGCGCGAGGCGTGGCGGTCGGAGGCGGAAAGCCGATGCCTGGCCTCGGGCCAGGTGCGGGTCACCGCCTATGTCCAGGCCATGACCGAATACGACGGTCCCGGCGCCTGCGGGGCCGACCGCCCGTTCCGCGTTTCGGCGTTCGGCGACGGCGCCGTCGGGGTGCGGCCCACCGCCAGCCTCAACTGCCCGATGACGGCCGCGCTCGACACCTGGATACAGCAGGTGGTCCAGCCGCAGGCGATGGCGACCGTCGGCCAGCCCGTGACCGAGATCAAGGTGCTGGCGTCCTATGGCTGCCGGCGGATCAACGGCCGGGCCTATGGCTCCATGTCCGAGCACGCCTACATGAACGCCCTCGACGTCGGCAGCTTCGTGTTCGCGGACGGGAGCGAGGCGAGCGTGCTGAAGGGCTATCGCGCCAACGGCTCGCCCGCCCAGGCCTTCCTGCAGGGGGTCGGGGCGGAGAGCTGCTCGATCTTCAACACGGTAATCGGGCCCGACGGCGACGCGCAGCACCAGGACCATTTCCACCTGGACCTCGCCCAGCGCCGGAGCGGAAAGTACTGCCGGGGCGCCCCGGCCGGGCACGGTGGCGCCATGTCGTATGCCGCGCCGGGCTTCGACCCGACGGTGCTCCTCGGCGTACACGACCACGGGCCCGACGACGTCCACGACGACTGACGGCGCGGGCGATCGCGCCTTTGAAGCGTCGTAAGCGGGCGCTAGGGTCGGGCTCCGAATCGACGAGGCCCCGTCATGCAACGTTTCGAAACCGGCCGCCAAGCAGCCCTGGCGCTTCGGCCGGACCATCCGGTCTACTGCTTCCGTCCGAGCGTGCTGGCGGCGGACACGCGGGCCTTCCTGCAGAACTTCCCCGGCAAGACCGCCTACGCGGTGAAGACGAACGGCGAGAGCTTCGTGCTCGCCACCGTCGCCAAGGCGGGCGTGACGGCCTTCGACGTGGCGTCCCCGGCCGAGTTCGCGGCGGCCCGGGAGGTCGCGCCGGCGGCCGAGCAGCTCTACATGCACCCCGTCAAGGCGCAGTCCGACATCCGGCTGGCGCTCGAGAGCTACGGCATCCGCACCCTCGCACTCGACCATCCGGACGAGTTCGAGAAGATCCACCGGGTGGTGCAGGCCTTCGACGTGGATCCGGGGGCGGTGTCCCTCTTCGTACGCATCGCCACGCGCGGCGCGGCCGCCTACGAGCTCTCCAAGAAGTTCGGCGCGGCTCCGAAGGAGGCGATCGAGCTCATGCAGCGGGTGCACCGGCAGGGCTACCGGGTCGGCATCTGCTTCCACGTCGGCAGCCAGGTCGAGGACGCGGACACCTACGGGTCCGCCATCGCGACCGCCGCGCAGGTGCGCGCCCAGGCGAAGGTGCCGCTCGTCGGGCTCGACGTGGGCGGCGGCTTTCCCGCTCCCTACGGGCGCGATCCCCGGGGCAGCCAGCGGCCGGTCCCGGACCCGGTCAGCCTCATCGGCGAGATCGGCCGCGACCTGGAGCGGCACGGCTTCACGGACCTGCCGATCGTGGCGGAACCCGGCCGGGTGATTGTGGCGCGCTCGCTGTCGGTGATCGTCCGGGTGATGCTCCGGGACGGCAAGCGGCTCTACATCAACGACGGGATCTGGGGGTCGCTGTCGGACTCCTGGACGGGACGGATCACGCTGCCGGCGCGGCTGATCCCGGACCCGGCCCGGCGGCGGCGGGCCGGCAAGGCCGGGGTGCTCGACGATTTCCGGATCTGCGGCGTGACCTGCGATTCCGTCGACATCCTGTCGCGGCCGTTCTGGCTCCCGGAGACCGTCGATACCGGCGACTTCATCGAGATCGGGCACATCGGCGCCTATTCCCTGTCGCTGCGCACCCGGTTCAACGGCTTCTACCCGGACCGTTTCGTCGAGGTCTCGCATCCCTTCGAGGACGACCGCGACGGGCTCGAAGGCTTCGCCAACGTGGAGACCTGGGGCGAAGTCGCGCCGGAGCCGCTCAGCGGACAGGACGGCTGAGGGACCGCACGCCGCCCGGGTCCGGTCCCCCGGTCAGGCGGCGCGCCGCAGCTCGGCGGTCCGGCGCAGGCCGGCCGAGGTCTGCTTCGTCCAGATGACGGTCGCGCCGAAGGTCGCGCCGTCGGGCAGGCGCACGGAGACCGGCGTGCCCTCCTTTAGGCCGGGAACCAGCGCGATGCGCAGGCCGGCCTCGCTCTCGTCGAGAATGCGGGTCTCGTAGTCGGCATTGCCGACGCGCACGGTCACCTTCTGGGAGGAGGGCCGGCGCATGGTGGACCGGCGGTCCTCCACGTCGCGGGAGACCTCGACCAGGAAACCCTCCACGGCGCCCGAGAGCTCGCGCGCGACCTCGGCCAGCCGGTCCGAGATGGCGGCGACCCGGATGGCCTCGCCGTTGGTCTCGGCGATCGCGCCGGAGACCCGGCCGACATTCTCGGCGACCACGGTGGAGCCGTCCGCCGCGCGTTGGACGCTCTTCGAGATCTCCTTGGTGGCGGCGTCCTGCTGTTCGACCGCGGCGGCGATCGAGGCGGTCAGGTGGTCGATCTCGCGGATGGTGGCGGTGATCTCCGCCAGCGCGTCGACGGTGCCGCGGGTCGAGGACTGGATCCCGTGGATCTGGGCCGCGATGTCGTTGGTGGCCTGGGCGGTCTGGCCGGCGAGGGTCTTCACCTCCTGGGCGACGATCGCGAAGCCGCGGCCGGCCTCGCCGGCGCGGGCGGCCTCGATGGTCGCGTTGAGGGCCAGGAGGTTGGTCTGGTCCGCGATGGCGCGGATGATCTCCACCACGGCGCCGATGCGCTGGGCGGCCTCGGCGAGCGCGCTCACCTCCGCGTCCGTGCGGCCGGCGACGCCCGAGGCGCGGCCGGCGACGCTGCTGGTTCGGGTCGCCTGGCCGGCGATCTCGCGGATGGAGGCGGAGAGTTCCTCGGTGGCGGCGGCGACCGCCTGGACGCTCTCGGAGGCTCCCGCGGAGGCGCGGTTGGCGTCCTCGGCCTGGCGGGTCGCCTGCTCGGCGACCCCGGTCACCACCTTGGCGCTCTGGCGCAGGGTCCCGGTCTCGGAATCCACCTTGGTCAGGACGCCGGCGATCAGGCTGCGGAAGCGCGCGATGATGGTCTCCAGATGGCTCTGGCGCATCATCTCCTTCTGGCGCTCGCCCTGGGCGAGTTCCTCGAGACGGCGGCGCTCGACGGCGTTCTCCTGGAACACCACCACGGCGCGCGTCATGTCGCCGATCTCGTCGTGGCGGTCGGCGCCCTTGAGCTCCACGTCCAGGTTTCCGTCGGCGAGCGCGGACATGCAGCCGACGAGACCCGAGATGGGCCGGCTCAGCGATAGGGCGACAAGGTAGCCGCCGGCCGCCGCGGCCGCGAAGAGGACGAGGGCGGCGAGGAGCATGGAGTTGCGCATGCCGGCGAGCGGGGCCTCGACCTCGTCGATGCCCTGGGCCGCGACGATGGCCCAGTTGGTGCCGTGATAAGTCATCGGCGCGGCGACCTGGACGAGGTCGAGCGTCCGGTAATCCTGCGTCTCCGCGACGCCCGGCTTGCCGGCCAGGGCGGCGCCGACGGCTGCGTTGTCGACGCGGGTCTTCAGAATGTCGTCCTCGGCGCTGAAACGGGAGTTGTTGCGCAGCAGCCGGTCGGAGCCGACGATCAGGGTCTCGCCGGTCGCGCCGAGGCCGATCGTGCCGCTCATGATGCGGTTGATGGCGTCGACCGGCATCTGGAAGGCGAAGACACCGACGGTCTCCCCGTTCACGACCACCGGTGTGGCGATGAAGGAGGCGGGGACGTCGTAGCTCGGGGCGTAGGCCTTGAAGTCGAAGAAGTGGACGGATCCGGTCTTGCCGGCGAGCGCAGCCCGGTAGGCGCGGCCGAGGTCGGTGTCGACCCAGGGCCCACCCTTGCCGGAGGCGAAGTTGGTCGAGAAGTCCTCCTCCTTGAAGCAGGTGTAGACGAGGTTGCCGTCCCGGTCGAAGAGGAAGATGTCGTAGTAGCCGCGGGCCTCCAGGAGCTGGCGGAACCAGGGGTGGTAGCGGGCATGCACGGCGTCGTAGCCGTCGCGGGCCGGGCCGTGGTCCAGCTTGTGCTTCTGGCCCGTCGGGTTCGGGTTGTCGTGGATGTAGGTCTTCTTGAGGGCGGCCGACGCGTCGCCCGGGATGGCCTTGAAGGCCTTCTCGAAATCCGCCAGGGCGGACGACACGGACGGGTTGGCGGCGAGCACGGTGAGGTCCTGCTCGATGGCGCCGAGATAGTCGGAGAGCTGGCCCTTGCGCTCCTCCGCGAGAGCGGTCAGGCGCTCCTCGGTGAGGGTCCTGACCTTGGCGGAGGCCGTCCAGTAGCTCGCGGCGCCGACCCCCATTCCGACCAGGAGCGCGAAGCCCACGACAGCGAGGGGGATCTTGTGACGAATCTTCAAGCGCAACGACATGGCCGCCTCCGGACTTGAGGCCGGATTGCAATCCAAAAAGATTGACCAAACGTCAATTGCGTAACGACCTGTGTCCTGCCTCGGGTGTCGCATGTGGACGCCCGATCTGAACGTCTGCATTTCTCTGAATAGAGCGCGCCAGGTTTGCGGAACCGCCGGTTGTATCGTCCGCCGCGGGGTCCTGGTCTCTGCCCTGCGCCCGGATGGACTACTTATACCAGGCGATGTGTCTCACGTTTTGGAAGAGGACTGGCGGCCCGCCCGGTCCCGGTCAGGCCTGCTTCAGCTCGCGCCGCCGCAGGGTGACGTAGACGGTCGCGGCGGTGACCGTCAGGGCGACGAAGACGACGCCGACCACGTTCACCACGGGCGACAGGCCGAAGCGGAGGCGCGAGCCGACCTCGGTGACGAGGGTCCAGTCGCCGCCGATGGCGAAGACGGTGGTGTTGTAGTTCTCGAAGGACTGCAGGAAGGCGATGGCGGCGGCCGTCACCGCGGTCGGCCTCAGGAAGGGAAAGAGGATCCGGCGCATCACCATGGCCTTGGACGCGCCGAGATCCAGGGCCGCCTCCTCCAGGGTCAGGTCGAAGCGCTCGAGGCGGGCCAGGAACATCAGCATGCAGTAGGAGGCGATGAAGCTCGACTGCGCGAAGGCGGCGAGCAGAAGGCCACCGGGCACGTCGAAGCGGCGCCAGAAGATCAGGGTCGACAGGCCGATGATCAGGCCGGGGACCAGGATGGGCGAAACCATCAGGGCATAGAGGAAACCGCCCGCCCGGCTGCGCAGGCGGTGCAGGATCAGCGCGCCGGCCAATCCGAACGGGAGCGACAGGGCGATCACCCCGAGCGCGATCACGATCGAGTTGACCAGCCCCTGGATGAGGCGCTCGTCATGGAAGAGCGCGGGGAACCAGGAGAGCGTGAAGCCCTTCCACTGCGTCACGGACGGGTACGGGTAGGCGTTGAAGGCGGCCAGCGACATGACCGCGAGGGGGGCGAACAGGTAGACCAGGAAGAGCCCCACGTAGAGGTTGAGCACGATCCGGCTGGCGCGGCCCTCGGAGCGGGTCATCGGGCGATGTCCTTCAGGCGGACGCGGAAGAGGGCCATCATGAGGAACACGAAGACCATGCAGGCGACGAGCAGCGAGAAGGCGTAGGCGGCGCCGATGTTCCAGTTGTTGGCTTCGAAGAACTGGCGATAGATCAGCTGGCTGAACCAGTCGCCGCCCTGTCCGCGGGTCATGATCTGGGGCACCGAATAGGATCCGGCGGAGAGCATGAAGGTCATGATGCAGCCGACCGCGATGCCGGGCTTGGCGTGCGGCACGATCACCCGCGCGTGGATGCGCGGCACGCTGGCGCCGAGGTCGCGGGCGGCCTCGATCTGGTTGCGGTCGAGCGTCTCCAGCGTGTTGTAGATCGGGAAGACCATGAAGAGCACGTAGGCGTAGACCATCGCCAGGAAGACCGCCACCGGGCTCTCCAGGAAGGGGATCCACCGCCGCTCGGCGAGGTTCGTGACGCCGAACCATTCCAGGACGCCGTTGATCACCCCCTGGTAGTCGAGGATCATCAGCCAGGCGTAGATGCGCAGGAGTTCGTTGAGCGCATAGGGAATGACGAGCGCGAGCAGCAGGAGGGTTGCGCGGAGGCCCGTCGATGCCAGGGCGGCGATATAGGCCACGGGATAGCAGACCATCAGGGAGAGGACGGTCACCAGGAAGGCGTAGCCGATCGTCTTCAGGAAGACCGCGACGTGGACGTCCGACATGCGGGTGTAGTTCTGCAGGCCGTAGACCTTGTCGGGTGACTTCTCGCGCGCCTCGAGCGCCGCGATCTCGGCGGTCAGGCGCTGGATCTTCACATCGAGCGCGATGCGCTTCTCCGCGTCCGTCTCGCGCTGGTAGTCGAACTTCAGCGTCGAGAGCTGGTTGTAGTCCCGGTCGATCTGGACCGACAGGTCGACCGTGCCCCGTTCCAGCGACCAGAGCGACTGCTCCAGCATCATGGCCTGCGGGGCCGCCACGAAGCCGATCGTCCAGACGGCGACGAGCAGCCAGAGGATCGCGGTGATGCCGGGGCCGTAGGCCTTGACGAGGTTACGCATCCCCGGCCGCTCCCAGGTCGCCGGGATCGGGAAACACGAGAGCGTCCTCGATCCGAAAGCCGATGCCGTGCACGGAGGCCAGGATGGCGGAGCGCAGCCCGAAGTTCGGCACCTGCATCACCATCGGGGCCGACCCGACCTCGAATTCGTAGAGGACCATGGGGCCCTCCATGGTGCGCAGGCGCAGGCTGCCCTCGAAGCGGTTCGGCGGGGCAATGTCGTCCGCGAAGCCGATCCGTTCCGGGCGCACCATCACGATGGCCCGGTCGCCCGGGGCCAGCCGGCCGACCGGAGTGCCGCGCACGGGGCCGATCTCGGTGTCGACCTGCACCTCGGCGGCGGAGCCGGCGGTCACCCGCCCCCGGTAGGCGTTCTGCTCGCCGACGAAGCCGGCCGCGAAGGGGGTGGTGGGGTGGGCGTAGAGGCGATCGGGGGTGTCGACCTGCTCGATGCGGCCGGCGTTCATCACGGCCACGCGGTCCGACATGGCGAGGGCCTCGCCCTGGTCGTGGGTGATGTACACGAAGGTGACGCCGGTGCGCCGCTGGATGGTCTTCAGCTCCGCGCGCATGTGCTGGCGGAGTTTCAGGTCGAGGGCCGAGAGGGGCTCGTCCAGCAGCAGCACCGCCGGCTCGACGGCGAGCGCGCGGGCCACCGCGACGCGCTGGCGCTGGCCGCCGGAGAGCTGGCCGGGCATGCGGTCCGCGAAGCCGTCGAGGGCGACCAGCGCGAGCAACTCCTCGGCCCGCCTGCGGCGCTCGGCGCGGCCGACGCCGCGGGCCTCCAGCCCGAAGGCGACGTTGTCGGCGACGCTCATGAGCGGGAAGAGCGCGAGGTTCTGGAAGATCAGCGCGGTCGGCCGCTGGTTGGGGCCGAGGTCGGTCATGTCGCTGCCGCCGATCAGGACCCGGCCCTCGGTGGGCGAGAGGAAGCCGGAGAGGATCCGCAGGAGCGTGGTCTTACCGCAGCCAGAGGGGCCGAGGATCGAGAAGAACTCGCCGGCCTTGACCTCCAGGTCGGTGGGATGGACGGCCTGGAAAGTCCCGAAGCGCATGGAGACGCCCCTCAGGCGGATGTCGCGGCCGTGCATCGCCATGCGGGTTCCTCGGGGAGCAGGGTGCGGTCGTGCGGCCGGGCGCCGCGGTCGGGCGGGGGGCCGTCCGGCGCGGCATCGGCCGAGGCGGCCCGGGTGGCACGGCGGCCACCCGGGCGCCCGGTGGTCAGGCGTTGGTGAGCTTCTCGACGTATTCGCCGCGGAGCTTGCCGAAGAACGGAGTCTGGATCGGCCACCACCAGAGATTGTCGATCGTCCCGGGCGCATAGGCCATCTCGAAGGCCGCCTTGGCGTCGGCGTCCAGGAACTTCTCGGCGCCGGCCGCGCAGGTGTTGTAGCCGGTGGAGTTGGCGAAGACCGCGCCGACCTCGGGCGAGAAGAGGTAGTTGATGAAGGCGTAGGCCTGCTCGACGTTGGCCGCGCCCGCGGGGATGCCGAGCGTGTCGGTCCAGGCGAGGCCGCCCTCCTTGGGCATGCCGTACTTCCACTTCTTGTCGGTCTTGCGGTTCAGCAGGATCCCGGTGGTGTCCCAGGTCTGGCCGATGACGCAGCCCGCGTCCGTGAAGGCGGCGGTCGCCTCGTTGGCGTTGTTCCAGTAGGCTCCGAAGTTCTTCTTCTTGGAGACCGCGAACTTCAGGCAGGCCTCGAACACGCGCTTGGAGTCCTCCTCGGACTTGTACATGTCCATGGCGCGGTCGGTCTTCAGCTGCCCGGTCGCGTCCAGGTAGATCGCGATCGAGGTGAAGATCGACTTCTGGCGCAGCGCCACCTTCTTGTCGAGACCGTCGGCCCAGAGGTCGCCGTAGGAGAGTTCGCCGGACTTCTTCGGGAACTTGGTGGAATCGTACGTGATCGCCTCGGTGCCCCAGTCGAAGGGGATCAGGTAGCGCTTGCCGCGGTAGGCCGCGCCGAGCGAGAGCGAGTTGCGATAGATGGACGGCACCACGGAGGAGACGGCGAACTTCTTCTCGTCGATCTCCTGGAGGAGATTGTCCTTGTAGTAGTTCGGGCCGGTGTCGACAGACGGGAAGATCAGGTCGAAGCCCTTGCCGCCGGCGGCGCGCAGCTTGTTCTCGACTTCCTCGTTCGAGCCGAACGTCGACAGGTTGACCTTGATGCCGGTCTTCTTCTCGAAGTCGGCCGGGATGGTGTTCTTGTCGAAGTAGTCGCCCCAGGCATAGACGTTGACGGAGCCCGAAGTGGCGAGTGCATCGTGGGCGCGGAGCACGGCCGGCATGGCGACGGCGGCGGCGCTGGCCTTCAAGAGCGTACGGCGATTGAGCATGATCGGTCTCCCTCCACAGCGGTTGCCCGCGGCGCGACACAGGGCCGCCTTCGATCACGGGGCGCGGCAGCCGGTAGCAGCCGGGCATGAACACCCCGTGACGGGCTTGCTGAGACGATAGAATCGTAGCAGCGTCCACTCAAGGAACCTGTTGGAAATCGACACGAAAAGTTCGGAGCTCGATCCATAAATGTTGAATGTATTGTTCATTACAGCCGACCAGTGGCGGGCCGATTGCCTCGGCGCCGCGGGCCACCCCGTCGTCCGAACGCCCAACCTGGATCGGATCGCCGCCGAGGGCGTGCGCTTCGCGCGGCACTACGGCCAGGCCTCGCCCTGCGCCCCGGCGCGCGCGTGCCTCTATACCGGCCTCTACCAAATGACCAACCGGGTGGTGCGCAACGGCTCGCCGCTCGACGCCCGCCACTTGACGCTCGCCCAGGCGGTTCGGGCGCTCGGCTACGACCCGACGCTGTTCGGCTACACGGACACGGGCGTCGACCCGCGCACGACCTCGCCAGCCGATCCGTGGCTGAAGACCTACGAGGGCATCCTGCCGGGCATGTCGGTGCGCGCCCACCTGCCCGAATACCCGGGACCCTGGCTCTCCTGGCTGAAGGCGCGCGGTGTGGACGTGCCGGAGAACTGGCAGCATGTCTACATGCCCGCGGACGGCGTTCCGGCGCTCCGGGGCAAGGCGCCGCGCTACGGCGTGGAGGAGACGCAGACGGCGTTCCTGGTCGGCGAGTTCGAGCGCTGGGTGTCGGAGCAGCGGGAGCCCTGGTTCTGCCACCTCTCGTTCCTCATGCCGCACCCGCCCTTCGTGGTGCCGGAGCCCTATTGCTCGATGTACGACCCGGCGGACGGGCCCGCCTTCACCCGATCGAGCGAGGAGGCGGAGGCCGCGAAGCACCCCTACCTGCGCTTCGTCCAGGACCGGCAGAGCAAGAACCGGCAGGTCTACGGCCCGCCCGGTCCGGTGACGGACGGCTCGGAGGCCGATGCGCGCGAGATTCGCGCGACCTACTGGGGCATGGTGAGCGAGGTCGACGCGCAGATCGGCCGGGTCCGGAGCATCCTGGAGGCGCGCGGCGAGTGGGACCGGACGATCGTGATCGTCACGTCCGATCACGGCGAGATGCTCGGCGACCATCACCTCTGGGGCAAGCTCGGCTTCTACGACCAGAGCTACGCCATCCCGCTCGTCATCCGCGACCCGCGCGCAACCGCGTCCCGCGGCCGTGTCGTGGAGGCCTTCACGGAGGCGGTGGACGTGATGCCGACCATCCTCGACCTCGTCGGGGGCCCGGTGCCCGGCCATCTCGACGGACTTTCGCTGAAGCCGTTCCTGGACGGCGCGGAGCCCGCGGCGTGGCGGACCGAGGCGCACTGGGAGTACGATTTCCGGGACATCTCGGGCGGCAAGACCCAGGCGGCGCTCGGCCTCGACCTCGACGATTGCGGCCTCGCGGTGATCCGCGACCGGCGCTTCAAGTACGTCCACTTCTCCGGGCTGCCGCCGCTCCTCTTCGATCTCGAACGGGATCCCGCCGAGCATGTCGACCGCTCGGCCGACCCAGACTACGCCCAGACCCGCATCGCCTATGCCGAGAAGATGCTCCGCTGGCGCGCCCGCCATCTCGACCGGCGTCTCAGCGGGATCGAACTGACGGCGCAGGGACCGGTCGACGGGCGGGCGGGGGGAGCAGCGACGCAACCCTGATCCCGCGGGTCAGGTGTTCACAGGCGGCCCTGGTCCGGGCTAAGCTTCGGCCGGACAAGGAGTTCGCATGCTCTACACTCGTCTCGGCCGGACCGGCCTGGAAGTCTCGCGTCTGTGCCTCGGCTGCATGACCTACGGCGACCCGACCTGGCGCGGGTGGAACTGGGTCCTGCGCGAGCCGGAGAGCCGTCCCTTCATCGTCAAGGCGCTGGAGAGCGGCATCAACTTCTTCGACACGGCCGACTACTACAGCGCGGGCGAGAGCGAGAAGATCGTCGGGCGGGCGCTCTGGGACTTCGCCCGGCGGCACGAGGTCGTGCTCGCCACCAAGGTCTGCCTGCCGATGAGCGAGAAGCCCAACGCCAAGGGCCTGTCGCGCAAGCACATCATGGAGGGCATCGACGCCAGCCTGCGGCGGCTCGGCACCGACTATGTCGACCTCTACCAGATCCACCGCTTCGACTACGGCACGCCCATCGAGGAAACGCTCGAAGCGCTGAACGACGTCGTCAAGGCCGGCAAGGCGCTCTACATCGGCGCCTCGTCCATGTGGGCGCGGCAATTCGTCAAGATGGTGATGACCCAGCGGGCGAACGGCTGGGCCGAGTTCGTCTCCATGCAGAACTTCTACAACCTCGCCTACCGGGAGGAGGAGCGGGAGATCATCCCCTTCTGCCGGGAGGAGGGGATCGGCCTCATCCCGTGGTCGCCGCTCGCGCGCGGGTTCCTGGCCGGCAACCGGCCGCGGGACGGGGAGGCCTCGACGCGCGCGAAGGTCGACACGCTGGCGCAGGGCTATTTCGGCAGCGAGCAGGACTACCGGGTCAAGGACCGGCTCGACGCGGTCGCGGGGCGGCTCGGGCTGAAGCCGAGCGTGCTGGCGCTCGCCTGGGTGCTGTCCCGTCCGGGGATCACGGCCCCGATCATCGGGGCGAGCAAGATGGGGCATCTCGACGACGCCCTGGCGGCGCTGGACGTGACCCTCGACGCGGAGACGATCGCAGCGCTGGAGGAGCCCTACGCCCCCCGCGCCCCGCAGGGCCACCAGTGAGGCGATGAATACGTCCCGGGCGGTGCTCGTCCGGCTCCTCGGTGGCGTCGGGCTCATGGTGGCGCTCGCGCTTCCGGCCGCGACTGCGGCGGCGGGGGAGGCGGAGACGGCCGAGGAGGTGTTGCAGTATTTCGTCGTGCCCCGGACCGAAGCCCTGGCGCGGGCCGCCGCGCTGCAGGCGGAGGCTTGGCCGGCCTTCTGCGCCGCGCCCTCGCAGGCCTGGGCGGCCGAGGTCCGGCGCCGCTTCGCCGAGGTGGTCGAGGCCTGGGCGGCGGTGGAGGTCGTGCGCTTCGGGCCGGTGGCGGAGGCCTCTCGGCACGAGCGGCTGAATTTCCACCCGGAGCGCCGCAACGCCACCGGACGGGCGGTCGCGGGCCTCCTCGCCGGGGCCGAGCGGGCTATGCCGGACCGGGGGACCGTCGCGCAGGCGAGCGTCGCCGGGCAGGGGCTCGGTGCCCTCGAACGGATCCTGCACGACCCGGAGGCCGCCGGGATGGCGGAGGGCACGCCGGCCGGCCGTCGGCGCTGTGCAGTCGGGGCCGCGATCGCGGCCGCTGTCGCCGCCACCGCACGCGAGACGGCCGAGGGATGGGGACACGGCGATCCGTCGACCCGGCTCGGGCCGCGCGAGGTCCTGGTCCGGTCCTTGACGGATCTCGTCACCTTCTACCGCGGGCTCGTCGAAGTCCGCATCAAGCCGGTCGTCGGCGACGCGCCCGGGGCGGGGGACCACCGCGCGGCCGCGTTCTGGCGGGCCGGCCTCGCCGACCGCACGACGGCCGTGAACCTGGCGGCCGGGGAGGCGCTGGCGTCGATCCTGGCTTCCGGCCATCTGGAGGCGGAAGCCGCGCTGCGGCATGCGGCGGCGGCGCGGGAGGTGGCGGACGGGTTGGAGGCGCCGCTCGCCGAGCTCGCCGCGGACCCGGCCCGCCGGCATCGGGCCTTGATGTTGTTCGCCGCGGTTCGCGATGCCCACAACCGCCTACTGGAGGTGCTGCCGGAGGCTCTCGGGGTGACGGTCGGGTTCAACTCGCTGGACGGCGACTGAGGCGGCTGCGGGTCCGCCGCTACTCGTTCGCATGCGCAAAGATAGCGATTGAATTCCAGCCCGCGTCCTGCGATCTCGGGCCCGCCTTTCAAGACGGGGTTTCGGGGTTCGCCGCATGACCATGACCGGCAAGATTGCGATCGGCAGCATCCTGGTCGGCCTGGCCGTGCTCGGGCTGAAGTTCCTCGCCTACTGGTGGACGGGGAGCATCGCGCTCTATTCGGACGCCCTGGAGAGCATCATCAACGTGGTCGCCGCGGTGGCGGCCTTCGCGGCCGTGTCGCTGAGCGCCAAGCCGGCGGACCGGGACCATCCCTACGGCCACCACAAGGTGGAGTATTTCGCCGCGGTTCTCGAGGGGGCGCTGATCCTCTTGGCGGCCGTCTCGATCTTCCGGGAGGCCTGGCTCGGCTATCTCAATCCCCGGCCGCTCGAGGCGGACTGGCGCGGACTCGCCGTCAACGCCCTGGCGAGCGTCATCAACGCGACCTGGTGCTGGATCCTGATCGGCTACGGGCGGCGCCACCGGTCGCCGGCGCTGGTGGCGGACGGCAAGCACCTGTTCACGGACGTCGTCTCGTCGATCGGCGTTCTGGCCGGCGTGATCCTGGCGATCGCGACGGGCTGGTCGGTGCTCGACCCGCTGCTCGCCGCCCTCGTCGCCGTCAACATCCTGTGGTCCGGCTGGCAGCTGGTCATGGAGTCGGTCGGCGGGCTCATGGACGCCGCCGCCTCGCCGGACATCGTCGAGAAGATCCGCAAGGCCGTTTCGCTGCAGGGGGAGGGTGCGATCGAGGCCCACGACCTCAGGACGCGGCATGCCGGCCGGGTGACCTTCGTCGACTTCCATCTGGTGGTGCCGGGGACCATGACGGTGGCGGTCGCCCACGAGATCTGCGACCGCATCGAGGACGCCATCGAGGCGGACGTGCCGGATTCGGTGGTGACCATCCACATCGAGCCCGAGGAAAAGGCCAAGCACCAGGGCATCGTGGTGCTCTGAGGCGGCGGGAGGGCGCGTCATGACGATGTGGGAGGCGCTCAGGGAGGTGGTCGTCGCGCTCGGCCAGGCGACCGGGATCGGATCCCTCGCCGACCGCATCGCCGCGCTCCTGCGCGGCTGGGGGGCGGCCGGCCGGCCGGTCGCCTTCACGGTCGCCATCATCGCGCTCTCGGCCAAGATGGCGAAGGCGGACGGTGTGGTCTCGTTCGACGAGGTCGAGGCGTTCCGGCGGGTGGTCGAGATCCCCCCGGGCGAGGAGGCCAACGTGCACCGGCTGTTCGACCTCGCCAAGGGGGACGTCGCCGGCTTCGAGGCCTATGCGGCACGCATCGCAGAACTCGGCGACAAGGACCCGATCTTCCTCGCCGACGTCCTCGACGGGCTCTTCCACATCGCCACCGCCGACGCCTACGTGCATCACCTGGAGGTCGCCTATCTCGAGCGCGTGGCGGACATCTTCGGCTTCGACCGCGCCGCCTACGAGCGGATCGCGCGGCGGCACGTGCGGCTCTCCGGCGGGCCCGATCCCTACGGCATCCTGGGGCTCGCCCGGGAAGCCTCCGACGAGGAGGTGAAGCGCCGCTACCGGCGGCTCGTGGCGGAGAACCACCCCGACCGGCACTTCGCCAAGGGGCTGCCGCCGGAGGCGATCCAGCTCCTCAACGACCGGCTGCAGGAGCTCAACAACGCTTACGCAACCATACGCTCGGAACGGGGGATGTGATTCCCGGCGCTAATGGTTTATTAAGGCGTCGATGAACGCCGAGCTCACGCCCCCGCTCGAGCGCCCGGATTCGGGCCTCGTCCAGGACCTCCGTCCGTCGCCGAACCACGGCGAGCGGAAGGGCGGGCGTCGCGCCGACATGCTCGTCCTGCACTATACGGGGATGCCCGCCGGTCGTGGCATGACGATGGCGGAGCGGGCGATCCGCTGGCTCGCCACGCCGGAAAGCCAGGTTTCCTGCCATTATGTCGTCGCCGAGGATGGCCGCGTCACCCAGATGGTGGCGGAGGACCGCCGCGCCTGGCACGCCGGTGTCGCCTCCTGGGCCGGTGAGCGTGACGTCAACTCCTGCTCGATCGGCATCGAGATCGCGCATGCGGGCCATCCCTGGGACCTCTCCCGGATGCCCGACCGGGTCGAGGGCGAGCCGGTGCCGGAGCATCCGGGCTACCTGCCCTTCCCGGACCGGCAAGTCGCCGCCGTGGAGGCGCTGGCGCGGGACATCGTCTTTCGCAACGGCATCCCGGCCGAGCGCGTGCTGGCCCATTCCGACGTGGCGCCGGCGCGCAAGCGCGATCCGGGCGAGCTTTTCCCGTGGGCGCGGCTGGCGCGCGCTGGGGTGGGTGCCTGGGTGGAGCCGGAGCCGGTCGGCGGCGGGCGCTTCCTGGCCCGAGGCGAGACCGGCGAGCCGATCGCGGCGCTGCAGGCGATGTTCGCCCTGATGGGCTACGGGCTCGAGATCACGGGCGTCTACGACGAGGCGCTCGAGCAGATCGTTTCCGCGTTCCAGCGCCACTGGCGCCCGGCGCGGGTCGACGGGGTCGCGGATCAATCGACCATAACGACGCTGCACCGGCTGCTCACGCAGGCCCGGTCGGCGGCCGCGGCGGCCTGAGGGAGGAAGCGATGGCGGGTCAGTACGATCGTGTCCAGGCCGTTCAATTGCCGCCCCTCGCGCGGGCGCCGGCCCGACGATCCCCCGCCCTCCCGTCCTTCCGCCTGCCGGACATCCGCGTCGTCGCGGCGCTCGCCGCCGCCGGTCTCGGCCTCGTCGGCGGCGCCGTGGCGGTCGCCGAGCTCGGCCGTGCGCCCGCGAATGCCGCCCGCAAGCCGGGCCTGCCGGTCACCACCATCCGCTTCGACGCGTCGGACCTGCGCGGCGGGATCGCGCCCGCCAGGGCGTCGGCCGACGCGGCGCTGCCGCCGGCCGGCCTGTTCCAGACCGTCGCCGCCGAGGCAGCCCCGAGTGCCGGGCGCGGCCCGGAGCCGCTGCAATTCGCCGCGCTGGGGGCCCGGTTCGAGTCCGCCTTCACGGTCTTCGACACGGTCTCGCGCCAGGGGCTCGCGCCCGCGGCCGAGGCGCTGATCCCGCGCCCCGCTGCGCCCGCGGTGGCGGCCGTGCCGGTTTCGCCGGCCGACCAGCGCATGCTCGCCGTGGCGCGCCCGAAGCCGAAGCCGTCGCCGCTCGCCGCTCCCGTGCAGGCCGCCGCCGCACCGACGCCGGTCGCCTCGGTCCCGGCCGCCAAGGCGGGCGGGGCGGGGGCGCCCCTGGTGGTGGCTTCGCTGGAGATCCCGACGACCAACATCGGCAGGCCGGGCGCGCCCGCGCAGGCCGCCCCGATCCTGGCCGACGAGCCCCGCAAGATGCCGAAGGGGGCCGGGCCGTTCCTGGAGATCGTCCGGCGCGAGGCGAAGCGGCACAACGTGCCGCTCTGGGTCGCGCTCGGGGTGATCTGGGTGGAGAGCAAGTTCGATCCCAACCTGCGCGGCTCGCACGGGGTCCTGGGGCTCATGCAGGTGATGCCCTCGACGGCGCGCTACCTCGGCTTCAAGGGCACGAACGAGGAGCTCCTGAAGCCCGACGTGAACGTGCAGTGGGGCATGCTGGAGCTCGCCAAGGATCTCCGCTACGCCGAGGGCAACCTGTGCCTGGCGGTCGCCAAGTACAAGGGCGGCTTCATGACCAAGACCATCAATGCCGGCGCCCAGCGCTATTGCGACCAGCTCCGGGCGGTCACGGGCATGGACAACGTCGCGATGGTGCCGGTGCCCGGCGGCTCCGGGCCCGGCGCGGTCAAGACGGCGCGGCAGGGAACCGTCCGCTAGCCTCCACGGGACGCGCCCCGCGAGGGATCGCTCCGCGCCCTCGATCGCGCCCTTTGCGCTGCCGGACCGGCCGATGGCCCGCGCAGACCCGGTCGAACGCGAGAGCGGGCGGGTGTGGTCTTTGCTCGACGACCTTCGAGTGCTCCTGCGACATACTGACGGCGCTTGAATCAATTCGAGGCCGCCCTGTCGTACTCGAAAGATCTTCCGACAGCATATCCTCCGGACGACTTGCCCGATTTGAGCCACATTGAAGCGGTTGATTGCCCAAAATCGCCCCAATGGTTTCGCGCTCATGAACCATTCGGGATCTGATGTGTCGCCATCGTAAGAACGACAATGAGGGGACACTCGGACATGTTCACGCCCGTCAAGCTGGGGCTCATCGCCACCGCGACCGTGGCCGCGGCCGTGCCCGCCTCCATCGCGTATGTGAAGATGTCGGACGACGCGCCGGCCGGCCGGACGGCCCCGGTCGTCACCACCACCATTCCGGCGACCCAGATCAGGCCGGCCGACCCTGCCGAGCCGGTGCCGGGGCCGACGGGCGCGGGTCCGCAGGCGTGGACCGGGCCGGCGCCGGTCCCGTCCCAGCCGCCAGTGGCGACCGCGCCGCAGCCGAGTGCCGAGGAGGTCGTCGCGCGCGTGTCAGCGAGCTTCGAGACGCTGGCGCTGGCGGCCGGGGCGAAGCGGCCGGGACCGGAGGCGATGCCGGCGCCGGGATTGCCGGTCGTGGTCGGCGGCCGGATGGTGCTGCCGCCGGTGCCGGCCGCGGACGGCCGCATCGCGCCCGACCTGCCGCCCGGTGTGCCGCGGGAGCCGCCCGTGCCGGCCGCGGAGGCCGCCCCCGATCCAATCGTCACCGCCGCCATGGCGCCTGTGCAGGACCAGCCGGAGGGCGCGACGCCTCTCGACGTCGCCGCCTTGCCCGTCCCGAAGCCGGCGCCGCGCGAGGACAAGCAGGTGGCCGTCGCCGGCGATGTCTTCGCGAAGTCGGTCGACGAGTACCGGCAGATGGTCGCCCGCGAGGCGGAGGCGCAGAAGATCCCGCCGAAGCTCGCCGCGGCCATCGTGGAGGTGGAGAGCGGCTACGATCCGAAGCGCAAGGGCGATGACGGAAAGGTCGGGCTCACGCAGATCAACGTCAGGATCGCGCGCCAGTTCGGCTACAAGGGCAGCGAGAAGGATCTCGCCGACCCGGAGACCAATCTGCGCTGGGGCCTGAAGTATCTCGCCGGCGCGCACCGCAAGGCGGGAGGCGACGTCTGCCGGACGGCCATGAAGTTCCAGAGCGGCCATCCGGCCGAGAAGCCGACGGCGGCCAACCGGGCCTATTGCGACAAGGTCAAGCAGGCGATGGCCTCGCTCTGAGACGGGCTCGCGCCGGCTGGCGGGTTGACCGCGCGGCCCCCATGTGAAAGGACGGCGGCGCCAGTCGGCCGGACGGCCGCTCTTCCGCGAGGAGGGGAGGAAAGTCCGGGCTCCATGGAACAACGGTGCCGGCTAACGGCCGGCGGGGGCGACCCCAGGGACAGTGCCACAGAGATCGAACCGCCGCGGGTGCGCCCGCGGCAAGGGTGAAAAGGTGCGGTAAGAGCGCACCGCGGGACCGGCAACGGGACCGGCATGGCAAACCCCACCGGGAGCAAGACCAAATAGGGGCGACGCGGAGGCTTCGGCCTCCAGCTGGTTCCGAGCCAGTCGCCCGGGTCGGTCGCGCGAGGCGTGCGGCAACGCACGTCCCAGATGAATGGCCGTCGCGCCGGGGGCGACCCCGGCCTTACAGAACCCGGCTTACAGGCCGGCTGGCGCCTCTTCTCCTGCCGTCGAGCCCGCGCTGCGGCGCGACCGTGACGCCACGGCCACGCCATCGGATTCCCGTATGCCGGACGCAGCGGCCCTGCCGGCCGGCTCCGGGCCTCAGGCCTGGGCGGCCGGGCGCCCGGGCGGGACGTTCTGGATCTGAAATGTTGAATCGATTCAGCGCCGTTCAGCCGGGTTCCTCAACCGCTCGTTAACCTTGCTCAGGTCTGAATGGAGGCCCGTGTCCGACTGTGGACGGGGCGGCCGATTCCATTGACGCCCATATGAGCCCATGTTATCCCAAATCGTCCCGTTCGCGCTTTCGGTCTCTCCGACCGACCGGTGCCGGAGCCGCCGTCGCGGCCCCGCTCCCGGCTCCCTTGCGCGCGGTCCGGGTGTCTTTTCAGCGGGATTTCAGCCATCCGTCAGGAGCGGCGCAGGTCGTGAGCGGGGAGGGGAATGGAGCGGTTTCTCGGCCGGCACCCCAAGCGCATCGACGCCAAGGGGCGCGTCTCGATCCCGGCCCCGTTCCGAGCGGTCCTGGTGCGCGACGGCTTCGAGGGGCTGTTCTGCGTGAGGGCGCTCTCCCAGCCGGCCGTGGAGGCGGGCGGCCATGCGCTGATCCGGCAGATCGACGCAGTGGTGGACGCGCACGACCCCTTCTCGCCGGAGCACCTGCTTCTGGCCACGACCCTGATGGGCGCGGGCGATACGCTGACCATCGACGGCGAGGGCCGGATCGTCGTGCCGGACTGGATCCGCACGGCGACGGGGGCCGCGGACGAGCTCGTCTTCGTCGGCCTCGGGCAGAAGTTCCAAATCTGGGCACCGGAAGCCTTCGGGCGCTTCGAGGCGGAGGCGCGGGAGGCCGCGGCCGCGTTGATCGCCCGAACCCGCGGGGGCGCAGCATGACCGACGCGGAACGCCACGTGCCCGTCATGCTCGGGCCGGTGCTGGCGCATCTGGCGCCCAAGCCGGGCGAGCTGCACGTGGACGGCACCTTCGGCAACGGCGGCTACAGCCGCGCGATCCTGGCGGCCGGCGCCGCGGTGATCGCCATCGACCGCGACCCGGACGCGATCGCGCGCGGGCAGGCGCTGGTCGGCGGGTCCGGCGGCCGGCTGACCCTGGTGGAGGGGCGCTTCGGCGATCTCGACGAGCATGTCCGGGCGGCGGGGCACATGTCGGCCGACGGGGTGGTGCTCGACGTCGGGGTCTCCTCGATGCAGCTCGACGAGGCGGAGCGGGGCTTCTCGTTCCGGTTCGACGGTCCGCTCGACATGCGCATGAGCCGCTCGGGGCCGAGCGCGGCGGACGTCGTCAACGCGACGCCGGAGCGGGAGCTCGGCCGTATCCTGTATCTGCTCGGCGAGGAGCGGAAGGCGAACCAGCTCGCGCGGGCGATCGTCCGTCGGCGCGAGAGCACGCCTTTCGTGGGGACGCGCGACCTCGCGGACCTCTGCGAGCGGGTGCTCGGCCGCCCGAGGCGGGACGAGATCCATCCCGCGACGCGGACCTTCCAGGCGCTGCGCATCCACGTGAACGGCGAACTCGACGAGCTCGCCCGGGCGCTTGGCGCGGCCGAGCGGCTGCTGTCGGAGGGAGGGCGGCTGGTGGTCGTCTCCTTCCATTCGCTCGAGGACCGGATCGTCAAGCGCTTCATGGCCGACCGCTCGCGCGACCGGGCCGGCGGCTCCCGGCATGCGCCCGAGACCCTGGTGCCGGACCCGACCTTCACGCTCCTCGCCAAGGGCGCGGTCGAGCCGGACGCCGAGGAGGTGGCTGCCAACCCGCGGGCCCGCTCGGCGAAGCTTCGGGCCGCTCGCCGGACGGCGGCGCCGGCGCGTGCCGTCGATGCGGCGGCGCTCGGGGTGCCCGAGGTCGAGACCCGCGGATCGGGGAGGGGCCGGGCATGATGCGGACGATCAATATCCTGCTCGTCGGCGGCATGCTGGCCGGGGCCGGCTACGTCTACTACCTGAAGTACGACGCGGAGCGGGCGACGACCCATCTGGCCCAGCTCAACCGCAAGATCCAGCAGGAGCGCGAGACGATCGCGACGCTGAAGGCGGAATGGAGCCTCCTCAACCAGCCCCGTCGCCTGCAGGAGATGACCGAGCGCTACCACACCTACCTGGAGCTGGAGCCGCTCGACCCGAACCAGGTGGCGACCATCGACGAGATCCCGTTCCGCAGCGCCGTGCCGGCTGCTTCCGCGGACGCCGCCGGCGCCCGGAAGGACCTCAAGGGCGTGGCGGCGATCAAGCCGATCGACATCACCGGCACGGTGAAGAAGACCGGCGAGCGGCTGACCGGCAAGACCGACAAGCCGGCCGAGCCCAAGGGCATCGACCCCCGACCCAACGACCCCCTCAACAGCATCCTGAGATAGGCGGATCGGCGACATGGCCCTGACCGACACCCCAGCGCCGGCCGACCGCACGGAACGGCCCTCCGCCCCGGCACCGCGCAGCGCGATCGGCAAGGTCCGGCTGCGCTTCGCCATGGCGTGCTTCCTGGGCGTCTATGGCGTGATCGCCGGCAAGCTCGTCTATCTCGGCGTGAAGGGCCCGGAGCACACCGGCTCGGTGGCGATCGTCAACCAGACCTCGCCGCGTCCCGACCTCCTCGACCGCAACGGCGAGGTGCTGGCGACGGACATCAAGACGTCCTCGCTCTTCGCCGAGCCCAACCACATCCTCGACGTCGACGAGGCCGTGGAGGCGCTTGCCAGCGTGCTGCCGGAGATGCGCGACGCCTCCGTCCGCCACAAGCTCAGGAGCGGCGCCAAGTTCGTCTGGCTGAAGAGGGAGATCACCCCGGAGCAGCGCTTCCGCATCCACCGCCTCGGCATTCCCGGGATCGGCTTCCGAGACGAGAACAAGCGCTTCTATCCGGGCGGCGGCATGGTCAGCCATGTGGTCGGCCACGTCAACATCGACAACCAGGGCATCGCCGGGATCGAGAAGTACATCGACGACGAAATGGGCCTCGGCGACTTGCACAAGCTCGGCATGGTGCCCGACCGGGGGCTCGAGCCGCGCCGGCTGTCGCTCGACCTGCGCGTGCAGCACGTGGTGCGCGACGAGCTGTCGGCCGCCAAGGAGCGCTACCAGGCGGTCGCGGCGGTGGGCATCGTGCTCGACGTGCACACGGGCGAGGTCATCGCCATGTCGTCGCTGCCCGACTACGACCCGAACGACCCCGCGCAGGCGCTCGAGAAGGACCGCATGAACCGGGCGACCGGCGGCGTCTTCGAGATGGGCTCGGTCTTCAAGACCTTCAACTCGGCGATGGCGCTCGATTCCGGCAAGATCGGGCTCAACGACAGCTTCGACGCGCGCGGCGGCCTGTCGTTCGGCGGCGCCCGGATCTCCGACTTCCACGGCAAGAACCGCGTGTTGTCGGTGCCGGAGATCTTCATCTACTCGTCGAACATCGGCTCGGCCAAGATGGCGATGCGGGTCGGCGCGCAAGCGCAGTACGACTTCTTCTCCAAGATGGGCTTCCATTCCAAGATCCCCATGGAGCTGCCCGAAAACGCGCTGCCGCTCTGGCCCAAGAAGCTCTCGGAGGTGTCGACCGCGACCCAATCCTTCGGGCACGGCATCTCGATCAGCCCCATGCACACGGCCGCGGCGGCGGTCGCGGTGGTCAACGGCGGTCGCTTCATCCCGCCGACCTTCTTCCTGCGCACGGCCGCGGAGGCGAATGCCGTCGCCAAACAGGTGCTGCGTCCGGAGACCAGCGAGAAGATGAAGTATCTCTTCAAGCTCAACGCCGAGCGCGGCTCGGGCCGGCGCGCCGATGTGCCGGGCTACCGGGTCGGCGGCAAGACCGGCACGGCGGAGAAGCTCGAGAACGGCCACTACTCGGGCAACAAGCGCTTCAACTCCTACCTCTCGGCCTTCCCGATCGACGACCCCAAGTACGTCGTTCTCGTGGTGCTCGACGAACCCAAGCCGGAGAAGGAAGTCGGCGCCGCGACGGCCGCGCTCAACGCCGCCCCGACGGTCGGGGCGATCGTCAAGCGCATCGCGCCGATGCTCAACATCGCTCCCCGGTTCGACCTGGCGCCGGCGGCCTTCGCCTCCGCCAATTGACCTCATCATCGCGTTCGGTTACCCGCGTCCCTGGGAATCCCATTTTAGGACGAAGCACCGATGCGCCTCTCCGACCTCGCCCGGGGTCTCGCGATCCCGGGCGCCGCGCCGGCCGCCGATCCGGACGTCTCGGGCCTCACGGCCGACAGCCGCAAGGTGGCTGCCGGCGGCCTGTTCGTCGCGCTCGCGGGCACCCGGGCCGACGGGGCCGGCTTTGCCGCCGACGCGGTCGCGCGCGGGGCGGCGGCGGTGGTGGCGGGGGAGGGCGCGGACATCGGCGCGCTCGCCGTGCCCGTCTTGCGCGTCGCCGATCCGCGGCTCGCCCTCTCGGTGATGGCGGCGCGCTTCTATCGCCGCCAGCCGGAGACGATCGTGGCGGTCACGGGCACGAGCGGCAAGACCTCGGTCGCCGCCTTCGTGCGCCAGGTCTGGGCGGCGACGGGTCGGGCGGCGGCGTCGATCGGCACGGTCGGCGTGGTCAGCCCCAAGGGGGCCGTCTACGGGTCGCTGACGACGCCGGATCCGGTCGACCTCGCCCGCACGCTCGCCGATCTCGCCGCCGACGGCGTGACGCATGCCGCGCTCGAAGCCTCCTCGCACGGGCTCGACCAGCGGCGGCTCGACGGAGTCCGGCTCGCGGCGGGAGCCTTCACCAACCTGTCCCGGGACCACCTCGACTACCATCCGTCGGTCGAGGCCTATTTCGACGCCAAGATGCGGCTCTTCGAGGCCCTGCTGGCGCCCGGCCAGCCGGCCGTCGTCGACGTGGACACCGAGGCCGGGCGGGCGGCGGCGGCGCGGGCGAAGCGGCGGGGGCTTACGGTGTTCGCGGTCGGCCGCACGGGCGGCGACTTCCGTGTGACGCGGACCGAGCCCGACGGCTTCCGGCAGATCGTCACGGTGGACGCCGCCGGCCGCAGCCACACGATCCGGCTGCCGCTGCTCGGCACGTTCCAGGTCTCCAACGCGCTGGTGGCGGCCGGCCTCTGCACCGTCACGGGCACCGATGCCGGGGCCGCGCTCGGCGCGCTCGAGGGACTGGTCGGCGCCTCGGGGCGGCTCGACCTCGTCGGGACGACGCCGGAAGGCGCGCCCGTGTTCGTCGACTACGCGCACAAGCCGGACGCGCTGGAGAAGGTGCTCGAGGCGCTGCGCCCCTATACGCGCGGACGGCTCGTCGTGGTGTTCGGCTGCGGCGGCGACCGCGATCCCGGCAAGCGGCCGATCATGGGCGAGATCGCGACCCGGCTCGCCGACATCACGGTCGTCACCGACGACAATCCGCGCAGCGAAGACCCGGCGGCGATCCGGCGGGCGATCCTTGCGGCGGCGCCGGGCGCGCTGGAGATCGGCGACCGGCAGGCCGCCATCGAGGCGGGGGTCGCGATGCTGGGGGCCGGGGACATCCTGGTCGTCGCCGGCAAGGGACACGAAACCGGCCAGATCGTCGGCGATCGGGTACTCACCTTCTCGGACCACGATGCCGCCCGGGCGGCGCTCGCAAAGGCAGGCTCATGACAGCTCCGCTCTGGACCCTCGACGCGCTCGCGACGGCCTGCCGGGGCCGCATCGTCGGCGCCCCCGCGGCGGCGATCACGGGCATCTCGATCGACAGCCGGACGATCCTGCCCGGCGAGGCCTTCTTCGCCATCCGGGGCGACGTGCACGACGGGCACGGCTTCGTGGCCAAGGCGCTCGCGGCCGGCGCAGGGGTCGCGGTGGTGGCGGAGGAGAAGCTCGCCGACATGCCGGGCGGGGGCCGCTACGTGGTGGTCGACGACGTCCTGGAGGCGCTGCGGCGGCTCGGCGTCGCGGCGCGGGCGCGGACGGGGGCGAAGATCGTGGCGGTGACCGGCTCGGTCGGCAAGACCTCCACCAAGGAGGCGCTCCGGCTGGTCCTGTCAGCCCAGGGCCGGGTGCATGCCTCGGTGGCCTCCTTCAACAATCACTGGGGCGTGCCGCTGACGCTCGCCCGCATGCCGGCCGACGTCGACTTCGGGGTCTTCGAGATCGGCATGAACCACGCCGGCGAGATCACGCCGCTGACCCGGATGGTGCGCCCGCACGTGGCGATCGTCACCACGGTGGCGGCGGTGCACCTGGAGTTTTTCGCGAGCGTCGACGACATCGCGCGCGCCAAGGCGGAGATCTTCCTGGGCCTGGAGCCGGGCGGCGCGGCCGTTGTCAACGGCGACATCGAGCAGACCCCGATCCTGATCGAGGCCGCGCGCGCCGTCGGGGCGCGGGTGGTGACGTTCGGCGAGGGCGAGGGCCTGGACAGCCGGCTGGGCACCATCGCGCTGCTGCCGGACTGCTCGACCCTCAAGGCGACGGTGCTCGGCGAGCCGGTGACGGCCAAGATCGGGGCGCCGGGCCGGCACGTGGCGGTCAACGCGCTGGCGGTGCTCTCGGCCGCGGTGCTCGCCGGGGCGGACCTCGCCCGCGCGGCGCTGGCACTCGCCGATCTCGCGCCGCCCGAGGGGCGGGGCCAGCGATCGTCGCTCCGGATCGGCAAGAGCGAGGCGCTGCTGCTGGACGAGAGCTACAATGCCAACCCGGCCTCCATGCGGGCGGCGATCGACCTTCTCGGCCAGATGCCCGTCGGGCTGCGCGGGCGGCGGATCGCGGTCCTCGGCGACATGCTGGAACTGGGCGAGACCGGACCGGCCTTGCATGCCGGGCTCGCCCCCGCGCTCGAGGCGGCGGCGATCGACCTTGTCTTCTGCTGCGGCCCGCTGATGCGCTCGCTGTGGCAGGCCTTGCCGGCCGAGCGGCGGGGCGCGTATGCGGAGACTTCGAACGACCTGCAGCCGATTCTCCTCGAGGCCGTCTCGGCGGGCGACGCCGTGATGGTCAAAGGGTCCCTGGGCAGCCGCATGGGGCCTATCGTCAAGGCTCTCCAGGCCCGCCACGGGGCCGTCGCGGTCTCTGAAGACGCATCGGCCTGACCGGCCCGGAGGCTCCTGACGTGCTCTACCTGCTCGGTGATTTCTCCGACAAGCTCAACGCCCTCAACGTTTTCCGTTACATCACCTTCCGAACCGGCGGCGCCATCCTGACGGGGCTCGCCTTCGTGTTCATGTTCGGGCCGGCGATCATCAACACGCTGCGGGTCAAGCAGGGGAAGGGGCAGCCGATCCGTGCAGACGGGCCGCAGTCGCACCTTGCGAAGAAGGGGACGCCGACCATGGGCGGGCTGATGATCCTCTCCGGGGTCATCTTCTCGACCCTGCTGTGGGTCAACCTCACCAACATCTACATCTGGGTCGTGCTGATCGTCATGGTCGGCTTCGGCATGATCGGCTTCTTCGACGACTACCTGAAGGTGACCAAGCAGTCCCACAAGGGATTTTCCGGGCGCCAGCGGCTGGCGCTCGAGTTCCTGATCGCCGGCGTGGCGGTGTGGACCATCATGGCGGCGGGCCGGGCCCCCTTCTCGTCGTCGTTGACCTTCCCGTTCTTCAAGGACCTGCTCCTCAACCTCGGCTGGTTCTTCATCCTGTTCGGCGCCGTGGTGATCGTCGGGGCGGGCAACGCGGTCAACCTGACGGACGGCCTCGACGGGCTCGCGATCGTGCCGGTGATGATCGCGGCGGGGAGCTTCGGCGTCATCGCCTACGCGACCGGCAACGCGGTGTTCGCCGACTACCTCAACATCAACCACACGCCGGGCACGGGCGAGCTCGCGGTGGTGCTCGGAGCGGTGATCGGGGCGGGGCTCGGCTTCCTCTGGTTCAACGCGCCGCCCGCGGCGATCTTCATGGGCGACACCGGGTCGCTGGCGCTCGGGGGCCTGCTCGGCACGGTCGCGGTCGCCACCAAGCACGAGATCGTGCTCGCCATCATCGGCGGCATCTTCGTGCTGGAAGCCGCCTCGGTGATCATCCAGGTGGCGAGCTTCAAGCTGACCGGCAAGCGCGTCTTCAAGATGGCGCCGATCCACCACCATTTCGAACAGCTCGGCTGGAAGGAGCCGCAGGTCGTCATCCGCTTCTGGGTGATCGCCTTCGTGCTCGCGCTGATCGGGCTTTCGACCCTCAAGCTGCGGTGAGCCGATGATCCCGGTCGAGACCTTCGCGGGCAGGCGCGTCGCGGTGTTCGGGCTCGGCGGCTCCGGGATGGTGACCGCCGAGGCCCTGCGGGCCGGCGGCGCGGAGGCGATCGTGGCGGACGACAACGCCGCCGCGATGGACCGGGCCCGGGCGGCGGGTCTTTCGACGACGCCCTTCGAGGAGCTCGACTGGCGCAGCCTGTCGGCCCTCGTGCTGTCGCCGGGCGTGCCGCTCACCCATCCGAAGCCGCACTGGAGCGTGGACCTCGCGATCGGGCACGGCGTGCCGGTCATTGGCGACGTCGAGCTGTTCGCCCGCGAGCGCCGGGCGCGCTGCCCGGAGGCGCCCTTCGTGGCCATCACGGGCACAAACGGCAAGTCGACCACGACGGCGCTGATCGCGCATCTGCTCCGGCACGCGGGGCGGGACGTGGAGATGGGCGGCAACATCGGCCGCGCCGTCCTGTCGCTCGATCCGCCGCAGCCCGGTCGCCACTACGTGGTGGAGTGCTCGTCCTTCCAGATCGACCTCGCGCCGAGCCTCGACCCCACTGTGGGCATCCACCTGAACCTCTCCGAGGACCACCTCGACCGGCACGGGACGATGGCCAACTACGCGGCCATCAAGGAACGGCTGGTGGCGGGGGCGAAGACGGCCGTGGTCGGGGTCGACGATCCGCTGTCGACCGCCATCGCGGACCGGATCGAGCAGGCCGGCACCCGGGTCGTCCGCATCTCCAACCGGCGGCCGCTGCCGCACGGCTTCTACTACGAGGCCGGGCACGTGGTCGAAGCCGCGACCGCCTCGGCCACCGTGGTCGGCGACCTCGGCGGGATCTCGTCGCTGCGCGGCGCCCACAACGGGCAGAACGCGGCGGCGGCGATCGCGGCCGTCCGGGCGCTGGGGCTCGACGCGCGCACCATCATGGCGGGGCTGAAGACCTTCCCCGGGCTGCCGCACCGCATGGAACTGATCGGCCGGCTGGGGCGGACGCTGTTCGTCAACGACTCCAAGGCGACCAACGCGGATTCGACCGCGCAGGCGCTGGCGAGCTTCGACCGCATCTACTGGATCGTCGGCGGCAAGCCCAAGACGGGCGGCATCACCAGCCTGGAAGGCTTCTTCCCGCGCCTCGCCAAGGCCTACCTGATCGGCGTCTCGACGGAGGAGTTCGCGGCGACCCTCGAGGGGCGTGTGCCGTTCGAGCGATCCGGCACCATCGCGGCGGCGCTCGGGCAAGCGACACGGGATGCCGCGGCCGACGGCGCGGCCGAGCCCGTCGTCCTGCTGTCGCCCGCCTGCGCGTCCTACGACCAGTTCAGGAATTTCGAGGAGCGCGGCGACCATTTCCGCAGCCTCGTCCGGGACATCCCGGGCCTGGTGGGGCGGGGCGAGCGTTGAGCGTGGGCGTCCGCGGTCGGCTAACGAAGTATCAACGTTAAGCTTTTATGAGTCGCACCAAGGCATTCGCGCATCCTGTTCGAGAACCGCGCGAAGGCCTTCACAAACGGGGAGAGCCATGGTCGCCCGCACGGACCGTTCGAGCTTCGCAGCCTGGTGGTGGACGATCGACCGGGTCCTGCTCGCCGGCTTCCTGGCGCTGATGGTGACGGGGCTGGTGCTGTCTTTCGCGGCGAGCCCGCCGGTCGCCGAGCGCATCAACGTGGACAGCTTCCATTTCGTGAAGCGGCACGCGGCCTTCTTCGTGCCGGCGCTCCTGATCCTGGTGGCCGGGTCCTTCATGAGCCCGCGCACGGTGCGCCGGGTGGCGCTCGTTTCGCTCCTCATCGGGATCGCGCTGCTCGGGGCGACGCTCCTGTTCGGCCAGGAGGTCAAGGGCTCGCGACGCTGGATCAGCCTCGCCGGGCTCTCGATCCAGCCGTCCGAGTTCGTCAAGCCGGCCTTCGTGATCGTCATCGCCTGGCTCTTCGCGGAGCGGCAGCGGCGGCCGGAAATCCCCGGCAACCTCTTCGCCATCATGCTTCTCGGGGTCGTCATGGGGCTCCTCGTCGCGCAGCCGGACTTCGGCCAGACGGTGCTGACCGTCACGGCCTGGGGCGCGATGTTCTTCGTGGCCGGGGTGTCGCTCTTCTGGGTGATCCTGCTCGGGGTCGCGGGCGTCGGCGGCATCCTGGCTGCCTACGTGATGCTGCCCCACGTGGCGGCGCGCATCGACAAGTTCCTGCCGAAGTTCGACGGGACCGAGGCCCTGAAGCCCGGCTCGGAGAACTACCAAGCGGAACGGGCGATCGACAGCTTCACGAACGGCGGCTGGCTCGGGCGCGGCCCGGGCGAGGGCACGGTCAAATGGATCCTGCCGGACAGCCACACGGACTTCATCCCGGCGGTCCTCGGCGAGGAGTTCGGCATCATCGCCTGCCTGGTGCTCGTCACGGTCTTCGCGGCCATCATCCTGCGCGGCCTCCGCCACGCGCTGCAGAGCGAGGACCTGTTCATCCGGCTGGCGCTGACCGGCCTCGTGACGCTCTTCGGCATCCAGAGCGCCATCAACCTCGCGGTCAACCTGCACCTGGTGCCCTCCAAGGGCATGACGCTGCCCTTCATCTCCTACGGCGGCTCGTCGCTGCTGGCGATCGCCTTCGAGGCGAGCTGCATCCTGGCGCTCACCCGCCGACGCCCGCAGACGACCCGCATCGCCCGGCCGATCGAGGAGACGGCGCTCAGGGAGGCGCTGGCGTGAGCCGGACGGTGCTGGTCGCCGCCGGGGGGACCGGCGGGCATCTCTTCCCGGCGGAATCGCTCGCCGCCGAACTCGGCCGGCGCGGCTTCACGGTCGACCTCGCCACCGACGAGCGGGCCGACCGCTACGGGCGGGCCTTCCCGGCACGGGCCGTGCACATCATCGCGTCCGAGACGGTTCGCGGGCGGAGCCCGGCGGCGCTTGCCCGGACGGCCGCCAAGCTCGGCCTCGGCTTCCTGCAGGCCTGGCGACTCCTGGGGCGGATCCGCCCGGCGGCCGTGGTCGGCTTCGGCGGCTACCCGACCGTACCGCCCATGCTGGCGGCGGCGCTGCGGGGCGTGCCCACGATCCTGCACGACCAGAACGCCGTCATGGGGCGGGCGAACCGCGGGCTCGCGAAGCGGGCTACCCGGATCGCCCTGTCCTTCGCCAAGACCCGCCATGCGGAGAGCTTCGCGGCGAAGGCGGTGCACACCGGCAACCCGGTGCGCGACATGGTGATGGAGGCGGCCACGATCCCGTACGATCCGCCGCAGCCCGGGGGCGACTTCCGGCTCCTGGTGTTCGGCGGCAGCCAGGGGGCGCGGTTCTTCTCGGAGGCCGTGCCGCCGGCCCTCGAACGGCTGCCGGCCGAGCTGCGCGCCCGACTGAAGCTCGTCCAGCAGGTGCGGCCGGAGGACCTCGAGGCGACGCGCGCGGCCTTGTCGCGGCTCGGCATCGAGGCCGAGACGGCGCCCTTCTTCGTCGACCTGCCGGCGCGGATCGCCCGGTCGCATCTCGTCGTCTGCCGCTCCGGCGCCTCGACGGTCGGGGAACTGGCGGTGATCGGCCGACCCGCCATCATGGTGCCGCTCCCCCATGCTCTGGACCAGGATCAGGCCGAGAACGCGCGGACGCTGGAGGAGGCCGGGGGCGGCTGGACGATCCGGCAGGCGGACCTGACGCCCGAGCGGCTGGCCGGCCTCGTCGGCGACTTCATGCGCGAGCCCGGCCGGCTCGCGGCGGCCGCCGCGGCCGCGCGCGGCGAGGGGCGGCCGGACGCGGTGAAGCGGCTGGCGGACCTCGTGGAGGCGGTGGCGCGTTAGCCGGGCCACCCGGCCCGGCCGGACGGCTTCGATTGAACCAAGAGCCGCGGCGCGGCCGAGAACGGAGAACACCTCATGAAGATGCCCACCACGATCGGCCCCGTACACTTCGTGGGGATCGGCGGCATCGGGATGAGCGGCATCGCGGAGGTGCTGCACACGCTCGGCTTCACGGTCCAGGGCTCGGACGTCGCGGACAACTACAACGTCCAGCGGCTGCGCGAGAAGGGCATCGCTGTGGCGATCGGGCACGACGCCGCCAATCTCGGCGACGCGCGGGTGATCGTGGTGTCCTCGGCGATCAAGCGGGACAACCCGGAGCTCGTCGCGGCGCGGGCGCGGCTGCTGCCGGTCGTGCGGCGGGCCGAGATGCTGGCGGAGCTGATGCGCTTCAAGTCGGCGATCGCGATCGGCGGCACGCACGGCAAGACCACCACGACCTCGATGGTGGCGGCGCTGCTCGACGCGGGCGGCATGGACCCGACCGTCATCAACGGCGGCATCATCAACGCCTACGGGACGAACGCCCGGCTCGGGGCGGGGCAGTGGATGGTGGTGGAGTCCGACGAGTCGGACGGCTCCTTCGTCAAGCTGCCGGCCGACATCGCGGTCGTCACCAACATCGACCCGGAGCATCTCGATCACTACGGGGACTTCGACAAAGTCAAGGCGGCGTTCCGGCAGTTCGTCGAGAACGTCCCCTTCTACGGCTTCGCGGTGATGTGCCTCGACCATCCGGAGGTCCAGGCCATGGTTGGGCGGATCGAGGACCGGCGGATCGTCACCTACGGGTCGAACCCGCAGGCCGACGTGCGTTACGGGCAGGTGACCTCGGCGGGGCGCGCCTCGCGCTTCGTGGTCACGGTGCGTGACCGGGTGACCGGCGCCGAGAAGACGATCGACGACCTCGTCGTCAACATGCCGGGAATCCACAACGTGTCGAACGCCACGGCGGCGATCGCGGTCGCCGACCAGCTCGGCATCCCGGCGGAGGCGATCCGCAAGGGGCTCGCCGGCTTCACGGGCGTCAAGCGCCGCTTCACGCTGACCGGCGAGGCCAACGGCGTGCAGATCTTCGACGACTACGGGCATCATCCAGTGGAGATCATGGCCGTGCTGAAGGCGGCGCGCTCGGCGGTCGACGGGGAGGGCAGGGGCGGCCGGGTGGTGGCCGTCATGCAGCCGCACCGCTTCTCGCGGCTCGCCTCCCTGTTCGAGGAGTTCTGCCAGTCCTTCAACGATGCCGACGCGGTCATCGTCGCGGACGTCTACGCGGCCGGAGAGGCGCCGATCCCGGGCATGAGCCGCGATGCGCTCGTCGGCGGCCTCAGGGCGCGCGGGCACCGCAACGTGATGGCGTTGGAGAGCCCCGACCAGCTCGCCCAGATGGTGGGCGGCTTCGTCAAGCCGGGCGACTACGTCGTGTTCCTCGGGGCGGGCAACATCACCCAGTGGGCCTATGCACTGCCGAAGCAGCTCTCGGCATTCGAGGACCAGGGAGTGCGGGCGTGAGCGACCTCCTCGCGCGGATCGGCAAGGACGGCCTCCGCGGCGCGCTACAGCCCGGCTACGACCTCGCGGGACTGACCTGGTTCCGGGCCGGCGGGCCGGCGGAGCTCCTCTTCCAGCCTGCGGACGAGGCCGACCTGGCGCTCTTCATGGAGCGGCTGCCGGCCGACGTGCCGGTCACGGTCATCGGGCTCGGGTCGAACCTGCTGGTGCGCGAAGGGGGCATTCCGGGCGTGACCGTCCGCCTCTCCGCGCGGGGCTTCGGGCAGGTCGAGCCGGAGGGGCCGAACCGGCTCCGGGCCGGGGCGGCGGTGCCGGACAAACGGCTCGCGGAGGCGGCGCTGGCGGCCGGGCTCGGCGGCTTCGCCTTCTACTTCGGCATACCGGGCGGGATCGGCGGGGCCTTGCGCATGAACGCCGGGGCGAACGGCGGGGAGACGCGGCAACGCGTCGTCGAGGTCAGGGCGGTCGACCGCTCGGGCGCGGTCCGGGTGCTCTCGAACGCCGACATGGGCTACGCCTACCGGCATTCCTCGGCGCCCGCCGACCTCGTCTTCACCTCGGCCCTGTTCGAGGGCGAGCCGGCGCCGCCCGAGGAGATCCGTGCCGCCATGGAGGCCGTGACGGCGCACCGGGAGGCGGCGCAGCCGATCCGCTCGCGCACGGGCGGGTCGACCTTCAAGAACCCGCCGGGGCACAGCGCCTGGAAGCTCATCGACGCGGCCGGCTGCCGCGGCCTCACGATCGGGGGCGCGCAGGTCTCGGAGATGCACTGCAATTTCCTGATCAACCTCGGCGAGGCGACGGCCTACGACATCGAGCGGCTCGGCGAGACGGTCAGGGCGCGCGTGCTGGCCTCCTCGGGCGTCCGGCTCGAGTGGGAGATCAAGCGCTTCGGCCGCTTCCCGCCCGCGCGCGAGATCGCCGAGTTCCTGGGCGAGGGCTAGCGCCCGACCCGTCCGCCATCCGCCGGGACCACCCGGCCGTCCCTTCCCTCCGCTCCGTGGAGCGGCGCCTTCGGAGATTCGAATCATGGCCGATCGCAAACACGTCGCGGTGCTGATGGGCGGGTGGGATGCGGAGCGGCCGGTCTCGCTCAACTCCGGCGCGGGTTGCGTGAAGGCGCTCGAGGAGGCCGGATACAGGGTCACGCCGATCGACGTCGACCGTGGCATCGCGGACACACTCGCGGCCCTGAGGCCGGACGTCGCCTTCAACGCGCTGCACGGCCGCTACGGCGAGGGCGGGGCGATCCAGGGGGTCCTGGAGACCCTGCAGATCCCCTACACGCATTCGGGCGTGCTCGCCTCGGCGCTCGCCATGCAGAAGGACAAGGCCAAGATGGTCTTCGCGGCGGTCGGCCTCCCCGTAGCGGAAAGCCGGACCGTCACCCGGTTCGAGGCGGCGCGCGAGCACATCCTGCCGGCGCCCTACGTGGTCAAGCCGGTGGCCGAGGGCTCGTCCTTCGGGGTCATCATCGTCAAGGAGGACCGCAGCCATCCGCCCCAGGAACTGCTGCGCCCGGACTGGCCCTACGGCGAACGGGTGATCGTCGAGCGCTACATCCCGGGGCGGGAGCTGACCTGCGGCGTGATGGGGGACCGAGCCCTTGGAATCACAGAGGTAATCGCGAAGAGCGAGTCCTTCTACGGCTATGACGCGAAGTACGCGCCGGGGGGCTCCGAGCACATTCTTCCGGCGCCGCTTAAACCATTTATTTACCAAGGTATCCAAATGATGGCCGTGAAGGCGCACCAAGCGCTCGGCTGTCGAGGTGTTTCGCGGACGGATTTCCGCTTCGACGACCGGGGCGACGGTGAGGGCGAGATCGTCGTGCTCGAGACCAATACGCAGCCCGGCATGACAGCGACCTCCCTGGTGCCCGAGATGGCGGCTCACGAAGGCATGTCCTTCCCCGAGCTCGTCCGGTGGATGGTGGAGGACGCGAGTTGCGATCGTTAGCGAGACAGGGGCGGTGGACCCGGGCCGCGACCCCGGACGGAGGCGCCCTCTCGGCCGCTCTCCGCCGTGGTCGGATCGGCCGGACCTTCCGTCGTGTCTCGCGCGGGCTCAACGCCACCGCGGAATTCCTGCAGAAGCGCAACGGAACCACCTGGGCTGTCGTCTTCCTCGGCGGCTGGATCTCCTACGGCATGGCGCTCGGCGGCCAGTCGCGGCTGTTCCTGGACGAGGTCACGGCGGCGGCCGGCTTCGCGGTCAGCCAGATCGAGATCCGCGGCCTCGCCGAATCGGACTCGACCGAGATCGTCGACCGGATCGACGTCACCGAGACCTCCTCGCTGCTCATGCTCGACGCCGAAAAGGCGCGGTCGCGAATCGCCGAGATCCCGTGGCTCGCCGACGTGACCGTGAAGAAGGTCTATCCGGCCAAGATCGTCGTCTCGCTGCGCGAGCGGAAGCCCTACGCGCTCTGGCAGGACGACGGGCGAATCAAGGTCGTGGACCAGACCGGCGCGGTCATGTCGGAGGTGCTGCAGGCGAGCCACGCCGACCTGCCGCTCGTGGTCGGGCAAGGCGCCAACACGCGCGCCGCCGAGGCGATCGCCCTCATCAAGTCCGCCCCCTCGCTCCGCTCCAAGATTCGTGCCGCGGTGCTCGTCGCCGAGCGGCGCTGGAACCTCGTCACCGTCGACGGGGTGGAGATCCGCCTGCCGGAGGAGAACCCCGCGCCGGCGCTGGGCGAAATGGCGAAGCTGCAGGAGACCAAGAAGCTCCTGGAGCGGGACATCGACGCGGTCGACCTCAGGACCCCCGACCGGCTCTACATCAAGCTCTCCGACGCGGCCGCCAATGCCCGGAAGGAGCTGATCAAGCAGCGGCTCGCGAAGAAGAAGGCGACGGCGACATGAAGCGCTCGGCTCCCGGCCACGCCGTCCCCCGCATGCGGCCGCTGTCGGCGAAGAAGCCGACGGTGGTGTCGGTCCTCGACGTCGGCTCGTCGAAGGTCGCCTGCCTGATCGCGCGGCTGACGCCGCGCACGCCCGACAAGGTGCTGCCCGGCCGCACCCACGACCTGGCGGTGCTGGGCTACGGCATGCAACGCGCGCGGGGCATGAAGTCCGGGATGGTCGTCGACCTGGAGGAGGCCGAGCAGTCGATCCGCCTCGCGGTCGACGCGGCCGAGCGGATGGCGGGGCTGACCATCGAGAGCCTGATCGTCAACCTGAGCGCCGGGCGGCTGAAGAGCGAGATTTTCCGCGCCAGCGTCGAGGTCGCCGGCCTGGAGGTCGACGAGGCGGACATCCGCCGGGTGCTCGCCGCCGGCGGCGCGCATTCCTGCACGGAGGAGCGCTCGCTCCTGCATTCGCTGCCGATCGGCTACGCGCTCGACGGCGCCAAGGGCATCAAGGACCCGACCGGGATGCTCGGCCGGAAGCTCGCGGTCGACATGCACATCGTCACCGCCGAGACGGCGCCGGTGCGCAACCTGGAGCTCTGCATCAACCGCTGCCACCTCGAGGTCGAGACCATGGTGGCGACCCCCTATGCGGCGGGCCTCTCCACCCTCGTGGACGACGAGAGCGAGCTCGGCGTCGCCTGCGTCGACATGGGCGGCGGCACCACTTCGATCGCGGTCTTCGCCGACGGCCAGTTCTGCCACGTGGACGCCATCGCGATCGGCGGCCAGCACGTCACCATGGACATCGCGCGCGGGCTGTCGACGCGGCTCGCGGACGCCGAACGGATCAAGACGCTGCACGGCTCGGCGCTCGCCACCTCCTCGGACGACCACGAGATCGTGGGCGTGCCGGCGGTCGGCGAGGACAGCCACGACATCATCAACATCCCGCGGGGCTCGCTGACCCGCATCATCCGCCCGCGCATCGAGGAGATCCTCGAACTGACGCGCGACCGGCTGGCCGCCTCCGGCTTCGCAGGCCGGGTCGGGCGGCGGGTGGTGCTGACCGGCGGGGCGAGCCAACTCACCGGCCTCGTCGAGGTGGCCCGGCGCGTGCTCGGACGCAACGTCCGGCTCGGCCGTCCGCTCGGCATCGCCGGGCTGCCGCAGGCCGCCAAGGGGCCGGCCTTCTCGGCCGCCGTCGGGCTCCTGATCTACCCGCAGGTGGCGCAGATCGAGCAGTTCGAGACGCGCTCCCGCGGCATGCAGATGACGGGCACGGGCTATCTGGCCCGGGTCGGCCAGTGGTTTCGCGACAGTTGGTGATGCGTACCGGGTGACGCCCGGTCCGGCGGCCGGCGAGGCCCGCGGGATCCGGGGAGAGAGGACAGGTCCGTCCCGCGCTGTCGGGGCGGGGGACACGGAACAGATGGGATGCTCCCGCCGCGGCGGGTGGTCCGAAGAGGCGAGGGTGCCATGACGTTGAATCTCAAACTGCCCGACATTCGGGAACTCAGGCCGCGGATCACCGTGTTCGGCGTCGGCGGCGCCGGCGGTAACGCCGTCAACAACATGATCACCACGGGGCTCCACGGGGTCGACTTCGTCGTCGCCAACACGGACGCCCAGGCGCTCACCCTCACCAAGTCCGACCGCGTCATCCAGATGGGCGTGGCGGTGACCGAAGGCCTCGGCGCGGGCTCGCAGCCGGAGGTCGGCCGGGCGGCCGCCGAGGAGGTGATCGACGAGATCGCCGACCATCTCTCGGGTGCCCACATGGTGTTCATCACCGCCGGCATGGGCGGCGGCACCGGCACCGGCGCGGCGCCGGTGGTGGCGCGGGCGGCGCGCGAGCAGGGCATCCTGACCGTCGGCGTCGTGACGAAGCCGTTCCACTTCGAGGGCGCGCGGCGCATGCGCGTCGCCGAGCAGGGCATCGCCGAACTTCAGAAGAGCGTCGACACCCTCATCGTCATCCCGAACCAGAACCTGTTCCGAATCGCCAACGAGCGCACCACCTTCGCGGACGCCTTCGCGATGGCGGACCAGGTCCTCTACTCGGGCGTCGCCTGCATCACCGACCTGATGGTCAAGGAAGGCCTGATCAACCTCGACTTCGCCGATGTCCGCTCGATCATGCGCGGCATGGGCAAGGCGATGATGGGCACGGGCGAGGCCTCGGGCGACAAGCGCGCCCTGCAGGCGGCCGAGGCGGCGATCGCCAACCCGCTCCTCGACGAGACCTCGATGAAGGGCGCGCGCGGCGTGCTCATCTCGATCTCGGGCGGCAAGGACCTCACCCTCTACGAGGTGGACGAGGCCGCGACCCGCATCCGCGAGGAGGTCGACCCGGACGCCAACATCATCCTCGGCGCCACCTTCGACGACAGCCTCGAGGGCGTGGTGCGGGTGTCGGTGGTCGCCACCGGCATCGACCAGGAGCCCGGCGAGGGCCTCGCCACCATCGAGTATCGCCAGCCCGAGCAGCCGGTGCGCCCGCGCACGCCGGTCGCCCGCCAGGCGGCCCCGGCGTCCATCCCGGCGCCGCAGCCGCAGCCTCAGCCGGCCTTCGCGGCGCCCGCCCCGCGCTACGACGAGCCCGCGCCGCTGCAGCGCCGCGACCTCGCCCATGCGGCGGCCCTCCAGGCGGAGGCGGAAGCCCGCATCGAGCGTGAGATCGCCATTCCCGAGCCGCCGACCCAGCCGATCGCGGTGGCGGAGGATCCGGCCGTGACGATCCAGCGCCACTCGCCGGCCCCGGCCGCCTACGAGACGCCCGATCCGATCCACGACCTCGACGAGCCGCACCCGATGCGGCACGAGCCGGAGGTGTCGCGCGATCCCTACATCCCGCCGGCGGCCGCGCAGCCGAGCCAGCCGCGCATGCCGCGCTACGAGGACCTGCCGCGCCCCGGCAAGGCGCTCGCGGCGGCGGCCGGGCACGCGGGCGTCGACCCGCACGGCGACGACGGACGGCGTCCGATGAGCCTGCTGAAGCGCCTCGCCAACGGCTTCTCGCGCCAGCAGGAGGACGAGGTGCCGACCCAGGCGTCCGCGCCGCAGCCGCGCGAGCCGGGCTTCGCCCCGGCTCCGGCGCAGGACTTCGCCCGCCGGCCGCCGGTGCGGCCGCAGGCACCGGAAGCGCCCCCACGCGCTCCGCAGGGCCATCTCGATCCGCACGGCCGAATGCCCCAGGCTTCCGTCGAGCCGCAACCCCGGGCCGCCCGGGTCGGCGACGAGGACCACCTGGAGATTCCGGCCTTCCTGCGGCGGCAGGCCAACTGACGCCACACTCCGTTCCGTTTCGGGACAAGGCCCGGCGCGCCCTCGCGCCGGGCCTTCGCGTTCGTGTCATTCACCGAATTTTAGCAAAGGCCGCAATAGTTTAGACACCGTAGTACCGGTAACAATCCGTAACCAAGCGTGATTTTCCTCGCGGCGAGGGTGCCGCTACCTTCCAGGCTCACGGGATGGGCAAAGGCGTCACGCACGCTGGGTCGCTACCGGATTACGACCAAATCGAGGCTTTCCGCCGGCAGCGGCGCGGAGCCTCCGCTCGGGGTCCCAGGCGGGTGGTGAGAATGGCGCGAAACGGGGTGTACGCCCAGACGACGATCGCCGACACGGTTCGGCTGGTCGGAACAGGGGTTCACAGCGGCGAGCGCGTCTCCCTGGCGCTCCACCCCGCGGACGCCGGCACCGGCATCGTCTTCCTGCGCGGCGACCGGCGCTCCGGTCGCGAGATCGAGATCCGGGCGGACTGGACCAGCGTCTCCGCCACCGAGCTCTGCACCGTCATCGGGGATCCGGCACGCGGCACGGTCGCCACCATCGAGCACCTGATGGCCGCGCTCTCCGGCCTCGGCATCGACAATGTCACGGTCGAGATCGACGGTCCCGAAGTCCCCGTGATGGACGGCAGCGCCCGGGTGTTCGTCGAGGCGATCGAGGGCGTCGGCGTCGAGCCGCTCGCGGAGCGCCGCCGCTACATCAAGGTCCTGAAGCCGATTCGCGTGGAGAGCGGCCATTCCTTCGCGGAGTTGCGTCCGCACGAGGGGACCCGCTTCGAGATCACCATCGACTTCCCGAACACGCTCATCGGCCGGCAGACCTATGCGGCCGACCTGACGGCCAAGACCTTCGTCCGCCATGTCGCCCGGGCCCGGACCTTCGGCTTCGTCTCCGACCTCGAGAAGCTGCTGCCGCTCGGCCTCTGCCGGGGCTCCTCGCTCGAGAACTCCATCGCCATCAAGGACGACCGGGTGCTCAACCCGGAGGGTCTGCGCTACGCCGACGAGTTCGTGCGCCACAAGGCGCTCGACGCGATCGGCGACCTGGCGCTCGCGGGCGGGCCGATCATGGGCCTCTACCGCTCCTACCGGGGCGGCCACCGGCTGAACTTCCAGGCCCTCGCCGCGCTCTTCTCCGACCCGAACGCCTGGTGCATCGTGGAACAGCCCGTGCGGCGCGAGGCTCCCGTCGCCGAGATCGGCGCGGGGCTGCTCGCTCCGGCCTTCGGCCCGGACGTGCGCTGACGATCGCGGCCGACCCGCCGATCGGGACGGCGCCAGTGGCGATCCTCCACCGCCCGTCGCGCGGCCGGGCCTGTGGCACATCCGCCTCGGCCCCGACCCGAAGCAGCCGGCTTCTCCGGATCGCCACAAAAACGGACCAATCCGGACCGAGTGAGGGGCCTCTGCCGCGCTTCGGCTGCCTGCCGGGCGGGCCGGCTGTCCGAAAGCGGTATCTCGGCGACCGGATTTGCTCTAGAAGGCGGCGTCGGGCTCACAGGAACGGTTTCGAGGCATGACGGGTGAAGCGTTGATCATCACGAACCGGACCCCGCGCCTCCGCCCCGTCGCGGCCGTTCTCGTCGCCGTCGCGGCCGGCCTCGGGCTCGCCGCCTGCTCGTCCACGGACGACGGTGCCGACACGACCACGCCGGCGGACGTGCTCTACAACCAGGGCATCGCCGCGATGGCGTCCGGCAAGACCTCGGCGGCGGTCAAGAGCTTCGAGGAGGTCGACCGGCAGCACCCCTATTCGGAGCTCGCCAAGAAGTCGATCCTGCTGCAGGCCTACACGAACTTCGAGAAGGGCTCCTACACGGACGCCATCCAGGCCGCCAAGCGCTTCACGACTCTCTATCCGACCCATCCGGACGCCGCCTATGCGACGTTCCTGATCGGCGAATCCTACTACAAGCAGATCCCCGACATCTCGCGCGACCAGGAACAGACCACGAAGGCGCTCGAGGCCTATACGGAGGTCGTGCAGAAGTTCCCGACCTCGCCCTACGCCAAGGAAGCGCAGAAGAAGCTCGACTTCACGCGCGACCAGCTGGCCGGCAAGGAGATGGACATCGGCCGCTTCTATCTCGCCAAGAAGCAGTACCTGGCGGCCATCAACCGCTTCAAGACGGTGATCTCGCAATACCAGACGACGCGCCATGTCGAGGAGGCGCTGGCGCGTCTCGTCGAGAGCTACTACGCGCTCGGCGTCGTGACGGAGGCGCAGGCGGCCGCGGCCGTGCTCGGGCACAATTTCCCGGACAGTCCCTGGTACAAGGACTCCTACACGCTCCTCAAGACCGGCGGCTACGAGCCGGCCGGGTCGGAGGGAAGCTGGATCACCAAGGCCTTCAAGGGCGTCAAGCTGATCTGAGCCGAGCCGGACGCCTCGCCGCGGGGCGGCGGCGCCGCAGGCCCGCGGACGCCCAGGTTCCTGTTCCGTTCGCGGTCGCGATCTGCTAGACGACTCGGGCGAATCCGTTCGTGGAGGTCGGTCGTCCCGTCATGCTCGCTTCGCTGTCGATCCGCGACATCGTTCTGATCGAACGGCTCGAGATCGACTTCTCGCGCGGGCTCACCGTGCTTACGGGGGAGACCGGTGCGGGCAAGTCGATCCTGCTCGACGCGCTGTCGCTGGCGCTCGGCGGGCGAGGCGACGCCGGGCTGGTGCGCAGCGGAGCAGCCCAGGGACAGGTGACGGCCGTGTTCGACCTGGCGGCCGACCATCCCGCGCGGCGGCTCCTGGCCGACAACGAACTCGACCCGGAGGGCGACCTGATCGTCCGGCGCGTGCAGAGCGCGGACGGGCGGACGCGCGCCTTCGTCAACGACCAGGCGGTCAGCGCCGCGCTGCTGCGGGACCTCGGGGCTCGTCTCGTCGAGATCCACGGCCAGCACGACGACCGGGCGCTGGTCGACGAGCGGGAGCACCGCCGGCTGCTGGATGCCTTCGGGGGCCTGGAGCCGGAGGTCGCCGCCGTCGGCGAGGCCTTCGCGGCGTGGCGCCGGCTCAGCCGCGAGCGGGACCAGGCGCGGGCACGGATCGACGCGGCGCGGCGGGAGGCCGACTACCTGCGCTCGGTGCTCGACGAGCTCGACGCCCTGAAGCCGGAGGAGGGCGAGGAGACCGAGCTCGCCACCCTGCGCCACCGCATGATGCAGGCCGAGAAGGTGGCCGGCGACCTGAAGGAGGCCTTCGACACGCTCGACGGTTCGACCTCGCCGATCCCGACGGTGTCGGGCCTCCTCAGGCGGCTCGAACGCAAGGTGGCGCAGGATGCGCCGGGGCCGATGGAGGCCGTCGTGGCCGCGCTCGGGACGGCGCTCGATGCGCTCGATGAGGCACGGTCGGGGCTCGAGCTGTCGCTTCGCGAGGCCGCGTTCGACCCGCGCGTGCTGGAGCGGACGGAGGAGCGGCTCTTCGCGCTCCGTGCCGCGGCGCGCAAGCACGCCGTGCCGGTCGACGATCTTCCCCGCGTTCGGGCCAGGACGGCGGCGAGCCTGGAGGAACTCGACCACGGGGAGGAACGGCTGGGGCGCCTGACAGAGGAGGCGGAGGCCGCCAGCGGGGTCTATGCGGCGGCGGCGGAGCGCCTCTCCGAGCGGCGGCGGGCGGCGGCCTCGGCGCTGGAGGCGGCGGTCGCGGCGGAGCTGCCGGCGCTGAAGCTCGAGCGCGCGCGCTTCATCGTCGACCTGCAATCGGACGCCAGCCTGGCCGGGGCGGAGGGGAACGACCGGGCGGAGTTCCACGTGCAGACTAATCCGGGCACGCGCGCCGGGCCGATGATGAAGGTCGCCTCCGGGGGTGAGCTCTCGCGCTTCCTGCTCGCCCTCAAGGTTTCGCTGGCCGACCGGGGCTCGGCGCCGACCCTCGTTTTCGACGAGATCGACACCGGCGTGGGCGGGGCGGTCGCGGAGGCGATCGGGCTCAGGCTCGCGCGTCTCGCCGAAAGGGTACAGGTGGTCTCGGTCACGCACGCCCCGCAGGTGGCGGCCCGCGCGGCCTCGCATCTGCTGATCGCCAAGGAGCCCGTGAACGGCGAGCGGGAGGGGGAGGTCAGGGTCGCCACGCGGGTGGTCCCGCTGGAGGCGAAGTCGCGGCGGGAGGAGATCGCCAGGATGCTGGCCGGCGCCGTCATCACGGACGAGGCCCGGGCCGCGGCCGGCCGACTGCTCGCGGGCCGGTAACGGTCCAGGTGCCGCGCAGTTATAAGAACCGATAATACATTGATCTATTGAATTACCAGAATACGTATTCCGGTCTTTTCGATATTTCGCTTATACTGGCGTGTTTTCGCTCCAGAAGATGCACAACATTTCCGCAGTCGATCGGTGGTTTATTTACTATCGGGAAAGTCCGGCGCGGCAATCTTTTCGCAAAACCATTGAGGATGGCGAACGATGGCAAATGCGGTGCAGGTCGACGACGTCTTGTCAGGAGCCATTCGCGCCAAGGATCTCACCGAGGCCAAGATCGCGCAGATCAGGGCGATCACCGGGCGGCTCCGGATCCTGGCGCTCAACGCCATGATCGAGGCGACGCAGGCCGGCGCCCACGGGCGCGGTTTCGCAGTGGTGGCGCAGGAGGTGCGCAACATCTCCACCGAGGTCGAACGGATTTCCGGCTCCTTCGCGAGCGAGCTCGTCTCGGAGATCGCGGCGCTGGAGACTCTGACGCGCCGGATGGCCGAGGACGCGCAGGGGGCTCGGCTGGTTGACCTGGCGCTCAATGCCGTCGAACTGATCGACCGGAACCTCTACGAGCGAAGCTGCGACGTGCGCTGGTGGGCGACCGATTCGGCCGTCGTGGAGGCGCTCGCGGCACCCGGTCCGGAGGCCGGCGCCCATGCCTCCCTTCGCCTCGGCGTCATCCTCGACGCCTATACGGTCTACCTGGACCTCTGGCTGTGCGACATGGACGGTCGGGTGGTCGCCAACGGGCGGCCGGACCGGCACCGGGTGCAGGGCCTGGACGTGCGCGACCGGCCCTGGTTCCAGAAGGGGCGCCTGTTGGCGAGCGGCAACGACTATGCGGTGACGGAGGTCGACGCGGAGCCGGGGCTCGGCCGTGCCCAGGTCGCCACCTATGCGGCGAGCGTGCGGGAGGACGGCGACGCACACGGGCGGCCGCTCGGCATCCTGGCGATCCATTTCGACTGGGAGCCGCAGGCCCGGGCGATCGTGCAGGGGGTGCGCCTGGGGGAGGGCGAGCGCGACCGCACCCGCGTGCTCCTGGTCGACCGCGCACACCGCGTGATCGCGGCCTCGGACGGCCGCGGCCTTCTCACCGAGCGCTTCCCGCTGCGCACCGACGGCGCGCTCTCGGGCAGCTACGGGGAGCCCGGATCGGTGGTCGCCTTCCACCACACGCCCGGCTACGAAACCTACCAGGGCCTCGGCTGGTACGGGGTCATCGTCCAGCGGACGGCGTGACCGCCGCGCCGGCCGCATCGGCTTGAAGCGGGACGGCGGGGCTTCTATCGTCGCGCTCCCGCCGCCGAGGACGACGCGACGCATGCCCAGGCCCGCCCCCCAGATCCCCGTCGACGACCTGACGCCGGCCCAGGCCGAGGCCGAGCTGGCCCGCCTCGCCGCCGAGATCGCCACGCACGACGCGGCCTATTACAGGGAGGACGCGCCGCTCGTCTCGGATGCGGACTACGATGCGCTGAGGCGCCGCAACCTGGCGATCGAGATCCGCTTCCCGGAGCTGAAGCGGCCCGATTCGCCCTCCGAGCGGGTCGGAGCGGGGCCTTCGGAGAAGTTCGCCAAGGTGCGGCACGCGGTGCCGATGCTGTCGCTCGACAATGCCTTCGCGGACCAGGACGTCGTCGACTTCGCCGACCGGGTGCGGCGGTTCCTGCGCCTCGGGGAGGCGGAGGTGGCCTTCACGGCGGAACCCAAGATCGACGGCCTCTCCTGCAACCTCCGCTACGAGGGCGGGCGCCTCGTCTCCGCCGCGACGCGGGGCGACGGCCTGGAGGGCGAGAACGTCACCCTCAACGTGAAGACCATCCCGGACGTGCCCGGCGTGCTGCCCAGGGGCGTGCCGGAGATCGTCGAGGTGCGCGGCGAGGTCTACATGGGCCACGCCGAGTTCGCCAAGCTCAACGAGCGGCAGCGCGAGGCCGGCGACAAGGTCTTCGCCAACCCGCGCAACGCGGCGGCGGGATCGCTGCGGCAGCTCGACTGGCGAATCACCGCGGCGCGGCCGCTGCGCTTCTTCGCCTATGCGTGGGGCGAGATGAGCGCGATGCCGGCCGAGACCCAGATGGGCATGGTGCAGGCCTTCGCGGACTGGGGCTTCGTGATCAACCCGCTCCTCGTGCTGGCGCGCAGCACCGAAGAGCTGCTGGCGCACTACCGGCGGATCGAGGCGTCGCGGGCCTCGCTCGGCTACGACATCGACGGCGTCGTCTACAAGGTGGACCGGCTCGACTGGCAGCAGCGGCTCGGCTTCGTGTCGCGCAGCCCGCGCTGGGCGGTCGCGCACAAGTTCCCGGCCGAGAAGGCGACGACGATCCTGCGCGACATCGAGATCCAGGTCGGCCGGACCGGGGCCCTGACCCCGGTCGCCAAGCTCGAGCCGGTCACGGTTGGAGGCGTCGTCGTCTCCAACGCGACCTTGCACAATCCGGACGAGATCGCGCGCCTCGACGTGCGCAAGGGCGACACGGTCGTGGTCCAGCGGGCCGGCGACGTCATCCCGCAGATCCTCGGGGTCGTGGAGGGGCTGCGGCCGGCGGAGGCGGTGCCCTACGTCTTTCCGTCGGTCTGCCCCTGTCCCCTGCACACCCCGGTCGTCCGCGAGGAGACCGCGACGGGGGCCGAGGGGGCCGTCCGGCGCTGCACGGGCGAGTTCGCCTGCCCGTTCCAGCGACAGGAGCACCTCCGCCACTTCGTGTCGCGGCGGGCCTTCGACATCGAGGGGATCGGGGAGAAGCAGATCGAGTTCTTCTTCTCCGACCCCGACCTGCCGGTGAAGGAGCCCGCGGACCTCTTCACCCTCGCGGAGCGCGACGCGGGCAACCTCAGGAAGCTGAAGGACAAGGAGGGATTCGGAGCGACCTCCGCCGCCAAGCTCTTTGCCGCCATCGACGAGCGGCGGACGATCAGCCTGGAACGGCTCGTCTATGCGCTTGGGATCCGCAACGTGGGCGAGACCACGGCGCGCAGCCTGGCGCGGGCCTACGGATCGTGGGAGGCGTTCCACGCGGCGGCGGTCGCCGTCGCGGCGGGGGACGGGCAGGCGCGCGAGGAGATGGACGCCATCGACCAGATCGGCGAGACGGTGATCGACTCGATCGGACGCTACTTCGCGGAAGAGCACAACCTGCGCATCGTCGAGCGGCTCGTCGAGCAGCTGACCGGCGGCATCCGGGACGCCGAGCAGCCGAAGTCCGACACGGCCGTGGCGGGCAAGACGATCGTCTTCACGGGCACGCTGGAGAAGCTCACGCGCGAGGAGGCGAAGGCGCAGGCGGAGCGGCTCGGCGCCAAGGTGTCGGGCTCGGTGTCGGCGAAGACGGACCTTGTGGTCGCCGGCCCGGGCGCGGGCTCGAAGCTCGCCAAGGCCCGGGAACTCGGCGTGGCGGTGATCGACGAGGACCAGTGGATCGCGCTCACGGGCCGTTAGGTTCCGAGGAGCGCAGGGGTCGCCGCTCGAGACGGTTCGGGGCCTGCTCAGTCCGGGCAATCGCGCGCCGACGACGGATCAGGGCGCTGATAAGTACTACCCACTATCGACTTCGGAAACGGTCGATAACTTCGTTTTTCCGTAGCCCGCCGCTCGAGCCTATGGTTAATCGCAGGTGTACGGAGCGGACGAGGCCGGAAAGTCGAGCTTCCGCACCCTCCGGTTTTCTGCGGGCGACCATTCGATTTCTTATCATGGGTGCTTTTTCCCTATCCCCCCTGCAGCGCGCGGCGCTCGAAGCCGCGGCCCGGTCGCCCCTCAAGGCGTTCCGCCGGGGCTATGCGGCCGACCGGTTCGGGCCGTTCCACCGCATGACGACGATCGCGTCGCTGGAAGCGCGCGGGCTGGTCGAACGGCGACGAACGGGTAGTATCTGTCGTGCCACGCCGGAGGGGTTGGCCCGACTCGCGGCGGCGCGGGATCTCGCGCCGGCAGATGCCTGACGGTTCCCTCGATCCCGCGCAGGCACCGACAGGCGGAGCCCCATGTTCGTCTCCTACGCGCAGAATTTCGAAGACGTTATCCTCAACCGCCTGTTCGCCGACCGGGAGACCGGCACCTACGTGGACGTGGGCGCCTCGCACCCGGTGATCGACAGCGTCACACACGCCTTCTACGAGCGGGGCTGGTCGGGGCTGAACATCGAGCCGCTGCCGGAGCGCATCGCGGAGCTCGACTACGCGCGGCCGCGCGACCGCAACCTGCGGATCGCGGTGGCGGAGGCGGCGGGCACGGCGACCTTCCACGCCTTCCCGAAGTGGCACGGGCTCTCGACTCTCGACCCGGAGGTCGCGGCGGCGATGCGGCGCTGGGGCGACGAGGCGCACCCGGTGGAGGTGACGATCCGGACGCTGTCGGAGGTGCTCGCCGAGGAGAAGGTCGGCGCCATCGACTTCCTGAAGATCGACGTGGAGGGCGCGGAGGGCCGGGTCCTCGCCGGTCTCGACCTGACCCGGTGGCGCCCGGTGGTGATCCTGATCGAGGCCACCTATCCGACCACGTCGGAGCCGAGCCACCACGGCTGGGAGCCCGCGCTCCTCGCCTGCGGCTACCGCTTCGTCCTCTTCGACGGGCTCAACCGCTTCTACCTGCGCGAGGAATCCTCCGAATTCGCCGGACGCTTCAGCCTGCCGCCCAACGTCTTCGACAAATACGTGCGCTGGCAGGATGCCGGCCGCCCACTCGCCCACGAGGCGCATCCGGAGCACCGCTTCGCCCGCCACCTCGCCGACGCTTGGCTCGCCGACATCGGGCAGGTGGACGAGGCGGCGCTGGTGCGGCTCCTCGGGTCCGGCATCCCGCCGCACGCGATGGAGAAGCCGATCACGGCGGAGAGCTTCGCGGACCTGTGGCGGCGGGTGTTCGGCGAAGACGTTCCGGCCGGCGCCGCGGAGGCGGTGGCGGCCAACGACCCTAGGCCGACGGTCGCGGCGACGCTCAAGGGCCTCGTCGCCTCGGAGCGGTTCCGGCGCAAGCGGAGCCGGCTTGCCGGCTGGTGAGCCGGTCCGCCGGCTGGTGAGCCGGGACGGGCTCAGCCGAGGCCGCGCGTGGCCTCCTCCAGGAAGGCGCGGGTCTCCGCGTCGACCAGAGGGCCGACCTCGGCGAGGACACGGGCGTGATAGGCGTCCAGCCATTGCAGTTCGGCGCGGGTGAGGAGTTCCGGCGCGATCAGTCGACGGTCGATCGGCGCGAGGGTGAGGGTCTCGAAGGCCATCATGGGACGGTCGCCGCCGGGGATCTCGGCGGGCTCGGTCACCAGGATCAGGTTCTCGATGCGGATGCCGAAGGCCCCCGTCCGGTAGTAGCCGGGTTCGTTGGAGAGGATCATGCCCGGCTCGAGCGGGACCATGCCGGTCTTGGCGATCCGCTGGGGCCCCTCGTGGACGGAGAGGAAGCTGCCCACGCCGTGGCCGGTGCCGTGGTCGTAGTCGAGGCCCGCCTGCCAGAGCGCGGCGCGCGCGAAGGCGTCCAGATGGCCGCCGGCGGTCCCCTTGGGGAAGCGGGCGGTGGCGATGGCGATGTGGCCCTTGAGCACGCGGGTGAAGCAGGCGCGCATGGTCTCGGTCGGGGTGCCGACCGCGATCGTGCGGGTGATGTCGGTTGTGCCGTCCCGATACTGGGCGCCGGAATCGATCAGGAACAGCGTCCCGGGCTCGACCGGGCGGTTGGTCTTGCGGGTGACGCGGTAGTGCACGACGGCGCCGTTCGGGCCGGAGCCCGAGATGGTGTCGAAGGAGATGTCGACCAGCTCGCCCGTCTCCCGTCGGAACGCCTCGAGCGCCTCGACGACCGCGATCTCGTCCAGGCCGCCCTTCGGCGCCTCGCGGTCGAACCATGCGAGGAAGCGGGCGAAGGCCGCGGCGTCGCGCAGATGGGCGGAGCGGGTGCCGGCGATCTCGGCGGCGTTCTTGCGCGCCTTCGGGAGGATCACCGGGTCCTCGCCCTCGACGAGCTGGCCGCCGGCCTCGCGGATGCGGGTGGCGACCGCGGAGGCGACCCAGGCCGGGTCGATCAGCACCGCGGCCTTGCCGGCCCCCAGCGCCTCGAGGGCGGGGGCGAGGGCCGCGGGCTCCTCGACGTCCGCCAGGTCCTCCAGATGCGCGCGCTCCTCGTTGCCGAGCTTGCGGCCGTCGATGAAGAGGCTCGGCCGGCCGTCGCGGCGGAGGATCGCGAAGGAAAGGGGCAGGGGCGTGTGCGGCACGTCGGCGCCGCGGATGTTGAAGGTCCAGGCGATGGAGTCCGGCTGGGTCAGCACCACCGCGTCCGCGCGGCGCTCCGCCAGGATGCGGCCGAGGCGGGCGAGCTTGTCGGCGGGGGCCTCGCCGGCGAAGTCCAGGGGCTGCAGACGGACGCGGCCGAGCGGCGCGGCGGGCCGGTCCGGCCAGATGGCGTCGACCGGGTTGCCGTCGACGGCCACCAGCGTGGCGCCCGCGCGCTCGGCGGCGCGCTCGAGGGCGCGGACCCCCGCGACCGTATGGAGCCAGGGGTCGTAGCCGAAGCGGGCACCGGCGGGGAGGGCGGTCTCCAGCCAGACGCTCGGCGGGGTCGCGACCAGGTCGACCGGCTCGTAGGCGGCCATGTCCACCTGCTGGCGGACCTGCAGCGTGTAGCGGCCGTCGACGAAGACTGCGGCGCGGTCCCTCAGGACTACGGCGGCGCCGGCGGAGCCCGAGAAGCCGGTCAGCCACTTCAGGCGCTCGGCGGAGGGCGGGACGTATTCGCCCTGGTGCTCGTCGGCGCGCGGAACGATGAAGCCGTCGAGGCCGCGGCGGGCGAGTTCGGCGCGGAGGGCGGCAAGGCGCACGAGGCCGAGGGAGGGGTCGGCGCTGTCGTCGAAGGTCTGGAACATGGGGCGGACCTTAGCGGGGGCCGGACAGGGCGGCAACCGGCTCGGGGCGCACATCGGGCGCTGATCAGCGGCGCCCCTTCTCGAGCACGAGGGCCTGCCAGTCGTCCCGCTCGACGCGGCCGGCGAGCCGAAGGCCGTGGGGCAGCCAGGCCGAGAGGACGCGCGGGGCGTCGCTCCTGCGCAGGCCGGACAGGACGACGGTGGCCCGGGGCGCCAGGGCGCGCGCGACGGGGGCGGCGAGCAGCATGAGGGGGCGGGCGAGGATGTTGGCCACGACCAGGTCGTAGGGGGCCGCCTCGACGAGCCGGCGGGCGCGCATGCCGTCCGCCACCAGGCATTCGACGAGGCCGCCGACGCCGTTCAGGCGCACGTTGGCCTCGGCGATGCGCACCGCCACGGGATCGATGTCGGTGGCGATCACGGGCACGCGCAGGACACGGGCGGCCGCGATCGCCAGGACGGCGGTGCCGGTGCCGAGGTCGAGCGGGCGGACGAAGCGGCGCTTCAGGAACAGGCGGTCCAGGGCGGCCAGGCAGGCCCAGGTGGTCGCGTGGTGGCCGGTGCCGAAGGCGAGCTCCGCGTCGATCTCGATCGACTGGCCGGTCGGCGGGCGCTTGGCCCGGTCGTGTCGGCCATGGACGAAGAAGCGGCCGGCGCGGACGGGCTTGCGGATCTCCTCGCTCATGGCGATCCAGTTCGTCGCGTCGTCGAGGGCGGTCGCCGTGATGGCGAGCCTGTCGGCGACCGGGCCGAGGACAGCGCGGACGGCGGCCTCGGCGGTCTCGGGCTCGTGGTCGAACAGGATCGCGTCGACGGTCCAGATGCCGCTGTAGGCCGGGGTCTCCTCCTGGGTGACCGGATAGCCATCCGCCTCGAAGGCGGTCTCGAGGAGGGCGGCGAGCACGGGTGCGTCGGCGTCGCCGGCTTGGAAGCGGACCTGGACGGTGGGCATGGGCTACTCGCGGATCGGGGCTCGGCCGGCCGCCTTCATGCACGGCGGCGGGCGCCGGGTCCAGCGCCGGGACGGCGGAACTGCAGGGATGCCCATTCCCGGGTCACCAGCCGGCCTTCGAAGATCAAGCCGCGGGCCCGGTAGGCCGAGACGAGGCGGGGCTCCTCGCCGATGCGCAGTCCGGCGATGACGAGCGTCGCGCCCGGGGCCATGAGGGGGACGATCCCGGGAGCGAGCCGGGCGAGGGGGTCGGGCAGGATGTTGGCGAGGACGAGATCGTAGGGCGCGCCGGCCCGGATGCGCGCGTCGCCGAGGCCGTCGGCGAGGAGGGCGGCGAAGCGGCGGGAGACCGCGTTGCCGGCGCGGTTGGCCTCGGCCATGCGCACGGCGACCGGCTCGATGTCCGAGGCGACGACCCGGGCGTCCGGCACCGCGCGGGCCAGCGCCAGGCCGAGGATGCCGGTGCCGGTGCCGAGGTCCAGCACGCGGCGTGGGCGGCGCGCCCGGAGGATCCGGTCGAGACGGGCGAGGCTCAGCCAGGTGGAGGCGTGGTCGCCGGTGCCGAAGGCGGTGGAGGCGGCGATGACGAGGTCGCGGCGGCGGCGTTCGCCCGGCGGGGGGGCGTTGTGGTCGCCGAAGACGCGGAAGGCGCCGGCGATGATCGGGGGCAGGTCCGCGAGGCCGGCCGCGGTCCAGTCCTCCGCCGCGAAGGGACGGACCGTCAGGCCCGCGAGCGCCTCGCGTATCCCGGGAACGCCCTGCTCCAGCGCGCCGGCGAGGCGGTCCGCGAGGGCGTCGCGATCGGGTCGGCCGGTGAACCAGGCCTCGAGCCGCCAGCGTCCCCCGCCGATGTCGAAGGCGCCGGCGGCGTCGGCGCCGGCCCGCTCGTCGTCGCCGAGGCGGTCCGCGACGGCGGTCACCAGCGCGGCCGGGCCCTCCAGCGTGGCGAGGTAGGTGGACACGCGTCGGCCGGCTCCGTCAGCGGGGCTCGCCGGAGCCGCCCGGGGGGATCGCGTCGAGCAGATCCAACTGGGCCTTCAGCGACTCGATCTGGCCGGCGGCGGACAGGACGACCCCGTGGGCGATCTCGGGATCTCCCGACGAGAGATGGCTGTCCGCCGCGGCGAGGAAGCCTTCCAGCCGGTCGAGCGTGGCGCGCATCTTGGAGACGACATCGCGCATGGTGGAACGGTCCTCTGTTCCCTGCGGGGCGGACGTCTGTCCCGTCCCAAATTCGGACATGGCGCGCTTGATGGCGGCCGCGGTGAGTTCGCCCTTCGAGAGAACCCGCAGCCGCGCGCTCGGGTGATAGACCTCGAGCATCTCCTCCGGCGAGAGGTTCGACAGGACGACCACGGGCGGCCCGTTCTCCCGCGCCAGGCTGGCGGCGATGATCTGGGCGGAGCTGTCCGGCCCGACCCAGAAATCGAACACCAGCAGATCGAAGGACTCTGAGGCGAGCCGGCGCTCGGCCTCTGCGATCGAGGGGGCGACCGTGATGCGGCGCGGGTCGAGTCCCGCCTTGCCGGCGTACCAGACGAACAGCTTGGCGTCGGCCGGATCGTCCTCGACCAGGAGAATCGCAGGACCCTTGCCGTCGGGCGAGGGCGGAGCGACGGAGCCCTGGGTGGGGGCCGGCCGGCGGCGGATCGGCATGTGCAGGATCTTGGCGGTGGTCATGGGCGCGCGGTCGCCTCCAGGCTGCGTGTAGAGCGGGTGGGGCAGAGAACGCTGCCGCGCGGGATGACGAGAGAGAAGGTGGAGCCCTCGTCCACCCGGCTCTCGACTTCGATTGTCCAGCCATGGCGACGGGCGGCGGTCGCACAGATGGCGAGCCCGATGCCGGTGCCGGCGTATTCGTCGCGGCTGTGCAGGCGGCGGAAGGGCTCGAAGATGCGGCGCTGGTACTGCATGTCGAAGCCGATGCCGTTGTCGGCCACATCCAGGGAAAGGCCGCGACGGCGGTGCTCGCTGGTGCTCACCCTAATTTCGACTGGGCGGCCGGGCTTGCGGTACTTCACGGCGTTGGCGAGGAGATTTTGGAGGATCTGGCGGACCTGCACCATGTCGCCGCTGACAGCGTGGGCAGGGTCGACGGCGACCTCGACGGTCGCCCCGGCCGCCTCGATGTCGGCGGACAGGTCCCGAACGACGTCGTCGACGAGGGTGGCGAGCGAGATCGGCACGCGCTGGAGTTCCGCGTCCGAGGCACGGAAATAGTGCAGCAGGTCGGTGATCATCGTCTCGGCCCGCGCGGCGGCGTTCTGGATCACTCCGGCCGCCTGCTCGATCTCCTCGGGGTCGTCCCCGTCCAGCGTCTCCCGAAGCATGTCCGAATAGCCGACCAGCTTGCGCAGCGGCTCACGCAAGTCGTGGGAGAGGATCCGGCTGAACTGGCTCAGGTTCTCGTGCGCCTGGCTGAGCTCCCGGTAGAGTGCCGCCAGCTTCTGATGTTGCCGGCGGATGTTGTCGGACAGCGCCCGGGCTTCGGTGTTGTCGCGGCCGACGCTGAAGATCTCGATGACGCGGCCGTCCGGCCCGAAGATCGCACGGTCCGTCCAGGCGAGCCAGCGCAGGGCGCCGTCGCTGCGCAACTGCTGGTTCTCGTGCATGGTCAGCGGGTTCTCGGGCGTCATTGCGGCGATCAGGTCGAGAACCTCGCGGGCGAGTTCCGGCGACAGGGCGTCGGTGGCGCGCCGGCCGACGATCTCCGTCTCGGCGATGCCGAAGAACTCGCAATATTTCCGATTGACGAACACCACCGTCGTGTCCGGCAGCGCGCGGATGATCAATTCCGGGACATAGGCGAGCGTTTCCCGGTTCAGGCGCTCCTGCTCGACGACGCGGCGCTGAGCGTTGTTTCGCGCGCTCACGTCGGCCAGGATGGCCAGGCATCGCGCATTCGAACCCTCGCCCTGCATGGTGGCGCTGATCTCGACCTCGAGCACGCTGCCGTCCTTGCGGCGGAACTCCTGGGGCTGCTGCTTGAGGACGCCGGTCCGGGAGAAGGTCGGGAAGAGCACCTCGTGCGAGTAGATCCGGCTCGCATCGGTCAGGAACTCGCCCGAAAATCGGCCGATGACCTCGTCCCGCCGGTATCCGAGGACGCGCAGCCACTCGTCGGAGACCTCGATCAGGCGCCCGCAGCCGTCGACGGAATGCATCATGGCCGGGCTTTGGCGGACGATCTCGCGCCACTCGTCCGATACGACCGGAGCCAACCGGGGCCTGTGGCCTGACTGCGGCAGGACGTCGAGCATCCGGGCTCACCCCGTTCTGGTCTGGTCTGGAATTCCTCGGTGGCACCCCGAGCCTGCTCCGCCTGCCGGCGGCTGTCGATGCGGCACCGCAACGCAACGACTCTGATGCAAATCGATTGATTTGCATTTGATCCCTATCATGGACCGAGACCATTCAGCTTATTCACACTGGAAAAAATACAGAAGCGTTCCCCTGTAACGCAACGTAAGTGCGTATTTTCCTGCAGATCAAGCAGTCTCAGGGACGGGCGACGAAGCTGTCGAGCACCCGCTTGCGACCGGCGCGGTCGAAGTCGATCGTCAGCTTGTTGCCCTCGACTTCGGCGACCGTGCCGTTGCCGAACTTCTGGTGGAAGACGCGCTCTCCGACCGCGTAAAGGGGTTGCTCGGTGGCGACCGACTTGGCCACTAGCGCGCCCTCGATCACGGCGCCGGCGCGGCGCTGACGCACCGGATTGCCCCAGCGGTCGCGCATCTCGTCCCGGCGGCCATGGCCGGGCCCGGCGGCGTAGCCGGCCCGCGCCTCCTCGAAGCCGCCGGCCTCCGCCGCGCCCGCACCACTATCCTCGCGCAGCTTGCGGGCACGCTGCCAGCCCGGGGACGTGTAGGACGAGCCGAAGGGGTCCATCCGGTCGAAGCGGCTCTGGGTGTAGCCGCCATAGTTCGAGGAGGGCTCGACCACGTCGACGTGGGCTTCCGGCAGTTCGTCCAGGAAGCGGCTCGGGATGGAGGAACTCCAGGAGCCGTGGATGCGGCGGTTGGACGCGAACCAGATGCGGGCGCGCCGGCGGGCACGGGTCAGGCCTACATAGGCGAGGCGCCGCTCCTCCTCGAGGCCGGCCCGGCCCGATTCGTCGAGGGCGCGCTGGTGCGGGAACAGGCCCTCCTCCCAGCCCGGCAGGAAGACGGTGTCGAACTCCAGACCCTTGGCGGAATGGAGCGTCATGATGGTGACCGCGTCCACCTCCGCCTGGCTGTCGGCGTCCATCACGAGCGAGACGTGCTCCAGGAAGGCCGGCAGGGACTCGTAGTCCTCCATGGACCGGAGGAGTTCCTTGAGGTTCTCGAGACGGCCCGGGGCTTCCGCCGAGCGGTCCTGCTGCCACATCCCGGTGTAGCCGGACTCGTCCAGGATGATGCCGGCGAGCTCGGTATGGGACAACGCGTCGAGCTGGTTGCGCCAGCGGCCGAACGACGTGCCGAGGTCCTTCAGGGCGCTGCGCGCCTTGGGCTTCAGCTCCTCGGTCTCGACGATCTCGGCCGCGGCCTGCACCAGGGGGATGGACCGAGCGCGCGCGAAGGTGTGCAGCTGCTGGATGGTGGCGTCGCCGAGGCCGCGCTTCGGGACGTTGACGATGCGCTCGAAGGCGAGGTCGTCGGCGGGCTGGCAGGTGACGCGGAAATACGCCAGGGCGTCGCGGATCTCGGCGCGCTCGTAGAAGCGCGGGCCGCCGACCACCCGATAGGGCATGCCGAGGGTGACGAAGCGGTCCTCGAATTCGCGCATCTGGAAGGAGGCGCGGACCAGGATGGCGATGCCGTTCAGGGGATGGCCCTGGCGCTGGAGCCGCTCGATCTCCTCGCCGATCGAGCGGGCCTCCTCCTCGGAATCCCAGGCCGACGCCACCTTGACCTTCTCGGCGTCCGGGTCGGAGAGGTCGGTGAAGAGCGTCTTGCCGAGCCGGCCCTCGTTGTGGGCGATGAGGTGGGAGGCGGCGGCGAGGATATGGCTGGTGGAGCGGTAGTTGCGCTCCAGGCGGATCACCTTGGCGCCGGGGAAGTCGTGCTCGAAGCGCAGGATGTTGTCGACCTCGGCGCCGCGCCAGCCGTAGATCGACTGGTCGTCGTCGCCGACGCAGCAGACGTTCTTGGAGCCCGTCGCGATCAGGCGCAGCCAGAGATACTGGGCCACGTTGGTGTCCTGGTACTCGTCGACGAGGATGTAGCGGAAGCGCTGCTGGTAGTCGGCGAGCACGTCCGGGTGGCCGCGCCAGATGCGGATCACGTGGACGAGAAGGTCGCCGAAGTCGCAGGCGTTGAGGGTGCGCAGGCGGTCCTGGTAGGCTTGGTAGAGCGCGGCCCCCTTGCCGTTGCCGAAGGCGCGGCCCTCGAGCGGGGGCACCTCGGAGGGGCCGAGGCCCTTGTTCTTCCAGCTGTCGATGAAGCTCGCCAGCTGGCGGGCGGGCCAGCGCTTCTCGTCGATGCCCTCCGCCTGGATGACCTGCTTCAGGAGCCGGAGCTGGTCGTCCATGTCGAGGATGGTGAAATCGGATCTGAGGCCGACCAGCTCGGCGTGCCGGCGCAGGACCCGGGTGCCGATCGAGTGGAAGGTGCCGAGCCAGGGCATGCCCTCGACCGCCTCGCCCACCAGGGCGGAGATGCGGTGCTTCATCTCGCGCGCGGCCTTGTTGGTGAAGGTGACGGCCAGGATCTGGCTCGCACGGGCGCGGCCGGTCGCCAGGATGTGGGCGATGCGGGTGGTCAGGACGCGGGTCTTGCCGGTGCCGGCGCCGGCGAGGACCAGGAGCGGGCCCTCGGTCGACAGGATGGCCTCGCGCTGCTCGGGGTTGAGGCCCTGCAGGTAGCCGGTCTCGGCCGGCATGCGGGCGCCGGCGGCGCGGGCCGCGATGCCGCCCGGGCGGGGCGCGGGCGCATCGACCGGCCGGTTCGTGGCGGGACGGGCGGGAGCCGGGCGCACGTCGAAGGGCGGCTCCTCGAAGGGCGGCTCGTCTTGCGCATCGGTTTCGGGACCGGACGCAAGGGGAGCGTCGCCCGGGAAGCCCTCCGCGAAGGGATCGTCGAAGGCGTCGTCGGCCGAGGCCGACGAACGGGAAGAAGGCTTGCCAGCGGCCATGGATGTTTCCGACTCGTTCTCCGCGAGCCTTTATATAGATCATGCGGCAGGGATGCGGCAGGGCGGGCCTCGCCTCTCCCGCGCGACGGCCCGGCCGGTCCGGCTCACATCATCGCGGCATTGAGCCGGCGGAACTTGGCGATCCCTCTCGCGGACCGCGGGTTCTCCGCGACGCTGTCGGCGGCGAGCGCGGGCGCGGGCGCGGTGGCGGCCCTCACGAGGCCGGTCATCGGGGCGATCGCGCCGCTGCCCGGGAATACGGCCGTGTCGAGCGTGGTCCGGCCGACGCCGAGGTGGTCGGCGAGCAGGCCCTTGAAGACGGCGCGGAGATCGGTTGTCGGCCTCAGGTCGCGGCCCTCGTAGAGGTTCGCGGCGGCGAGGCCGGGCCAGTCGCCGTAGACCTTGCCGCCCTGGACGGAGCCGCCCGCGAGAAGCGCGACGGTGCCGACGCCGTGGTCGGTGCCGTAGGTCCCGTTGGTCTTGGCGGTGCGGCCGAATTCGGTGACGCAGGCGACGACGGTCTGGCTCCAGGCCGCGCCGGAGACCGTTCGGAAGTCGTCGAGCGCGGTGTCGAGCTGGCCGAGGACGGCGGCGAGCGCGCTCGCCTGGTTGATGTGCGTGTCGAAGCCGGTGACCGACAGGACGGCGATGCGGGGCCCGGTCGGCTGCGCCATCAGGGCGGCGGCGCCGCGGAACGATTTCTGCAGGGAGGTCAGGGTGCCGGTCGTCGAGGTGCCGGCCGCGGTCGCCATGGCGTTGGCGGCGAGGCCCCGGGAGAGGTTGTCGTAGAGCACCGGGTCGGCGGTCCGGTAGAGGTTGACGAGGTTGTTGTCGAAGACCTGGTCGGGGCGGCCGAAGGCGGCGGGCGACCAGCCGAGGACGGGGGCGGGCCCGGCGAGGATCAGCGGGGCCGGGCCGACCTGCAGGGCGCCGTTGACACGGACGGGGCTGCCGGCCGGCAGCGCGGTCAGGAGCCGGTTCAGCCATCCGCTCGGGGCGGTCGAGACCTGGCCGGGCTGGCCGTTCTCCAGATTGTCCTGGCAGTCGAAATGGGAGCGATTGCGCAGCGGCACGCAGGCCGCGTGCACGACCGCGGCTTCGCCGGCCTGCACCATGGCGCCGAATTTCGGCATCGCGGCGTTGAGGCCGAAGAAGCCGTCGATGGCGATGGTCGAGGCGGCCGGGATGGCGAGGCCGCCGCGCAGGGTCACGTAGTCGGGGTCGCCGAAGGGGACGACGGTGTTCAGGCCGTCCATGCCGCCGCGCAGGACGACGATCAGGAGGCGCGGGTCCGTGGCGCTGCCGGCCTCGGCGAAGCCGGGGACCATGGCCCAGGAGAAGAAGCTCGCCGACAGGCCGAGGACGGCACGCCGACTGAGGGCGAGGCGGGACTCCTCGCATCCGGCCGCAGCGGCGGCGGCGATGCGCGGGTCGATGTCGTCGTGGTCTTGCGCCATCGTCAGCTCCGCAGGAATTCGGGGGTCATGAACAGGGTGGCGAGGCCGCGCCGGGTATCGGGCCAGAGGGTCACGGCCTGCAGCGAGGCGGCCGAGAGGGACCCGGGGTAGAGCTGGGCGGCGAGATCCTTCGGGGCCGGGCCGGCGTAGCCCGACTGGACCATGCCGGCGACCATGTAGGCGGCGTCCTCGCGGACCCGGACGGCGTCCGGGTTGATCCACGCGAAGCTCTCGTCCGGATAGCCGTCCGGGGTCAGGCACTGCCACGGGGCGTGGTTGAGAGTGGAGAGGGCCCAGTTGACGGCGTTCTCGTTGGTGGTGTCGACGGCCTTGCCGGACGCCCTGAGCTGGGCGACCATCGACAGGTAGGGCGTGCGGATGCGCGAAAGCGGCGCCGACCAGGCCTCCGGCATGAGCACCAGGGCCCGGGCCATCGCCTTGAGGTCGCCGCCGGACCTGGTAAAGGCGTCGACGAGCGTCTTCACCATGGCGGCCGTCGGCGCGTCGGTGACGAAGTGGACCAGCATGCGGAAAGCGAGGTGCTGGGCGGTGGCGGGATGGGCGGCCAGCATGCGCAGGACGGCGAGGCCCTGCTGCTGGCCGGTGGCCGGCCAGCTCCGGCCGAGCACCGTGAAGGGGCCGGGCTCGTGGCCCTGGTCGCGGTAGACGAACTGGCCGACGACCGCCTGGGTGGCCCCGAGCCAGCCGTTGTCCGCCTCCCACTTGCTGACATAGGACCAGCCGGTCAGCACATTGGCGAAGTTGGTGACGTCCGCCTGCGTGTACGGGCCGCCGACGCCGAGGGTGTGGAGCTCGAGGGTCTCGCGGGCGAGGTTCTCGTTGTAGCCGAAGTGGGCGCCCTTTCCGATCGGCGAGTTCGGTCCGTAGGACTTCTGGTTGTCCAGGTAGGTGATCATGGCCGGGTGCTGGAACACCGCGAGCAGCATGTCGGAGAACTTGCCGAGCACGGTCTTGCGGATGACGTCCCGCTCCCATTGGCCGATGGTGGCCCGGACCACGTCGTTCTTGCCGCGGTTCATCGAAAAGTGGTTCGACCAGAACAGGACGAGGCGCTCGACGAAGCCGATCTCGGGGGCGAGGTGCTTGGCGTAGCGGGCGCGCAGCTCCTGCTTGTTGAGGGTGTCGGCGCCGCTGAACCCGGTCGTCCCGAGTGCGCAGGCCGCCGCGTAGGTCGGAAGGGCCGGGTCGGAGATCAGGGCGATGTTCGGCGTGTCCAGCTCGGCGAGGAGCGCGTCGCGGGCCGCGTTGGCGCTGGCGGCGAGGCGGGCGGCCGTGCCGCCGGGCTTGGCGCCGAGGCCGAAGCGCTGCAGCGCGATGCGCGCCTTCATCTGCGGCGTCAGGACCGGGGCGGCGGTGGTCGTGGTCGCCCCCGCGGTGCCGGCCTTCTTGCGCCGCGTCTCGTCTTGCATGGCGTCGAGCATGGTCCGCCTCCGGGTCGATCGCGGAGGGGACGTTCGGCCGCCGTCTCCTAACGGGTCCTGAATCCGATCGGTGAATGACGCTTCGTCAGCAACCAAGATTACCCAAAGGCAAAGCGGCTCCGGCACAGTTTAACGGAGGGCGCGCCCGCCCCGCGCGGCGGGCGTCACCCATGCGGCTGCGGGGCTGGCCGGGGGCGACGGGGATCGGCATAGTTGCATCCCCTCGTCGTCCCCCGGAATGGATCCCGCCCCCGTGAGTGTCTCCTCCTCGTCCGATGCCGCCCCGGCCGGGCCTGCCCAGACCGGTGCGGTGGCCGGGATCCTGGTCGCGGTCAGCCTCGGGCACTTCATCAACGACACCATCCAGTCGCTCGTGCCGGCGATCTACCCGATCCTCAAGGACGGGTTCCGGCTCGACTTCGGGCAGATCGGCATCATCACGCTGGTCTGGCAGCTGACCGCCTCGATCTTCCAGCCGCTGGTCGGCATCGCGACCGACCGGCGGCCGCAGTCCTACAGCCTCGTCGCCGCCATGGCGCTGACCTCGGTCGGCGTTCTGATGCTGGCGCGGGCGGGGAGCTACGGAGCGATCCTGGCGGCGGTCGCGCTGGTCGGGCTCGGCTCGGCGGTGTTCCATCCGGAATCGGCGCGGGTCGCCCGGCTCGCCTCGGGCGGGCGGCACGGCTTCGCCCAGTCGATCTTCCAGGTCGGCGGTAATGCCGGCTCCGCTGTCGGGCCGCTGCTCGCGGCCTTCATCGTGCTCCCCTACGGCCAGGGCGCGATCGGGTGGTTCGCGGCCTTGTCGATGGCCGGGCTCGTGCTGCTGGCCGGGGTGGGACGCTGGTACGCGGCCCACCGGCGCAAGCCCGCCGCCGCGGCGGCGCCCCGGGCGAGCGGGGTCGACCCCCGGCAGGTGACGATCGCCATCGCGGTCCTGTGCCTGCTCGTCTTCTCGAAGTACTTCACCTACGCGGCGATCTCGAACTACTTCACCTTCTACCTCATCGAGCGCTTCGGGCTGTCGGTCGGCGAGGCGCAGGTGCGGCTGTTCCTGTTCCTGGCCGCCACCGCCGTGGGCACGCTCGTGGGCGGACCGATCGGCGACCGGATCGGGCGGCGGACCGTGATCTGGTTCTCGATCCTCGGCGTCCTGCCCTTCACGATCGGGCTGCCCTACATGGGGCCGGTCGGCGCGGTCGTCTGCGCACTCGCGACCGGGGTGATCCTGGCCTCGGCCTTCCCGGCGATCGTGGTCTACGCGCAGGAGCTCCTGCCGGGGCGGGTCGGGATGGTCAACGGGCTCTTCTTCGGCCTCGCCTTCGGGATGGGCGGCCTCGGCGGCGCGCTCCTCGGAGAAATGGCGGACGTCACCGGCCTGACCGTCATGTTCCAGGCGGCGGGATTCCTGCCGGCGATCGGGCTCCTCGCCTGGTTCCTGCCGGACCTCAAGGGCGCGCGCCGGAGCTAGCCGCGCCGCGGGATGCCGATGGCGCGGCCGGCCCGCTCGGGCCGGGGCAGGGCGTCGGCGGCGCGCTTCATCGCCTCGAAGCCGGCGCGGATCTCGAGCGGCCACGGGGCGGTGCGCCGGGCCGTCATGTCGACGTGCAAGTACATCTGCTCGCTCGTCGCCGAGACCCAGCCCTCCTCGGCATGCAGGAGCTCGGAGAAGACGTGCAGGCGCTTGTCGTCGACGTCGAGGACGCGCAGCCGGACCCGGACCGGCGTCTCCAGGAAGATCTCGCGCAGGTAGCAGACGTGGATCTCCGCCGTCATGTAGCTCATGGCGCGGGTCTTCACATAGTCCGGGCCGAGGCCCAGGTGCTCGAAGACGGCGTCGGCGGCGCGGTCGAAGAAGACGTTGTAGTAGGCCATGTTGAGGTGGCCGTTGTAGTCGATCCAGGCCGGTTCCACGGCCATGATCGGCGACAGGGGGAGGGTCAGGTCGGCGTCCATTCTGGGTCCCGCAATCCTTGCATAGCCCGAAGAGCCTAACCCTCCGGGACGCCTGTCGTCATCCGGTCCCTTCTGGTAGCGTCCGCCGGCCTCGACGATCGGCACCGTCGCGGCGCGCGGCGGGGAGGAGACAACCATGGACAAGCCCGGTTTCATGACGGCGCGGCCGGATCCGGCGACGGTCGAGACGGCGGTCGGCATCCTGAAGCAGCGCTTCGGCGAGCGGCTGTCGACCTCGCAGGCGCTGCGCGAGCAGCACGCGCACACCACGACCTGGATCCCCGTCGAGGCGCCCGACGCGGTGGTGTTCGCGGAGAGCGAGGCGGAGGTGCAGGAGATCGTGCAGGTCGCCGCCGCGCACCGGATTCCGATCGTACCCTTCGGGACCGGTTCGTCGCTCGAGGGGCACCTCAACGCGACCTTCGGCGGCATTTCGATCGACCTGTCGCGGATGAACCGCATCCTGGCCATCCATGCGGAGGATCTCGACGCGGTGGTGCAGCCGGGCGTCACCCGCAAGCTCCTCAACGAGACCCTGCGCGACACCGGCCTCTTCTTCCCCATCGACCCGGGCGCGGACGCCTCGCTCGGCGGCATGGCGGCGACGCGCGCCTCGGGCACCAACGCGGTGCGGTACGGCACCATGAAGGACAACGTGCTGGCGCTCAGGGCCGTGACGGCGGACGGGTCGGTGGTGAAGACCTCCCAGCGGGCGCGCAAGTCGTCGGCCGGCTACGACCTGACGCGGCTCTTCGTCGGCTCGGAGGGCACGCTCGGCATCATCACGGAGCTGACCGTCAAGCTGCAGGGCATCCCCGAGGCGATCTCGGCCGGCTCCTGCCCGTTCCCTTCCGTAAAGGCGGCGGCGGACGCCGTCATCCTGACCATCCAGGCGGGGATCCCGGTGGCCCGCATCGAGCTCCTGGACGAGCTCCAGGTGCGCGCCGTCAACACCTACTCCAAGCTCGGCCTGCCGGAGACGCCGCTTCTGCTTCTCGAATTCCACGGCACCGACGCCTGGGTGGCGGAGCAGTCGGAGCGCTTCGGCGAGATCGCGGCGGAGTTCGGCGGCGGCCCCTTCACGTGGGTGACCAAGCCGGAGGAGCGTTCGAAGCTCTGGCAGGCGCGGCACGACGTCTACTGGGCGAGCCTCGCCTTGCGGCCGGGCGCCAAGGGCGTGTCGACGGACGTCTGCGTGCCGATCTCGCGGCTCGCCGAGTGCATCGACGAGACGAAGCACGACATCGAGGCGACCGGCCTGCTGGCCCCGATCGTCGGGCACGTGGGCGACGGCAACTTCCATGTCCTGCCGCTCGTCGACGTGGAGAACGCCGCGGAGGTCGCGGTCGCCAAGGCCTTCATCGAGCGCATGGTCGAGCGCGCGATCGCGATGGAGGGCACCTGCACGGGCGAGCACGGGGTCGGGTCGGGCAAGATGAAGTACATGCTGGCCGAGCACGGGGCGCCGGCGCTGGCGGTCATGCGCAGCCTCAAGGGGGCGCTCGATCCGCTCGGCATCATGAACCCCGGCAAGATCGTCGACCCCGCGTGACGCCGGGACAAGGCCGCGCCGGCGTCACAGGATCGCCGGATCAAGGCCTTAGAGGTGGCACTCCGCAATTCGGCTTCGCACGATCCGTCCGCATGGACTAGATTGGGCGGGTGGCGGCCGGGTCGGACGGCCGCCGGCGCGGAGCGGGGAGGAGGCGCTTGAACTCGCTCTACATCGGCATCGGGCTCGCCATCATCGCGGCGCTGGTGGCCGCGCTGGTCGGTCCGCTGTTCGTGGACTGGACGGCCTATCGCGCCGCTTTCGAGCGCGAGGGGGGCCGCATTCTCGGCGCGCGCGTGACCGTGCTGGGGGACGTGGAAGCGCGCCTGCTGCCGAGCCCGCGGGTGGTGCTCGGCGACGTGGTCGTCGGCAATCCGGAACGGCCCGGGGCCACGGTCGCCCGATTCGAGATGCAGCTCGAGCTGACGCCGCTCCTCAAGGGCGAGATGCGCATCGCCGACCTGCGGCTCGAGCGGCCGCTCGCGCGGGTGTCGATCGGGCGGACGGGCTCCCTCGTGCTCGCCGCCGGAGGGCCGGGCGTCGACGGGGTCGACCGCCGCGACCTGTCCCAGGCCGCCCTTGAGGCGGCCGAGATCGTCGACGGCCGGATCGAGTTCGAGGACGAGCGCAACGGCCAGCGCCTTTCGGTGGAGCGCGTCAATGCGACACTGTCGGCGGGGGCCCTGACCGGACCGCTCAAGGCCGAGGGCGGCGCCGAGTCGGACGGGCAGGCCTATTCGTTCCGGATCGCGACCGGCCGGGCCGCTCCGGACGGGACCTTCGCGCTCAAGGTCCAGGTGTCACCGGCCGCGCAGCCGCTCGTGTTCACGGTCGATTCGACCGTCAACCTGGGGCAGGGCGCGACCCCGCCGCGCGCCTCCGGGCAGGCGAGCCTGGTCAGGGCCGGGGACGTGGAGGGCAAGCGCGACCGCGGCGACACCGGGCCGATGCCCTGGCGGGCGGACACGAAGTTCACCCTCGATCCGGCGCGCCTGAAGCTCGAGACCCTGGCCTTCACGTTCGGCTCCGAAGACCGCTCCTATTCGATCGGCGGCACGGCGAGCATCGACTTCGGGGTGAAGCCCTCCTTCGACGCGACGCTCGCCGCCAAGCAGGTGGACCTCGACCGGGCGCTGGCCGGCAAGGTCGGCGAGGCCGCGGACCTGCAGGCGGCGATCGCGCGCTTCGCGGGCGTCCTCGGCGTGCTGCCGACGCCGGAGATGCCGGGGCGGGTCGCGGTCGACCTGCCGGGCGTGGTGCTCGGGGGCGGGGTCCTGCAGGAGCTGCGCCTGGTGGCGCGGCCGCGGCCGGGCGGCTTCACGATCGAGGAATTCTCCGCCCGCCTGCCGGGCCGTACCGCCATGACGGCCTCCGGCCGGCTGACGATCGACCAGGCGCAGCCGGCCTTCGAGGGCCGGCTCTACGTCACCTCCGAGCAGCCGAACAGCTTCGCGACCTGGTTCCGCCAGGGCTCCAGCCTGCCGCGGCTGGATCCGCTCAGCGTCGACGCGCTGGTGACCGCCGGGCCGGCCGGCTTCCGGGCCGACCAGATCGTCGCCCGCCTCGGGGCGGCGCAGGCGCGCGGCTGGATCCAGATCGCGGGCGGCGAGGCCGGGCGCGGCCCGCGGCTCGAGACGGGGCTGACAGCCGACCGCCTCGACCTCGACCAGATCAAGGCCCTGAGCGTGCTGCTCTGGGGCCGCGAGGGAGCCGACGCGCCCGCGGAGGCGCGGGTCGACATCGACGCCGGCCAGGTGGTGGTCGGCGGCGTGACCCTGCGCGGCGTGGCGGCGCGGGTCGCCATCGAGGGCGAAGGGCTGGTCGTCGACCGCTTCTCGGTCAAGGACGCCGCCGGGGCGTCGATCGAGGTGGCCGGTCGCATCGACCGGGCGCTGACCCGGCCGGACGGCAGCCTGGAGGCGAAGATCGCCGCGGATCGGCTGGACGGCCTCCTCACCCTGGCGCGGCTCGTCCTCCCCGAGGGCGGGGCCTTCGACCGGCTCGCCGCGGCGGCCCCGAACCTCGCGCCGCTCGCGCTGACCGCCCGCCTGACGGGGCAGGCCGGTGCGGACCGGAGCGCCGTCCGCCTCGTCCTCGAAGGGCCGGTCGCCGCCAGCCGCCTGACCGTCGACGGCCGCTTCGACGGCAGCCCGGCGGACTGGCGTCGCGGGCGGGTCGACGTCGCGGCGCGGCTCGAGGGGCCGGACGGCGGCGGCGTGCTGCGCCAGCTCGGCCTCGGCGCCACGCCCACCAAGGGGCAGGCGGGGGCGGTCGCGCTCACGGCCGCGGGCGTGCCGGCCGACGGCCTGGACACGCGTCTCTCGACCGCCGTCGCGGGCGCGGTCCTGGAGGCCTCGGGCAAGGTCGCGCTCGACGACTCCGGCCGGGTGACGACCTCCGGCGAGGCGAGCCTCAAGGCGGCCGACATCGCCCCGCTGGCGCTCGCGCTCGATCGTCCGCTCAGCCTCACCGGCGAGCGGGTGCCGGCGGACCTCAAGGCCGCCTTCGCGGGCAGCCTGCCGCGGATCGGGGTGAGCGCGGTCGAAGGCACCTTCGCGGGGGTGGGCCTGCGGGGGGACGGCACGGTCGACCTGGGGCAGAGCCCGCCTCTCGCCGAAGGGCGGTTGTCGCTCGGGGAGGTGCCGCTCGCGGGACTCATCGAGCTCGGGATCGGACCGGACGAACTCAGCGTGCCGCCGGAGCGCAACGCGGCCTGGCCGTCCCGGCCGGTCGCCGGCCCAGTGGTCGCGGGCGTCGCGGCGGATCTGGCGGTCACGGCGGAGCGGGTGCTCCTGACGGGGTTCCGGCCGATCGAGAAGGCCCAGTTCCGGCTCAGGGCGCGGCCGGGCGAGACGGGGGTCGAGAGTTTCCGCGGCGCGGTCGCGGGCGGCACGGTGCAGGGGCAGTTGCGGTTCCGGCGCGCGTCCGGCGGCGACCTGGCGGTCTCGGGCGACATCAAGCTGGAGAAGACGTCGGTCGAGGAGTTCGTCTGGCGCCGGGACGGGCGCCCGGTGGCGACGGGAACGGCGGACCTCAGCGTCTCCTTCGACACGGGCGGGCGTTCGGTGGCGGCGCTGATGTCCAACCTTCAGGGCAGCGGGGCGCTGTCGGTGCGCGGCGGGGCGATCCGCTACGTGAACGCCGATGCGTTCAACGCCATCGTGGTGGCGGCGGACGGCGGGCTGGAGCTGAAGGAGGACCGGATCCGCTCGGTCTTCCAGAGTTATCTCGACGCCGGCACGCTGCCCTTCGACCGCATCGAGGCCGCCTTCCAGATGGGCGGCGGCGTCGCGCGGCTGCGCGAGGTGTCGGTGGAGAGCCCGCGGGCGCGGACCTCGGGGTCGGCGACCCTCGACCTCGGGCGCTGGACCATGGAGGCGGACTGGACCGTCAAGGTCGACGCCGGCAAGAACGCCGTCACGGGGGCGGAGCCGCAGGTGGGCGTGCTCCTGCGCGGGCCGATCGGAGACCCCGTCCGCAGCCTCGACGTCGCGCCCCTCAACGCCTTCCTGACGCTCAGGGCCTTCGAGCGCGAGGTGCAGCGCGTTGAGGCGCTGCAGCAGGACATCATGGAGCGCGAGCGCTTCGCCCGCGAGCTGAAGCGCTTGCGCGATCAGCAGGCCCGCAGGGAGCAGGAGGCGCGCGAGGCCGAGGCGGCGCGCCAGGCCGAGGAGGTGCGCAAGCGGGCCGAGGAGGAAGCCCGCCGGCAGGCGATCGAAGCCGCGCGCCGCAAGGCCGAGGACGACCAGCGCCGGCGCGCTGAAGAAGCCCGCCGCGTGGAGGAGGCCCGCCAGGCCGAGGAGTCCCGCAAGGCCGCGGAGGCGGCGCGGCTGGCCGAAGAAGCGCGCAAGGCGGAAGAAGCCCGGAAGGCCGAGGAGGCGCGAAGGGCCGCGGAGGCGGCGCGGCTGGCCGAGGAAGCGCGCAAGGCGGAAGAAGCGCGCAAAGCGGAGGAGGCCCGCAAGGCCGAGGAGACGCGCAGGGCAGCGGAAGCGGCGCGGCTGGCCGAGGAGGCCCGCAAGGCGGAAGAAGTCCGGAAGGCCGAGGAGGCGCGCAGGGCCGCGGAGGCGGCACGGCTGGCCGAGGAGGTCCGCAAGGCGGACGAAGCGCGCAAGGCCGAGGAGGCCCGCAAGGCGGAGGAAGCCCGGAAGGCCGAGGAGGCGCGCAGGGCCGCCGAGGCGGCGCGTCGGGCCGAGGACGCCAGGAAGGCCGAGGAGGCGCGGCGGCGCGAGGTGGAGGAGGTCTCGCGGCGGGCCGAAGAGGAACGCCGCAAGGTCCTTGGCCCCCTGCCGACCCTGCCGCAGGCGGAGACGACCGAGGGAACGGCTCCCGCGCCGGTCAGGGCCGGGGAGGGCGCTGCCGTCCCGCCGCCGCTGCCGCCGCCCATCGTGATCCCGCCCGCGCCCGCCATCCTGCCCGGCGGCGGCCAGCGGCCGCTCAGCATCCTGCCGGGCGGGTGACGCGCCCTCGCAGAGCCCCGGACGGCGGGAATGGTCCCGCGCATTCCGACCCTCTCAGCCGGTAAGGCGTCCCGGCTGGCCGTCGGTCCTGTCGTCCCCGGGCCTTCCCCGGTCCGCATGGTCGAGGGGGTCGAGACGGGCCGTCTGGCCACGTCCCGCCCAAGCCGATGGGCCCGGCAAAGGAGGCGATGCCGCCGGAACGGCCGTATGTCAGCCCCGGCCGGCCTTGTAGTGGGCGAGGACGGCGAGGCGGATGGCGGAGGCGAGGTTCTGGGCTTCGCGGGCCTCGGCGGCGCGGTCGCGGTCGATCTCGGCGACGAGGCGGGGGAGGGTGAGGCCGCGGGCGGCGGCGATCTCCTCGAGCCCCTGCCAGAACTCGGCCTCCAGGGCGAGGCTGGTGCGGTGGCCGGCAATGGTCAGGGAGCGCTTGATCACGTCGGGCCCGCGAGGATCGGGCGGCCTTCCGCCGGCAGGCCCGTCGCGGACGATGCCGCGTTGCGCCGGGCGGTCGATTGCGAGGCGGAACCGCTCACGAGCCGGCCGGGCCGCCGTCCCGGCGGTGGGCCTCGATCCGGCGGAGGGCGGCCTCGGCCTCGGCGCGGGCCTTCTCCTTCTCGGCGCGCGTGCGGCCGAAGCGGACGCGATTCTCCGCGGCCTCGGCGGCGCGGGCCGCCTTGTCGCGCGCCTTGCGCGCCTTGCCGAGACCGACGACCTCGCCCATGCGGCGGCGCTCCTCAGGTCTTCTTGCGGAAGCTGTCCATGGAGATGACCTTGGCCGGCTCGGCCGCGTCGGCAGCCGGCGGCTCGGCGGCGGCCTCGGCAGGCGCCGGTTTCGGGGCCGGGGCGGGCTTCGGGGCCGACTTGGGAGCCGGCGTCTTGCGGCCGGGCTCGGACTGGTCGGGACGCACCAGCGCCGCCGGCTTGGCCGGTTCGGGGGCCGCCTCGGCGGTCTCCTCCTCGTCCTCGTCGTCCTCGTCGTTCGCCGCCTCGCCGACGTCGAACTGCAGGCCGAACTGGACGGAGGGGTCGAAGAAGCCCTTCACGGCCGTGAAGGGGACGAGCAGTCGTTCCGGGATGCCGCCGAAGGACAGGCCGACCTCGAGGGCGTAGTCGGTGACGACCAGATCCCAGAACTGGTGCTGGAGGACGATCGTCATCTCCTCCGGATAGCGCTGGCGCATCCGGGTCGACAGCCTGACGCCGGGGTGTCGGGTGTCGAAGGAGACGTAGAAGTGGTGCTGCCCGGGCAGGCCGGTCTTGACCACCTCCTGGAGCACCTTCTTGACGACGCCGCGCAGCGCCTCCTGCACCAGAACGTCGTAGCGGATGAGATCCTGGGGAGCGTCTGAGGCCATGCGCAGTCTTCGACTCACGGAAAAGGCCGGCTCTGCCGAGGGCGGCCGGGCCGGCGGAATGAAGTGGAGGTTTCTGTTGCCAGGTACCTCCGAACCCCGCCTGCCGGGGCTAACCGTCAGGACTTGAACCCGGATTAGTTACCGCTTACGCGGCAACCGCAACCGGAGCATAGTTGTCGTTGGCAACTATAAAGTGACCCGATAACGGCGGTATCATGCCGGGCAAAAAGACGACTTTTAGGCCCTCGTCGATCCTAGTTCGCCCCCGCCGGAGCCCGCCGGCCGCTCGTCGCGGCCCGTGGGCTCGGGTGGAGGCGCCGGGTACTGCCCCCGGGTCCGATAGGCTTATTACGACGCCCGTTTATCGCCATAGTCGCCTTGCGGCGACAGGCCGAATATAGGGGGGCGGAGCGCGCGGGGAAAGGCCCCCGCCCCGTGTTCTTTCGCAAGTTCATCAGAGCCACCGCTCTTCGCGGCGGCGGCGGACGAGTTCGGCGAGCCGGACGTCGGTCCCCGCCAGGGTGTCTCGGCGGGTCTCCGCCTCGAGGTCGGCGCGGGTCAGGCCGATGTCCTGGAGGAGGTGGTCGTCGAGGTCGGCGAGCACCATCCAGGTGCGCCGGCCGCGGATGCGTGCCCGAATCCCGACAGCGAGGTCGCGGACGAGGTCGGCCACGCGCTCGGCGAGGCTCGGGGCATAGCCGTCCTGCTGGGCGGCGATCATTCTGGCTGCATCGCGCATGGCATGAGTCCTCCGTTGCCGAAAACCGTTCCGTCCGAATCGGTTCGCGGGCTCGTTTGCGGTGCTTCTCGAAGGACGGAGGGGGGCGTCCCTCTCCGACATTGCCCAAGATACGCCCCCGGATTGATCAATCAAACGAAAAGGAGTAATGGATCGGTTCAGCGAAACTGATCGAACGCCGGAGGGCTACCATGGCGCTGATGGACGAGTTGGAGGTCGCAACGCGGCTCGGGGGCGGACCGGGCTTCTCGGCCGGCCCGGTGCTGGAGATCGATCTCCTGCGCACGCTGGTGGCGATCGTGTCCACGGGGAGCTTCAACCGCGCCGCCAAGGCGGTGTTCCGCACCCCGTCGGCGGTCTCCATGCAGATGAAGAAGCTCGAGGACATCGTCGGCAAGCCGATCTTCGCCAAGGACGGGCGCGGGGTGGCGCTGACCACCGACGGCGAGGAGCTCCTGGGCTTCGCCCGGCGCATGCTGCAGCTCAACGACGAGGCCCTGTCGCGCTTCCGTTGCCAGAAGACCGAGGGCGTGGTGCGCCTCGGAACCCCGGACGACTACGCGACCGGCTTCCTGCCGCGCATCCTCTCGCGCTTCGCCGCGACCCACCCCCTGGTGCAGGTGGACGTCACCTGCAAACCATCCAGCGAGCTGGTCGCCATGGTGGACGAGGGCGAGATCGACGTCGGCCTGATGAGCGTCGGGGCGACCTGCGGGGCGCCCAACACGGGCGACATCGTGCATCGCGAGCGGCTCGTGTGGGCGGGCCTGCGCCACGGCCAGGCGCACACGCGGCGGCCGCTGCCGATCGCCGCCTCCGGGCGGACCTGCTGCTGGCGCGCGATGGCGACCGAGAAGCTCGACAAGGCCGGCATCCCGTATCGCATCGCCTATTCGAGCGCGCATTACGTGGGGCAGGTCGCGGCGGTGCTCGCCGACCTCGCGGTCGCGCCGCTGCCCAAGAGCGTGCTCGACGGCGACCTGATGCCCGTCGACGACCGGGCGCTGCCCTCGATCGGCTACTACGAGATCCAGATCCGCACCTCGCCGCTCGCCTCCGGGGCGGCCGTGGAGGCGCTGGCGAATCACATCCGGCAGAGCTTCGAGACGGAGGCGCTCGCGGCGGCCTGAGGATTCACAGGGCAAGTCCCTGGAAACGCTGTGGTTCGCGCCCGACACGTGCGGCCGGATCCGGTCCGGTCTAGGGTGAGCCGCCCGGGGCGGCCGGGCGGGCGGACCGGGCCATGCAGCAGTACCACGACCTGATGCGGCGCATCCTCGAAACCGGGGCGACGAAGCACGACCGGACGGGGACCGGCACCCGCTCCGTGTTCGGCCACCAGATGCGGTTCGACCTGGCCGCGGGCTTCCCGCTCGTGACGACCAAGAAGCTGCACCTGAAGTCGATCGTGTACGAGCTCCTGTGGTTCCTGCGCGGCGAGACCAACGTGCGCTGGCTCAACGAGCGCGGCGTGACGATCTGGGACGAATGGGCCGACGCGAACGGGGACCTGGGGCCCGTCTACGGACACCAGTGGCGCTCCTGGCCGACGCCGGACGGCGGCACCATCGACCAGATCGCCTGGGTGGAGCAGGAGATCCGGCGTAATCCCGACTCCCGCCGCCTGATGGTCACCGCCTGGAACCCGGCCGACATCCCCAAGATGAAGCTGCCGCCCTGTCATGCGCTGTTCCAGTTCTACGTGGCGGAGGGCCGGCTCTCCTGCCAGCTCTACCAGCGATCGGCCGACGTCTTCCTCGGCGTCCCCTTCAACATCGCCAGCTACGCGCTCCTGACCCTGATGATGGCGCAGGTGACGGGCCTCAAACCGGGCGAGTTCGTCCACACCCTCGGCGACGCCCACCTCTACCTCAACCACCTCGACCAGGCCCGCCTGCAACTCGCCCGCAGCCCCCGGCCCTTGCCGACGATGCGCCTCGACCCGGCGGTGAAGTCCTTGTTTGACTTCTCGTACGAGAGCTTCCGCCTCGAAGGGTACGACCCGCATCCGCATATCGCGGCCGCCGTCGCGGTCTGATCTTGCGCCGGCGGGCGATCCGGTCGTAGCCCTTCTGCCTCCACTCTCCGAGTAACACCATGTCCCTCTCCATCCGCCCCGCCGAGCCGGCCGATGCCGCGCTGGTTTTCGCGTTCGTGATGAAGCTCGCGGACTACGAGCGGCTGGCGCACGAGGTGGAGGCGACGCGGGAGGGGATCGCGGCGGCGCTCTTCGGGGAGGCCCCGCGCGTCTTCTGCGACCTCGCCTTCTGGGACGGCGCGCCGGCCGGCTTCGCGCTCTGGTTCTACAACTACTCCACCTTCCGCGGCCGCCACGGGATCTACCTGGAGGACCTGTTCGTCGAGCCGGCGCTGCGCGGGAAGGGGATCGGCAAGGCCCTTCTGGTGCATCTGGCCCGGCGCTGCGTGGCGGAGGGGCTCGGCCGGTTCGAATGGTCGGTGCTCGACTGGAACGAGCCGTCGATCCGCTTCTACCGATCGCTTGGCGCCGTGGCCAAGGACGAATGGACCATGTACCAGGTGGCCGGCGACGCGCTGGCCCGGCTCGGGGCGCCGGAGGGGATGCGGTGAGGGACGACCCCGAGATCGTGATCGTGGTGGCGGTGGCCCGGAACGGCGTCATCGGGCGCGAGAACGGCATGCCCTGGCGGCTGCCCTCGGATCTCCGGCACTTCCGCGCCACCACGATGGGTCGGCCGGTGGTGATGGGGCGCAAGACGTTCGAATCGATCGGCCGGCCGCTCGACGGGCGGACCAACATCGTGGTGACCCGGGACCCGGGCTATGCGCCCGAGGGGGTCGTGGTGGCCGGGTCGCTCGCAGAGGCGCTCGACCGGGCCCGGGCGGTGGCTCGGCGGGACGGGGTCGGGCAGGTCATGGTGACGGGCGGCGGCCAGATCTACGCGGAGGCCTTGCCGCTCGCCGACAGGGTCGTCCTGACCGAGGTCGACCTGGCGCCGGACGGGACGGTGACGTTTCCCCCCCTCGATCCGACGGTCTGGCGCGAGACGGCGCGCGAGGCGGGCTCGCGCGGCCCGAAGGACGAGGCCGGCTTCTCCTTCGTCACCTACGAAAGGTCATCGGCGGCAAGCTGACGAGATTGACAGCTTGCTGGTGGCGTCCCACTTACCGTTCCGTCGGATGAGGCTCGAGCGGGGCAGGCGCTTCGTTGAAAGCGGCGGCGCTCGCCCCTATAACCCGCGAGGCACTTTCCTCGCGACGGCCCGTGGCCGTCGAGACCTTCCGGCGGACCGCGGCATCCCGCAGCGGTTCTTCCCACCCGTAGCGACCAGCACTAAGGACAGGACATGCCTTGGAGTAACCAGAGCGGCGGCGGCGGCTGGCGGGGCGGCGGCGGAGGAGGGCCCTGGGGCTCCCCGCCGCGCGGGCCGTCGGGCGGCGGCGGCCAGCCCCCCGATCTCGAGGAGATCCTGCGCCGGAGCCAGGACCGGCTGAAGACGATCCTGCCGGGTGGAGACGGGTTCGGCGTGAAGGGCCTCGGCCTCGCGGCCGCGGCGGCGCTGGCGCTCTGGCTGGTGACCGGCTTCTACCGGGTGGAGTCCGACGAGATCGGCGTCGAGCTGGTGCTCGGGCAGGAACACGCCCGCACGCAGCCGGGCCTCAACTACAACTGGCCCTATCCGATCGGGCAGGTCTATACGCCGCAGGTCCTCACGGTGCGCGAGATGACGATCGGCATGCGCGAGACCGACACCGGGCGCGGCATCCAGACGCGCGACGTGCCGGAGGAGAGCCTGATGCTGACGGGCGACGAGAACCTGGTCGACGTCGACTTCAAGGTTCAGTGGGCCGTCAAGGACGCGGGCGCCTTCCTGTTCAACATCCAGATGCCCGAGGCGACCGTGAAGGCGGTTTCCGAGAGCGCCATGCGCGAGGCGATCGGGCGGACGAACATCTCCCTCATCCTCACCGAGGACCGGCGCCGGATCGAGATCGCGGTGCGCGAGCTCATGCAGAAGGCGCTCGACGACTACAAGTCCGGGATCGAGGTGCGCCTCGTCCAGATGCAGAAGGTCGACCCGCCGCAGCAGGTCATCGACGCCTTCCGGGACGTGCAGGCCGCGCGCATCGACGCGGAGCGCTTGCAGAACGAGGCGCAGGCCTACGCCAACCGGATCGTGCCGGAAGCGCGCGGCCAGGCGGCGCAGATCATCAACGCCGCCACCGCCTACCAGCGGCAGGCGGTCGAGGAGGCCCGCGGCCAGGCGGACCGCTTCTCCAAGATCTACGAGGAATACTCCAAGGCGCCCGACATCACGCGGGAACGGCTCTATCTGGAGACCATGGAGCGGGTTTTCGGCGGCATGGACAAGGTGATCATCGACCAGAACGCGGCCGGCGGCCAGGGCGTGGTGCCCTACCTGCCGCTCGACCGCCTTACGCAACCGAGGCAGCCGGCCGGGCCGGGCGCGCCGCGCACGGGGGGCCAGCCATGAAGACCGGTTTCATGGGCATCGTCGCCGCCGTCCTCGTCCTCGCCGCCGTGCTGGTCTACGCCTCCGCCTTCGTGGTCGGCCCGACCGCGCAGGCGCTCGTCCTGCAGTTCGGCCAGGTGCGCCGGGCGATCGTTCAGTCGGGGCTCTATTTCAAGGTGCCGTTCATCCAGAACGTGGAGTATCTGGACCGGCGCATCCTGGACCTCGACCTGGAGAGCCAGGAGGTGATCGCGGCCGACCAGAAGCGGCTGATCGTCGACGCCTTCGCGCGGTATCGGATCAGCGATCCAGTGAAGTTCTTCCAGGCGGTCCGGACGGTTTCGGGCGGCAATCAGCGCCTGAACACCTTCACGTCCTCGGCGCTGCGCGCCTACGTGGCCGACGCCACCTTCGCGGGCGTGGTCCGCGACCATCGCGCCGAGCTGATGGAGAAGATTAAGACGGCGGTCGACCAGCAGGCCAAGACCATCGGGATCGACATCATCGACGTGCGCATCCGCCGGGCCGACCTGCCGCAGCAGAACAGCCAGGCGATCTTCCAGCGCATGCAGACGGAACGGCAGCGGGAGGCGGCCGAGCTGCGCGCCCGCGGCGCCGAGGAAAGCCAGCGCATCCGCTCCAAGTCCGATGCCGAGAAGGAGATCATCATCGCGGAGGCGCGGCGCGACGCCGACCGCCTGCGCGGCGAGGGCGACGCGCAGCGCAACCGCGTCTTCGCCGAGGCCTTCGGCAAGGACCCGGAATTCTTCGCCTTCTACCGCTCGATGCAGGCCTACGAGGCGGGGCTGAAGGCGCAGGATACGCGGCTCCTGATCTCGCCGAGCTCCGACTTCTTCCGCTACTTCGCGGACCCGCAGGGCCGTCCCCCGCAGGCGCGGGCGACGCCGGCCCTGCCGCCGGCCCCGACCCCGCCTGCCCAGCCGGCCCCGTCCTCGCCGCCGGCCCAGTAGGCTCCTCGGCCCCGCCGGACACCCGACGGGGCCGTTTCGCGTGACGCCAGCCGGCCGGCCCCCGGGCCGGCGCCTGCCGGGACGAACCCATGAGCCTCTTCCTTCTCGCGCTCGGCCTCGGCCTCGCCATCGAGGGCACCCTCTACGCGCTCTTTCCCGGGGGCGCGAAGGCCATGATGCGGCGCGCGCTCGACCTCTCCGACCAGGGCTTCCGGCTGATGGGCGTGGCCGCGCTGGCTCTCGGGGTTTTGATCGTGGCGCTGGTCCGCGGCTTCGGCAGCGTCGTATGATCGGGCAGGGCCAGGGAGCGCGCCGACTCGCCTCGGGCGGGGGAGGTCGCTTTTCCGCCTCATTTGGGCTTTGATGCTCGGGGGACCGTCGCGCGGGCCGCTGGGGAACGTGGAACGCGGGCGTCCCGTTCGGATGGGGCTCGGACACGAACCCACCCGGGACGGAGCGACGAGAGGTGCCGGACCCGCCCTGGCGGGCGTGCGGCCATCAGGAGAACGGGCGATCGCCATGCTGAACGGAACTCATCGTCGGAACGCTCTCGGCCGGGTGCTCGCCGCGGCGGCGCTCGGGCTGACGCTCGGCCTCGCACCGGCCGGTGCCGCGCCGTTCAAGGGCCCCGATTCGATCGCGGACCTCGCCGAAGCCCTGCAGGACGCGGTCGTCAACATCTCCACGTCGCAGAAGGCGCAGGCCGAGCGGATCGTGCCGCCGGCGGGACCGACCCCGCGGGCTCCGGAAGGGTCGCCCTTCCAGGAGTTCTTCGACGAGTTCTTCAACAAGCAGCCGAAGAACAAGCCGCAGGAACAGCGGCGCGTGCAGTCGCTCGGGTCCGGCTTCGTGATCGACGCCGAAGGCATCATCATCACCAACAACCACGTGATCGACGGCGCCGACGAGATCACCGCCAACTTCAACGACGGCACCAAGCTCAAGGCCGAGCTGATCGGCAAGGACCAGAAGACCGACCTCGCGGTGCTGCGCGTCAAGCCGGCCAAGCCGCTGAAGGCGGTCAAGTTCGCCGATTCGGACCGGTCGCGCGTGGGCGACTGGGTGATGGCGATCGGCAACCCGTTCGGGCTCGGCGGCACGGTGACGGTCGGGATCATCTCGGCGCGCAACCGCGACATCAATTCCGGGCCCTACGACAACTTTATCCAGACCGACGCGGCGATCAACCGCGGCAATTCGGGCGGGCCGCTGTTCAACATGGACGGCGACGTGGTCGGCATCAACACGGCCATCATCTCGCCGACCGGCGGCTCGATCGGCATCGGCTTCGCGATTCCTGCCAACACGGCCAACGCGGTCGTCGACCAGATCCGCAACTTCGGCGAGACGCGGCGCGGCTGGCTCGGCGTGCGCATCCAGGGGGTGACGGACGACATCGCCGAGAGCCTGGGCCTCAAGGAGCCGAAGGGCGCGCTGGTGGCCGGCGTGACCGAGAAGGGGCCGGCCGACTCGGCCGGCATCCAGGCGGGCGACGTGATCCTGCGCTTCGACGGCAAGGTGGTGCCGGGCGTCCGCGAGTTGCCCCGCATGGTGGCCGACTCGCCGATCACCAAGGAGGTCGACGTCGTCGTGCTCCGGAAGGGCAAGGAGGAGACCATCAAGGTCAAGCTCGGCCGTCTGGAGGAGGGCGAGAAGCTCGCCGAAAAGGAGAAGGCGACGACGCGCGGCAGCCAGCCGCAGGCCCAGCCGGTCATCACCAAGGCGCTCGGCCTCAGCCTCGCCGACCTCGATCCGACCACCAAGGAGAAGTTCAAGCTCGGCGACAAGGTCACCAAGGGCGTGGTCGTCACCGACGTTGAGGCGAACAGCGCGGCGGGCGAGAAGCGGATCGTCGCCGGTGACGTCATCCTGGAGGTCGGCCAGGAGGAGGTGAAGTCCGCCGAGGACGTGGTCAAGCGCATCGAGGCGCTGAAGAAGGACGGCCGCAAGCGGGCCCTGTTCCTGCTCTCCAATCCCGACGGCGAGATGCGCTACGTGGCCGTTTCGGTGGAGTGAGGCGGCCGTTCGAATGTCCGGCACGGGGGCCCCGCCGCCCCCGTTTCGTTTGCGGCATGGGGCGAGCGGCGCACCGGTCGAGAGGGTGGACCCCGTAGTTCGCGCAGGCGGAACTTGCCCTGATGTCCACGACCCGGTCCCCTCGTCACGGAGTCGTCGGTTCCGCGCAGGACCACACCTCCTTCCTGCCCGGACCTTCCCTCAGGTGTCATCCCGGCCATCGCGCCGGGATCCATTGGCCTTCCAGCCAGCAGGCCGATGCGCCTCTCGGGTTGTCCGTGCCGCGGGGGATGGCCAATGGGCCCCGGCGCGATGGCCGGGGTGACACGCGTGGGGAGGCTTTCCCGTTACGGCACGGCGGTGCGTTCGGCGAGTGCGCTCGTGCGGGACGGCGGGGTGCCGCCATCCGGAGGCTCGACCTCTGCGAAGCTCAGGCCGGGAATTCCGGCGAAGACCGGTCTTCGTGCTTCGACGCTCGATCGGGCCCGGAGCATCAGTAACGCGTCCTTTGGGGGCGTCCCGACTTCACGGCCCGGCGAAATCCTCCCTGCGGTAGCCCTGCAGGTACAGCAGCGCCGTGAGGTCGGCGTGCTCGATGCGGGCGGCGGCGCGGGCGGCGACCTTCGGCTTGGCGCGGTAGGCGACGCCGAGGCCGGCGGCCTCGAGCATGGGCAGGTCGTTGGCGCCGTCGCCGACCGCCAGGGTTTCGGCCGGCGGGATCGCGCGGGCGGCGGCGAGTTCGCGCAGCGTGGCGAGCTTGGCGTCGGCGCCGAGGATCGGTTCCTCGACGCGGCCGAGCAGGCGGCCGCCCTCGGCCAGGAGGATGTTGGCGCGGTTCTCGTCGAAGCCGATCATCGCCGCGACGGGGCCGGTGAAGACCGTGAAGCCGCCGGAGACCAGGGCCGTGTAGGCGCCGGCGGCCCGCATGGTCATGACCAGGGTGCGGCCGCCCGGGGTCAGCGTGATGCGCTCGGCGATCAGGCGGTCGATGACGGCGGCGTCGAGGCCCGCGAGGAGGCCGACGCGCTCGCGCAGCGCGGGCTCGAAGGCGATCTCGCCGCGCATCGCCCGCTCCGTGATGGCGGCGATCCGGTCCTTCAGCCCGACCTCGGCGGCGAGCTCGTCGATGCATTCCTGGCCGATCATGGTGGAATCCATGTCGGCGAGGAAAAGCCGCTTGCGGCGGTGGGCGAGCGGCTGGACCACCACGTCAACGGGACGGTCCGCCAACGCGGCGCGCGCCGCCTCGGCGAGGGCGCGCGGGTCGGCCTCCGGGGCGGGGGCGAGCGGCAGGTCGACGGCGACCTCGGGATCGAGGACCACGGGCTCGCCCGGCGCGGCGCCGGCGAGGGCGGCGCGGACGGCCGCCACCGCGTCGGGGGTGACGGCGCGCTGCGCTTCGGTCGAGATCAGGGTTGCAACGTGCGTCATGGTCCGGAAAAAGGGGCGTGAGGGCGGTGGTGCGGCGGTCGACCGGCGCCATGGGCCGGCGAAGCGGGTGGCGATGACGAGGATCGAGGGGCGTCCGCGCGCGGTGCTTATCGCAGGCGCGACCGCGAGCGGCAAGTCGGCGCTGGCGCTGCGGCTCGCCGGAGAGCTCGGCGGGGCGGTCGTCAACGCGGACTCCATGCAAGTCTACCGGGAGCTCGAGATCCTGACGGCCCGGCCGGGGCCGGGCGAGACCGCGCAAATCCCACACCGGCTCTACGGGCACGTCCCGGCGGCGACCGCCTACTCGGTGGCGGCCTGGCGGGCGGACGTCGCGCGGGAACTGGAGGCGCTCGACGCCGCCGGGCTGGTGCCCGTCCTGACGGGCGGGACGGGGCTCTATTTGCGGAGTCTCCTCCAAGGCCTGTCGGCCGTTCCTTCCATTCCGGACGAGGTTCGCAGCGCCTGGCGCGGGCGGCTCGCGGCGGAGGGGGCGCCGGCGCTGCACCGGGTGCTCGCGGAGCGGGACCCGGCCGCGGCCGCCCGGCTGGAGCCCGGCGACGGGCAGCGGATCGTGCGGGCGCTGGAGATCGTCGAGGCGACGGGACGGACGCTCGGGGATTTCGCGCGCGAGCCGGGGCTTCCGCCGCTCCTGTCCGGGCCCGACGTGGAGCGGATCGTGCTCGCTGTGCCCCGGGCGGCGCTGCATGCCCGCATCGACCGGCGGTTCCGGCAGATGGTCGAGGCCGGGGCGCTCGCGGAGGCCGAGCGGTTCGATGCGCTCGGGCTCGACCCCGCGCTCCCCGCGTCGCGGGCGATCGGGCTCCGGCCGCTCGCCGCGGCGGCCCGGGGCGAGATCGACCTCGAGGCGGCGATCCGGCAGGGGCAGGCCGAGACGCGGCAATACGCCAAGCGGCAGGAGACCTGGTTCCGCAACCAGATGGCCGACTGGACGCGTTGGCCGGCCTGAACCTTTCACCCGCCTGACGTGCGTGATTACTCGTACAATTGCCGTTGACCGGATCCGCGGAGCCGGCCACAGTCTGCCGGTCCGGCCGTCGAGCCGGGCCGTCCGGCCGTTGGGAGGCGGTCCGGCGGACAACGTTTCTGGGAGGAAACACCATGAAGTCCATCGTCGGCGCGGCCGCCCTGGTCGCGGGCGTCGCATTCGTCTCGGCTCCGGCCTTCGCCCAGCAGGGCGTGCTCAGCAAGGCCGTCGGCGGCTACACCTTCGAGGAGGCCGCCAAGGAGGGTCCGAACACCAAGAACTTCAACTCGAAGGACGGCAAGCTCACCTTCGCGATCATCACCCACACGGCCGGCAACGGCTTCTTCGACCCGACCTACGTGGGCGCCAAGGTGGCGGCCGACGCGTTCGGGATCAACCTCGTCATGCTCGGCTCCGAGGCGCCGGTCGACGACATTCCGCGCCAGATCCAGATCATCAACCAGATCATCAACGACCCGACCATCGACGGCGTCATCATGACCACGCCGCAGTCGGGCGCCTACGACGACTTCGTCCGCAAGCTCACCGAGAAGGGCATTCCGATCGCGACGACGAACTCGTTCGACGGCAAGATCCTCAACCGCTCGGGCATCTCGCACACCGGCCAGGACGCCTCCGCGGCGGGGATCGGCGGCGAGGCGCTCGCCAACTGCCTGATCAAGAACAACGTCAAGGGCGGCTCGATCGTCTTCCCGAACACCACCACGCTCGGCAACGTGGAGGTCAACAACCGCATCAAGGCCGCCTTCGAGGCGACCGTCAGGACGCTCAACACGGCCGGCAAGCTCAAGGACTTCAAGATCGACGCGGGCCCGCAGAACATCGGCATCGACGTCGACGCCAACAACATCGTCGGCTCCGTCCGTACCCTGATCGAGAGCCGCAAGGACGTGGTCGGCGCCTTCGCGGCGAACGGCTTCGTCACCCCGGCGCTCGGCGATGCGATCAGCCAGATGGGCCAGCAGGGCAAGATCTGCGCCTTCGGCTTCGACCTCGGCCCGAAGCAGCAGGAGCACATCCGCACCGGCGCGCTCACCGGTTCGCTCGGCCAGCAGCCGTTCCTGCAGGGCTTCTGGCCCGTCATGCAGCTCTACCTGACCATCGACCGCGGCATCTCGGCCGCCAACCTCGACACGCGCGCCCAGCTCGTGACGAAAGAGAGCGTCGACAAGGTCGGCAAGCGCTTCGAGAACTGACCGGAACGGGCGGCCGGCCGCCGGCCTCGGGGCGGTCCTCCGCCGCCGGGCGGGCTGCGGGCCGTCCGCTCCTTCCCCGCTTCCCGGCGTCGGGGAGCGGGGAGCCGCGCGCGCCCCACGTCCGCCTCCGAGGTCGGAACCCGCCATGAGCCTCGCCGCCGCCTCCACGCCGACACGGCTCGCCTCTCCGCCCGCGGAGCTCGCGGGGCGGTGGGAACTGGGCCTCCTGGTGTTCATGGGGCTCCTCTACCTGGCGGGCGTGTGGATCAACCCGGCCTTCTTCGGCTCCACGGACGCGCTCGCGGCGACGCTGCGCGACGCGGCCCGGTTCGGCGTCATGGCGGTCGGGATGACCTTCGTGATCGTCAACCGGGAGCTCGACCTGTCGGTCGGCTCGACAGTCGGGCTGGTCGCCACGGTCTTCTCGATCGCCTACGCGCCCTCCCATTTCGACCTCGGGATCGGGTGGGCGGTCGGGGCGGCGGTCGTGGCGGGGCTCGCGGTCGGGCTCGTCAACGGCTTCCTGGTGACGACCCTGAAGGTCCCCGCCTTCATCGCCACGCTGACCATGCTCTTCATCGGGCGCGGGCTGGTGCTCGGACTGACCGGCGGCAAGACGATCGCGTACGAACAGAAGGGCGGCGGCGACCCGGGGTTCTTCGCGCTCGGCGGCACCAACGCCTGGGGCTTCGACAACCAGATCGTCGTCTTCGTGCTGGTCGCGCTCGTCGGCATGGTGCTGCTCGGCAAGACGCGGATCGGCTACGAGACCTATGCGGTCGGCGGCAACGAGCAGGCCGCGCGCTACGCCGGGATCGCCTCGAACGCGGTGCGGCGGCGGGCCTACCTGCTGTCGGCCTTCTGCGCCACGCTCGCCGGCCTGATGAACGTCGCCCAGGACAAGGGCATCACCTCGCAGAACGGGCAGGGGGCGGAGCTCATCGTCATCGCGGCCGTGATCGTCGGCGGCGCGGCGATCGCGGGCGGTCGCGGGCGGGTGCTCGGCGCCTGCCTCGGCGCGGTGCTGGTCGTGCTGATCGACAAGGTGCTGCGGGAGGGGGTGCCGACCACGCGCACGATCGACGTCGGCGGCGTGCCCATGGAGGTGCAGGCGGTGGCGCAATTGCCGCCCGGCGCGGTGCCGGCCTTCCTGGGGCTGCTCCTGCTGATCGCCGTCCTGATCGAGCCCTGGCTCATGCGCAACGGCGGGCCGCAGCGGCTTTGGGCGCGGCTGACCGGCCGGCCCGCCCCGCCGCCGCCGGCCGCGGGCGACGTGGCGATCGCGAGCGTGCAGACGCGCGGCCATGCGGTCGACACCCATGCGGCCGCCAAGGGGGCGCTCGCCCGCTTCCTCGCGCGGCGCGACGCGGCGGCGATCCTGCTCGCCGCGGCGGTCTGGGTCGCCGGGCTAGCGCTCAGGCCGGACTACTGGGCCTCGCTCGACAACACCTTCGCGCTGGCGCTCGCCTTCTCGGAGATCGCCATCCTGGCGGTCGGCCTCGCCTTCGTGATCGGCAACGGGGACATCGACCTGTCGGTCGGCTCGGTGCTGGCGCTCTCCGCCTCGGTCGCCGCCTTCTCGATGAAGGAGCTGGAGCTCGGGCCCGGCGCGGCGGTCGGGCTGGCCATGCTGGCGGGGCTCCTCGCCGGCATGGTCAACGGCTGGCTGACGGTGCGGGCGGGTCTGCCCTCCTTCGTGGCGACGCTCGGCATGTTCTACATGGCACGCGGGCTCGCGGCCTGGTTCACGGCCGGGCGGCAGCTTTCGGGCTTTCCGGAGAGCTTCAACCTGCTCGGCCGCCCCCTGTCCGACCTCCTGGCGGCGGCGGGCGTGACGCTCGAGCGGGGCACGTTCCTGTTCGACTTCTCCCGGGCGATCTCGGTGCAGACGATCTTCGTCGTCGCGGTGGCGATCGTGGCGGGCGTGGTGCTCGGGCGGACGCACTGGGGCCAGATGGTCTACGCGGTCGGCGGCAACGAGCGGGCGGCGCGCTATGCGGGCATCGACACGAGGGCGGTGCGCTTCTGGTCGCTCGTCTTCTCCGCGCTGTGCGCGGCGGCGGCGGGCGTCATCTACGCGGCCTACCTGCGCTCCTTCAACCCGGCGGCGGGGCTCCTGCGCGAGCTCGACGGCATCGCGGCGGTGATCATCGGGGGCGGCTCGATCTTCGGGGGCTACGGCACCATCGTCGGGGCGCTCGCGGGCGCCCTGGTGATCACGCTCATCCGGGCGATCCTGTCGCTGCAGATCCTGCTGCCGGGCGGCGGGTCCTTCGTCATGCCGCAGCACTGGATGAACGTCTTCATAGGCCTGATCCTCATCTCGGCGGTGGTCGCCGACATCTGGATCCGGCAGGAACACATCCTCTCGCGCTTTCGGAAGCCGTCCGGAGACCCGTCATGACAACCCCGATCGTCGAGATGCGCGGCATCGAGAAGTCCTTCGGCGCCGTCCACGCGCTCCGGAACGTGCATTTCCGGCTGGATCCGGGCGAGGTCGTCGGGCTCGTCGGCGACAACTCGGCCGGCAAGTCGACGCTCATGAAGATCATGACAGGGGCCTACCAGCGCGACGCCGGGGACGTCCTGGTGGCGGGCGAGCCGACCCACTTCCGCAGCCCGCAGGACAGCCGCGACCGGGGGATCGAGATGATCTACCAGGACTTCGCGCTGTGCGGGAACATGGACGTCGGGCAGAACATCTTCCTCGGCCGCTGGCCGCGCCGCTTCGGCCTGTTCGTCGACCGCGAGCGCATGTACCGGGAGGCGGACGCGGTCCTGAAGAAGCTGAAGGTCGACGTCAACTCGGTCTACGCCAAGGTCGAGAGCCTGTCGGGGGGGCGCCAGCAGTCGGTGGCGATCGCGCGCGCCATCTCGTTCGAGCCGCGTGTCATCGTCTTCGACGAGCCGACCGCCAACCTCTCGGTGATGGCCACCAACCGGCTCCTCGAAACCATGAGCGAGCTCAAGGCGCACGGCGTCGCGCAGATCATCATCTCGCACCGGCTGACCGACATCTTCGAAGTCGGCGACCGGGTCGTCGTCCTGAAGCGCGGCCAGAACGTCGGCGAGCGCCGGATCCGCGAGACCAGCGAGCGGGAGGTCCTGGAGCTGATCGTGTCGGGCGTGCCGGAGACGGCGGCGGCTTGATGGGCCCACCAAGCACCCGCTTGACCCGGCGCCGCGAGGCGCGTAGGGTCCGCGCCGACGAAATCCATGAGGATCAGGCGCGATGTCGCTCAACTCGATCATCGTACTTAGGCGGCGCGCGAGCGAGGTGGGTGTCTAGCCCGCCGAGAAGCGATCGCGCGCTGACAGGGGCCCCTCGACGGCCCCTTTTTTAATGCCCTCACGACAGCGGAACGGATGGCCGGAGCGGCCGGGACGAAGCGGAGACGACCGATGACACGGGAAATGACCGGGGCGGAAATGGTGGTGCAGGCCCTGATCGACCAGGGCGTCGAGCACATCTTCGGCTATCCGGGCGGCGCGGTCCTTCCGATCTACGACGAGCTGTTCCAGCAGGACAAGGTCCAGCACATCCTGGTCCGGCACGAGCAGGGCGCCGGGCACGCCGCCGAGGGTTACGCGCGCTCGACCGGCAAGGTCGGGGTGGCGCTGGTGACCTCCGGGCCGGGGGCGACCAACATGGTGACGCCGCTGACCGACGCGCTGATGGATTCCATCCCGCTCGTCTGCATCACCGGCCAGGTGCCCACGCATCTCATCGGCAACGATGCTTTCCAGGAGTGCGACACGGTCGGCATCACGCGGCCCTGCACCAAGCACAACTGGCTCGTGAAACGGATCGAGGACCTGCCTCGCATCCTGCATGAGGCGTTCCGGATCGCGCGGACCGGACGGCCGGGGCCGGTGGTCGTCGACATCCCGAAGGACATCCAGTTCAAGTCCGGGATCTACGAGAACTTCAAGGACGCGCGGCAGACCCAGTACCAGCCTCGGGTGGAGGGCGACGACCGGGCGATCCGCGAGGCCGTCCGCCTGATGGCCGGCGCCAAGCGGCCGATCCTCTACACGGGCGGCGGCGTCGTGAACTCCGGACCGGAGGCGACGCGGCTCCTGCGCGAGCTCGTCGCCATGACGGGCTTCCCGATCACCTCGACCCTGATGGGCCTCGGCGCCTATCCGGCCTCGGGGCCGAACTGGCTCGGCATGCTGGGCATGCACGGGACCTACGAGGCGAACCTCGCCATGCACGACTGCGACGTCATGGTCTGCATCGGCGCGCGCTTCGACGACCGCATCACCGGCCGCACGGACGCCTTCTCGCCGGGCTCGAAGAAGATCCACATCGACATCGATCCGTCCTCGATCAACAAGAACATCCGCGTCGACGTGCCGATCATCGGGGACGTGGCGCATGTGTTGCGCCGCATGATCGAGATGTGGAAGGACGCCGCGCCGGTCCAGGATAAGGACGCGCACAAGGTCTGGTGGAAGCAGATCGAGCTGTGGAAGGGCAAGCGCTGCCTGGCCTACCGCAAGAACCGCGACGTGATCATGCCGCAGTTCGCGATCGAGCGGCTGTATGCGCTGACGCGGAACCGCAAGACCTACATCACGACCGAGGTCGGCCAGCACCAGATGTGGGCCGCGCAGTATTACGGCTTCGAGGAGCCGAACCGGTGGCTGACGTCGGGCGGCCTCGGCACCATGGGCTACGGCCTGCCGGCGGCGCTCGGGGTGCAGATCGCGCATCCGGACGCGCTCGTCATCGACATCGCGGGCGATGCCTCGGTGCAGATGACGATCCAGGAGATGTCGTCGGCGGTGCAGTACGAGGCGCCGATCAAGATCTTCATCCTCAACAACCAGTACATGGGCATGGTCCGGCAGTGGCAGCAGCTGCTGCACGGCAACCGGCTGTCGCATTCCTACACGGAGGCGATGCCGGACTTCGTCAAGCTCGCCCAGGCCTACGGGTGCGTCGGCATCCGGGCGGAGCGGCCGGAGGAGCTGGACGACAAGATCGAGGAGATGATCGCGGTCCGTAAGCCGGTGCTGTTCGACTGCCGCGTCGCCAACCTCGCCAACTGCTTCCCGATGATCCCCTCGGGCAAGGCGCACAACGAGATGCTGCTCGGCGAGGACGTCTCCGACGAGGAGATCGGCTCGGCGATCGGCGCCGAGGGCAAGATGCTGGTCTGAAGTCCCGGCGGGGGGCTGCCCTCGGGGCGGCCCATCGGCTACAAAGACAGGGAAGAGCGACGGACATGAACGCCATGACGATGCCGGGACAGGCCCAGTCGGCCTATTTTCTCGAGGAAGCCCCGAACACCATCGAGCGCCACACCCTGTCGGTGCTGGTCGACAACGAGCCGGGCGTGCTCGCCCGGGTGATCGGCCTCTTCTCGGGGCGGGGCTACAACATCGACAGCCTCACGGTCTCCGAGACCGAGCACGAAAAGCACCTCAGCCGCATCACGATCGTGACCACCGGCACGCCGATGGTCATCACCCAGATCCGGCACCAGCTCGCCCGCATGGTGCCGGTGCACAAGGTCGTCGACCTGACCGTCGAGGGCCCCGCGCTGGAGCGCGAGCTGGCGCTCATCAAGGTGCGCGGCACGGGCGACCACCGGGTCGAGGCGCTCCGGCTCGCGGAGGCGTTCAACGCGCGGGTGATGGACGCCACGACCGAGAGCTTCATCTTCGAGATCACCGGCAAGGGCGACAAGATCGACCAGTTCATCTCGATCATGGTCCCGCTCGGCCTCGTCGAGGTCAGCCGCACCGGCGTGGCGGCGATCCGGCGCGGGCAGGAGGGGATGTAGGCCAGCCTCCGCCCCACCCCCTCGGGTGCGGGTCCCGCCGCGCCGCGATGGCCGTGCCGCCCCGGGCCGATCAGTCGTCGCCCGGTCGCGGCTGATGTTGGGGCCGACCGGGCTCGCTATCCCGCGCGAAGACCTGGATCCGACCAGCTGAAACGCTGCCTTGCACGCGGCGATGGACTGGGCTGCGCCTCACGCAGAGGTATCACGTTTCGGCCACAGGCCGGTCAGATCGCCGTCAGGTGAACTTCTGTATAGATGAGTGCGAATCGAGAGTTCCTCTCGATTGCTCCAAGACAGGTTCATCCAGGTCAATGTCCATCGCGCTGGCCGCTCGCATCGAGCGGCTCGTGTTCGGGGTGCGGCGCGCGGGCGTCAACCTCGGCATCGTCTTCGCCTGCCTCTGTGCGGTCTCGGTCGTCCCGGTCTTCCTGGTCCGGGTGGCGCCGCTGTCCGACACGGTCAACCATCTGGCCCGGATGTACCGGATCGCGGTGGGGGACGGCGACCAGTATCTCTCCGCCTTCTACGCGATCGAGTGGCAGATCCTGCCCAACCTCGCGATGGACCTGATCATGCCGCCGCTGGCGCGTCTCTTCGACGTGTACCGGGCCGGGCAGATCTTCATGGCCGGGACGCTGATCCTGCTCGCCAGCGGACCGATGGCGATCCAGTACGCGCTGCGACGGCGCCTGGGCGTGTGGCCGCTCACCGTCTTCCTCATCCTGTACAACCAAGTCTTCCTGGTCGGGCTCGCCAACTACTTCGTCGGCGTCGGGGTGGCGATGTGGGGGCTCGCGGCCTGGATCATGCTCGCCGAGCGCAACGCCCTCTTGCGCCTGGCGGTCTCGGCCGTCTTCGTGGCGGCGATTTTCCTCTGCCATCTCTCGGCGCTCGGCCTCTACGGGCTCGCTATCGGCAGCTTCTCCCTGCAGCGCTGGCATGCGGAGGGCCGGCGGCTCGACTGGCGCATCCTGCGCGAGGTCGCGATCCTGGCCGTGCCGACGCTGCCGGTGGTGCCGCTTCTCCTCGGCACGTCCACCTGGGGGCTGGCGCAGGAGCTCGAGTGGAGCCCGCAGGGCAAGCTCGACGCCCTCCTGATGATCTTCCGCACCTACGCGGACGGGCCGGATCTGGCCATCCTGGTGCTCTCCGGCGCGGCGCTCGCATGGGCGGTCCGCCGCGGCCTCGTCTCCTTCCATCCGGCGGCCCTGGTGCTCGCCGTCGTGGGCGGGCTCGCCTTCATGGCCATGCCGACCATCCTGTTCGGCTCCTACATGGCGGACCAGCGGATCCCGGTAGCCCTCCTGATGATGCTGATCGGCTTCGGCAGCCTCGACGAACGCGATCCGGCCATCCGGTACGGATTCCTGGCGCTCGTGCTCGGCTTCTCGGCGATCCGGGTCGGCGGCGTCTCGGTGCACTGGATGCACCTCGCGCGATCTCACGAGGAGATCCGGGCGGCCGTGCAGCATGTCGAGCGCGGCGCCAAGATCCTGGTCGCCTACGCGGACGAGCCGATCGGCGACACGGTCGAGCAGGACTCGCTCGCCCACGCGCCCTGCGTCGCCGTGATCGAGCGTTCGGCGCTGGTGTCGACGCTCTTCTCCGTGCCCGGCAAGCAGATCCTTCGGGTCCGCGAAGCCTATCGCGACCGGGTCGACACCGAGGACGGCACGCCGCCCAACGTCAGCGCCCTGGTCGCCGAGGCGACCGTGGACGGCCTGCGCACCGGCCACTACTGGGACGGCTGGGAGGACAAGCACGACTACGTCATGGTCCTGCATGCCGCAGCCGACGCTCCGAACCCGGATCCGGAACTGCTTTCGCTGGTCGCCGAGGGGCAGGGCTTCCAGCTCTATGCGATCCAGCGCTGAGCGGAGCCTGGGTCCGTCCTGCGCATGCTTTCGCGGCATGGCAGGTCCACGCAGCATCCTTTCGGCCGGGCGGCTCCCGTCTTTGCGAAAATGATCGGCCCGCCCCCGTTGCCCTTCCGCGCGGGGGCGGCTAAACCGCTCCCCGATTTCCGTGCCTGCCGGCCCCGGCCGGGCGGGCCGGAGCCGCTTCATCGACCAACAACACTCGAGCCGGGGAAACTCCCATGCGCGTCTATTACGATCGTGATGCCGACATCAACCTGATCAAGGGCAAGAAGGTGGCCATCGTCGGCTACGGCAGCCAGGGCCGTGCCCACGCGCTCAACCTCAAGGACACCGGCGTCAAGGACGTGGCGATCGCGCTGAAGCCGACCTCGGCGACGGCCAAGAAGGTCGAGGCCGACGGGCTGACGGTCATGTCGGTGGCGGATGCGGCAAAGTGGGCCGACCTCATCATGATGTGTGCGCCCGACGAGTTGCAGGCCGACATCTACAACGGCGAGATCGCCGGCAACATCCGCGACGGCGCCGCCATTGCCTTCGCGCACGGCCTCAACGTGCACTTCAACCTGATCGAGGCGAAGAAGACGGTCGACGTCATCATGATCGCCCCGAAGGGCCCGGGCCACACCGTGCGCGGCGAATACGAGAAGGGCGGCGGCGTGCCCTGTCTGATCGCGATCCATCAGGACGCCTCCGGGAACGCCCACGACATCGCGCTCTCCTACGCCTGCGGCGTCGGCGGCGGCCGCTCGGGCGTCATCGAGACGACCTTCAAGGAGGAGTGCGAGACCGACCTCTTCGGCGAGCAGGTCGTGCTCTGCGGCGGCCTCGTGGAGCTGATCCGCGCCGGCTTCGAGACGCTCGTGGAGGCCGGCTATGCCCCCGAGATGGCCTATTTCGAGTGCCTGCACGAGGTGAAACTGATCGTCGACCTCATCTACGAGGGCGGCATCGCCAACATGAACTACTCGATCTCGAACACGGCCGAGTTCGGCGAGTACGTCACCGGCCCGCGCATCATCACGGACGAGACCCGCGCCGAGATGCGGAAGGTGCTCAAGGACATCCAGTCCGGCGCCTTCACGTCGGAGTGGATCCGGGAGTGCAAGGCCGGCCAGCCGAAGTTCAAGGCGACCCGCCGCATGAACGACGCCCATCCGATCGAGGAGGTCGGCCTCAAGCTCCGCGGCATGATGCCCTGGATCAAGCAGAAGGCGCTGGTCGACAAGTCGCGCAACTGAGCGGCCCGACGCCGTCCGCAGCCGATCCGAGGCCGGTCCGCGAGGGCCGGCCTCGTCCGTCTCACGGGACCCCGTGAGCGAGATCAAGGCCGGCCGTCGCCGGTCGGCGCAGGGTGCGGGCTCCGATCGAGGATGGCGCCGCCCCATGTCCGAACCGAACGCCCACCGCGACGACGATCATTTCTGGCGCGACGGACCCGAGGCGGCGCTGGCCGCGATCGGGTCGACCCGGGACGGCCTGACCTCGGCCGAGGCGGAGGCGCGGCTCGCCCGCGTCGGGCCGAACGAGGTCGCGGCCGAGGTGCGGGCCTCGCTCGCAACCAAGGTCCTGAGGCGGCTGGCGGAGCCGCTGGTCGCGATCCTGCTCGTCGCGGCAGCCGTGTCCGGGGCGACCGGCGAGTGGCCGAGCTTCGTGATCATTCTCGGGATCGTGGCGATCTCGGTGGCGCTCGACGTGTTCCAGGAGCACCGGGCGGAGACGGCGGCCGAGGCGCTGCGCCGGTCCGTGGCGGTGAAGGCCGACGTGTTGCGCGACGGCGCGCTGGTGCGCCTGCCGGTCGACCGGATCGTGCCCGGCGACGTCGTCCGGCTAGAGGTCGGCGACCTCGTGCCCGCCGACGGGATCGTGCTCGCCGCCAAGGGGGCGCGGGCCGACGAGGCGCTCCTGACGGGCGAGCCGCTGCCGGTCGACAAGCGGCCGGGCCCGAGCGGGGCGACCGACCCGGCGGACGCGACGGACGCGCTCTTCGGCGGCACCGGTATCGTCAGCGGTTCGGCGACCCTCCTCGTCCTGCGCACAGGCGCGGCGACGCGGTTCGGCGGCATCGCGGCGGCGCTCTCGGGGGCCGAGGCGCCGACCGCCTTCGAGATCGGGCTGCACCGCCTGGGCGTCCTGATCGTCAGGCTCACGGTCCTCCTGGTGCTGACCGTGCTGCTCGCGCATCTCGCCTCGCACCGGCCGGTGATCGAATCCTTCCTCTTCGCGATCGCGCTCGCGGTCGGGCTGACGCCCGAGCTGCTGCCGATGATCGTCACCGTGTCGCTGTCGCGCGGCGCGCTGCGCATGGCCGAGCGCAAGGTCGTGGTGAAGCGGCTCGCCGCCATCCACGACCTCGGCTCCATGGACATCCTGGCGACCGACAAGACCGGGACGCTGACGGAGGCCCGGATCGCATTGACGGCGGCCGCGGGCGCCGATGGGAACGTCTCGGCGCGGGTCCTCGCGCTCGCGGCCGCCAATGCGAGCCTGACCACCGGGATCCGGAGCCCGCTCGACCAGGCGATCCTGGCCGCGGCCCCCGCGGAGGCGGCCACCGCCTTTCGGCCCGTCGCCGACCTGCCGTTCGACTTCGAGCGCCGGCGCGTCTCGGTGCTGGCGGACGGGACGGAGGGCCGGCGGCTCATCGTCAAGGGCGCGCCCGAAGAGGTCCGGGCGCTTTGCGGGCACCTCGAACTGGCGGACGGGCGCGTGGTCCCGATGGACGAGGCCGCGGCCGCCGGCCTGGCGGCCTACGAAGCCGCGCGGGCCGAGGAGGGCCTGCGCCTTCTCGGCGTCGGCTGGCGGGAGGCGGAGGGCCTGGAGGCCGTCTCCGAGGCGGACGAAAGCGGGCTCGTGTTCGTCGGCTGGTGTGTCTTCGTCGACCCGCCGAAGCCCTCGGCGGCGGCGGCGGTGCACCGGCTCAAGGCGCAGGGCGTCCATGTCAAGGTCATCTCGGGGGACGCGGCGCCGGTCGTCCGGCATCTGGTGGCCACCCTCGGCCTGCCGCACCGCGGCCTCCTCACCGGGCACGAGATCGAGGCCATGACCGACCAGGCGCTCGCCCACAAGGTCGGCTCGGTCGATCTCTTCGCGCGGGTGTCGCCGGACCAGAAGCTCCGGATCATCCGGGCGCTCCGCACGCGCGGCCACACGGTCGGCTTCATCGGCGACGGCATCAACGACGCCCCGGCCATCAAGGCGGCGGACGTCGGGATCTCGGTCGAGGGGGCGACCGACGTGGCGCGCGGGGCCGCCGACATGATCCTGCTCGCGGCCGACCTCGGCGTCCTGGCGGACGGCATCGACGAGGGGCGGCGGACCTACGCGAACATCATGAAATACGTCCGCATGGGGACGGCCTCCAACTTCGGCAACATGCTCTCCATGGCGATCGCATCGCTGGCGATCCCCTTCCTGCCGCTCCTCCCCATCCAGGTCCTGCTCAACAACCTGCTCTACGACCTGAGCGAGGTCGGCATCCCGTTCGACCGGGCCGACGCGGAGGACCTGCGGCGGCCGCACGGGTGGGACATGGGTGAGATCCTGCGCTTCACGCTCGTCTTCGGGCCGCTCTCCTCGGTCTTCGATCTCGCCACCTTCGCGATCCTGGTCTACGGCTTCGAGGCGGCGCCGGAGCTCTTCCGCTCGGCGTGGTTCCTGGAATCGATGACGACCCAGATCCTGGTCATCTTCGTCATCCGCACGGCCGCGCCGGCCTGGAAGAGCCCGCCGCACCGCATCCTCGCGGCCACCTCGCTCGGCGCCCTGGCGGTGGCCATCGCGCTCGCGCTGACGCCGGCTGGCCGGACGTTCGGCTTCGTCGGTCTTCCGGCGCCGCTGCTCGCCGCACTCGCGGGCCTCGTGGTCGTCTATCTGGCGCTGGCCGAGGCGCTCAAGCGGCGGGCGATGGCGCGCCCGACCCGACCGCGGAGCGGGGCCTGAGCCTTCACGGGCTTCCGCTGCCGCAGCGCTGCCCGTAAACAGGAGGGAGCAACGGACGAGAGCCATGCCGATCCGCGTCGGGACCTTCAACGTCGAGAACCTCATGCGCCGGACCGTGGCGGAGCGGGACCGCAACACCGGGGCCTGGATCCCGGACCCGGCGGTCGGGCTCTACGAGCACCCGAACGAGCAGGAGGGGCGGCTCATCGAGCGGGCCGTCCAGATCGCCATCTCGGACGACCAGCGGCAGATGACCGCCCAGGCGATCCGCGACGCGGACGCCGACATCCTGTGCCTGCAGGAGGTCGACGACTTGCGGTCGCTCCGCTACTTCCACGACCGCTACCTGCGCCGCGCGGTCGACGAGCCCTATGACGAGTTCGCGCTCCTGCAGGGCAACGACGGGCGGGGCATCGACGTCGCCGTCATGGCCCGGCGCGGCTATCCGATCAAGGTGAAGAGCCACGCGGCGCTGACCTACCGGGACCTCGGCCTCTACAACGACGACCTGAGGCGGTGGGGCGCGCTCGAGGACGACCGCTGCTTCAAGCGCGACTGCCTGGAGGTCGAGGTGGAGGTCGGGGACCGGGTGCTCGACATCTTCATCTGCCATCTGAAGTCCATGTCGGACGACCGCGACCGGACCATGCCGGTCCGGCGGGCGGAGGCGCGGGCGGTGCGACGCATCATCGAGCGCCGCTACGGGCCGAAGGCGCCGCACGCCAACTGGCTGATCTGTGGCGACATGAACGACTACCGGGACAAGATCCTGGTCCGGCGCGGGCCGGACGGCGAGCCGGAGTGGCGGCAGGAGCGGGCGGAGGCGAGCGGCATCGACCCGTTCTTCGCCGACCGCTTCGCCGTCAACCTGGTCGAGCGGCTGCCGTGGGAGGAGCGCTGGACGCACTGGTACGGCGAGGCGAAGGAGCTCAGCCAGCTCGACTACATCTTCGCCTCGCCCGGCCTCGCCGCCGCCAATCCGCGGGCGAAGCCGGAGATCGTCCGGCGCGGGCTGCCCTACCGGGTGCCCTGCCGGCCGCGCAACCCCGACGGGACCCCGTTCGAGCGCTACCCCCGGGTCGGCTTCGACCGCCCCAAGGCCTCGGACCACTGTCCCCTCGTCATCGAACTGGACATCCCGGACGACGGGCGGAGGCCGACTTGAGAGACCTGACGGGGACCGCGGTCCCGTTCGCCGACGTGGACCTGGTGATCCGCCCGGAACGCCTCGACTTCGGCCCCGGCGCGGCGGAGCGCATCGCGGCGCGCTGGGCCGAGAAGGCAGCCGAGAATCCGCATATCTGGAACGGGCCCTTCTTCCTGTTCGACCGGGTCGGCCTCGACCGCGAGGCGGCGGGCGGTACGGTCTTCCGGGCGGAGGGCGGCGAGACGGACTTCGCGAGCTTCCTCGCCTGGCGCGAGGCCTCGCCGCCGCCCGACCCGTTCCGCCACCTCTTCCCCGTGGGCGCCGTGGTCAGCGCCGACGACCGCCTGATGGTCGGCCGCATGGGGCCGCGGACGGCCAATCCGGGGCGTCTCTATCCGCCGTCCGGCTCCTTCGATCCGGACGATCTCGTGAAGGGCTCGGACGGGCTCAGCCGGCTCGACCCCGAGGCCAACATCCTGCGCGAGATCGGGGAGGAGACGGGGCTCGACGGTCGCCGCTTCGCTCCCGAGCCGGGCTGGATCGCGATCGGGTCGGGGCCCTCGCGCTTCGCCCTCGTCAAGGTCTACCGGGCCGTCGAGACCGCGGCCGCGCTCGAGGCCGAGATCGCGGACCACATGGCGCGGGACGCCGACCCGGAGCTCGACGGCGTCCTCTTTGCGCCGGTGGGGCGGCCGCTCGATCCGGTGCTGTCGGTGCCATACGTCAACGTTCTGCTGGCCGAGCTCGCGGCCCGCGGCTGATCATCGCGAAAGTGCTCGCCTCCCCGGGCCGGGATGCCTTAGAGAGGGAGCGCAACCGCAACCGGTTCACGGGAGTCCCGGATGGCTCAGCGCCGCTACGTGGTCCTCGACGTCTTCACGACCCGGCCCCTGGAGGGGAACCCGCTCGCCGTGGTGCTTGATTCCGAGGGCCTGGACACGGCCGCCATGCAGCGGATCGCGGGCGAGTTCAACCTGTCCGAGACGGTGTTCGTGACCCCGGCCGAGAACCCGGCGCACAGCGCAGCGGTGCGGATCTTCACGCCCGGCCGGGAGCTGCCCTTCGCGGGCCACCCGACCGTCGGCACGGCCTGCTGCCTCGCCGCCCGCCGCTTCCCCGACCTCGAGACCGAGATGGACGCCGTCGTCGCCCTCGAGGAGCAGATCGGGCTCGTCCGCTGCGCCGTGAGGCTGGTGCCGGGGGCGGCGGCCTATGCGGAGTTCGACGTGCCGCGCCTGTCCGAGATGGGGGAGGCGAGCTTCGGGCCGAAGTCGGCCATCGCCGACGCGCTCGGCCTGAAGCCGCACGAGATCGGCTTCGAAAACCACGTCTCGACCGTGTGGAGCGCCGGCAACCCCTTCGCCTTCGTGCCCGTCGCCGGGCTCGCCGCCATGCGGCGGATCAAGGTCGCTCCGCAGCACTGGACCGAGGCCTTCGGACCGGCCACGCCCGGCATCTACGTCTACTGCCGGGAGACGCTGTTCCACGATTCGAGCTTCCACGGCCGCATGTTCGCGCCGGGCCTCGGCGTCGGCGAGGATCCGGCCACCGGCTCGGCCATCGCGGCCTTCGCGGGCCTCGTCAACGACTTCGACGACCTTCCCAACGGCACCTTCACGTACCGCATCGAACAGGGCTTCGAAATGGGGCGGCCGAGCCTGATCGACCTCGAGATCGAGGTCGAGGCCGGCGAACTGACCGCGGCCCGGATCGGCGGGCATGCGGTCAAGGTCGCCGAGGGGGTGCTCGAGGTCTGACGCCCACCGTCCGGCAGGCGGCCGACCTTCCGTCTTCGCCCGTCCGCGCCGGCGGCGGACGGGCGCCCTCGGGATCCTCCAGCCATGCTCGTGTCGACCCGCCGCGTCGTCCTCGCGACCCTGATCGCCGCCGCCGCGGCCCTGACCGGTCCCGCCGCCCTGGCGCAGTCCATGAAGGGGATGGGCGTCGTCCTGATCCACGGCAAGGCGGGCGGGCAGGGGCCCCTGCAGCCGCTCGCCGCCGCCTTGCGGGCGGACGGGGCGCTGGTGGCCCTGCCGAACATGTCCTGGACGAGCGGCTACCGGACCTATGACGAGACTCTCGACGAGATCGCCCGGTCGGTCGAGGGCCTGCGCCGGCAGGGGGTGACGCGGATCGTGCTCGCCGGCCACAGCCTCGGGGCGAACGTGGCGCTCGGCTACGCGGCCAGGCGCCGCGGGGTGGCGGCGGTGGTCGCCATGGCGCCGGGCCATCGCCCGCAGAACTTCCTGACCCGCATCGGCGCCGACATCGGGCGGGCGCGGGCCATGGTGGCGGCGGGCCAGGGGCAGCAGACGGCGATCTTCACCGACTTCAACCAGGGCAAGGCCCTGACGGTCCGGACGACGGCGGTCGCCTACCTGAGCTTCTTCGACCCGGCCGGGCCGGGCAACATGGCCAATACGGCCGGCAAGGCCGGCGTGCCGATCCTGTGGGTGATCGGCACCGGCGACGAGGCGGCCCTGCGCGACCCGGTCCCGACCGGCACCGGCACCCGCATCCTCGTCGGCGCGAACCACGGCGACACGCCTTCGGTCGCCGTGGCGGAGATCATGGGATGGCTGCGGGGGCGGTGAGGGGCCCCGCAGCCGCCCCGCCGGCGGATCAGTTCGTCGCCTTGGGCGCCTCGTTGATCGGCTGGAAGGCGAAGGGCATCTCGGCGTTGTCCGGGTCGACCACGACCCGAACCGCGCCGACGATCGTCTCGCCCATGACCTGCAGGCGCGTGACGTTCGGGACGGGCTTCATGTCGGTCGCCCAGAAGGGGGTGACGGTGAAGACGTGGTTGTCGCCGTTGATGACCAGCACCGGCTTGCCGAAGGCCTTGGCGCCCTTCTCGACCGCCTTGATGGTGTCGGTGAATCCCGAGGCGACCGGCACCTCCGGGAAGCTCTGCTTGATGTCCCAGACGTCCGCCTGCCAGGAGAGCACGAGCGCGCTCATGTTCTCCGCCTTGGCCTTGGAGAAGGCGGCCTCGATCCAGGCGACGTTGGCCTTGTTGCGGGCGAAGTACTCGGCGACGGTGTCCATGTCGCGCGGCTCGAAGTTGTTGTTGGAGCCGGGGACGTGGACCTGGGCGAAGAGGACGCCGTTCTTGACGAAGCGGGTGTTCTCGACGAAGGGCTTGCCGTCGGTCGCCTTCAGGTCCGGCATCAGCTCGGCCTGGCGCTCCAGCGGCATGGCGGTCTTGCCGAGGGACTTCGGCTCGGCGAAGAACCACTCGCGCAGCCGCGACAGGCGCTCGGTCGGCTTGAACCTGCCGGCGCGTTCGCGGTGGCAGTCGGTCCACTCGTTGTCGCCGATGGTGTAGACGAGCGGTCCGGCGAAGGAGTTCAGCTGGTCGCGGACCTTCAGGATGTTCTCGTCTGTGCAGGGGGTCGAGCCGGCCTTGATATCGCCGATATGGAGGGTGAACTCCGGCTTCAGGCCGTTCACCCTGGCGATCAGGGCGTCGAAGCGGGCATAGTCGTCGGGCAGCTTGTAGGGCATGTCGCCGAGCGCCACGAAGGCGAAGGCGCGGGGGCCCCCGATCTCGGCGGCTGCGGCGGGCAGGAGGGAGAGGCCGAGAAGGGCGGCGGTCAGGGCGAGGCGCATGGATCCGTCTCCAGTGTCCGGGGATGGCGCGGCGGACGTTACGTCGGGCCATGCGACAGTCCTGTGACGGCAGCGGCAGCGGGCCCCGGCGCGTCTCCGGGGCCGATCGGCTCTTGCAATCCGGCCGGCGCGAGGGTATCGCTCGCAAGAGTGTGCGTCCGACGCACCGCCACGAGGCCCCTCGCCCCATGATCGCGCGCGATCACATCCTGCCGGCGACAGACGCGACCGAACGGTCCGCGGGTGCCGGCGCGCGTTTCGGCCGCGGCCTCCTCCTCTCCTCGCTTCTTCTCCTTACCGGCCCCTGAGCGCCGGCTGGCCCCTCGCGGGCCGGGCACTCAGGGGATCGTCGACACGAGGCACCGAACCCCTTCGGCGCCGGCGGCTTCCGCATCCCACGCGCGACCCGCCCCGAGCGCCCGGAAAGAGCAGAAGGACGAGCATTCCATGACCGCCGACACCGCCTCTCCGATCCAGGCCGTCTCCTCCAAGGACCGCGTCTTCATCTTCGACACGACCCTGCGCGACGGCGAGCAGTCCGCCGGCGCCTCCATGACCTTCGAGGAGAAGCTGCAGGTCGCCGAACTCCTCGACGCCATGGGGGTGGACATCATCGAGGCCGGCTTCCCGATCGCCTCGGTGGGCGACTTCGAGGCCGTCAGCGAGATCGCGCGCAACACCAAGACCGCGGTCGTGGCCGGGCTCGCCCGGGCGATCACCGCCGACATCGCGCGCTGCGGCGAGGCCGTGCGGCACGCCCGGCGACCGCGGATCCACACGTTCGTGTCGACCTCGCCGATCCATCTGAAGTTCCAGATGAACAAGAGCCTCGACCAGGTGATCGAGATCATCCACACGACCGTCACGCAGGCGCGCGGGCTGGTCGAGGACGTGGAATGGTCGGCGATGGACGCGACCCGCACGCCGATCGACGACCTGTGCCGCTGCATCGAGGCGGCGATCCGCTGCGGGGCGACGACCATCAACCTGCCCGACACGGTCGGCTACGCCACGCCGGACGAGTACGAGGCGATGTTCCGGCAGGTCATCGAGCGGGTGCCGGGGGCCGACAGGGTGATCTTCTCGGCGCATTGCCACGACGACCTGGGCCTCGCCACGGCGAACTCGCTGGCGGCCCTGCGCGGGGGCGCGCGGCAGGTGGAGTGCACCGTCAACGGGCTCGGCGAGCGGGCCGGCAACGCGGCGCTCGAGGAGATCGTGATGGCGATCCGGACGCGGGGCGACCGGCTGCCCTACGTGACGGGGGTGAAGACGCCCATGTTGGTGCAGGCCTCACGCCTGGTGTCGTCGGTCTCCGGCTTCGCGGTGCAGTACAACAAGGCGATCGTCGGCAAGAACGCCTTCGCGCACGAGAGCGGCATCCACCAGGACGGCATGCTGAAGAACACCGAGACCTACGAGATCATGCGGCCCGAGGACGTCGGCGTGCGCGCGACGAGCCTGGTCATGGGCAAGCATTCCGGGCGCCACGCCTTCAAGGAGAAGCTGAAGGAACTGGGCTTCGACCTCGGCGACAACGCCATGGAGGACGCGTTCCGGCGCTTCAAGGACTTGGCGGACCGCAAGAAGCACGTCTACGACGAGGACATCGAGGCGCTGGTCGAGGACGAGATGACGTCGGCGGGCGAGAGCGTGAAGGTGGTTGCGCTGACCGTCATCGCCGGCACGGGCGGGCCCCAGAAGGCGATCATCACGATGGACGTCAACGGCACGCACGTGACGAAGGAGGCGAACGGCACGGGCCCGGTGGACGCCACCTTCAACGCCATCAAGCAGATCTGGCCGCACGAGGCGAAGCTGTCGCTCTACCAGGTCCACGCCGTGACGGAGGGCACCGACGCGCAGGCGGAGGTTTCCGTGCGGCTCGAGGAGAACGGGAAGATCGCGAGCGGGCGCGGTTCGGACGTCGACACGCTGGTCGCCTCCGCCAAGGCCTACGTGTCGGCGCTGAACAAGCTCAGCGTCCGCCGCGCGAAGTCCGCGCCCGCCCCGGCCGATGCCGAGCCGGTTCGGGTCGGCGAGCGGATCTGACGGCCCGCCGGGCGCCGCCACCGTACCGATCGCGTGCGGCCGGCCCCGTGGCGACGGGCCGTTAACCCTTCCGAGGCCAAGATCCTCCTCGTCGACAAGGCGAGGGGGGCCCCGATGGACGAGCCGCAGACCATGAGCGTCGAGGACTGGGAAGCGATCTTCCGCACCGTTCCCCGGGACGACCTGCTCCGGCTCAAGGTCATCGTCGACAAGCTCGACCGCGGCGGCACCATCACCCCGGAAGACCGCGGCCACATCATCGCGATGTTCGGCCGGCCCGCGGAGGCGGCGGACGTAGCGTGAGGGGCGCGGGCTAACGTTCGTTTGCGCACTCTTGGGCTCCGATGTTCTGGCCACGTCTCCGCCAACGAGCGGGAGAGTTCGGATTATCGAGCGCCAAGATTGCTCCGCCGCGTGGGCCCGAGCGGACGTCGCTACGTACCCCGCGTCAGCGGCAAGCAATTGCCTGACCGCTCGATGGCCGTGAAGAACGCAGGGGCGCCTGAGACGAGGCCGCAGACGAGGACATGAGGGTACCGGGTACGTCACGAGGCGCAGCGCTCGAAGATCAGGACGCCGCGCTGGCGCTCGGGATAGTACACAGAGTCGGTGTTCGAGAGATCCTCTGCTTGGATCCGGAGGCCTTTAGCATCTTTCAGTCGAGCGGCGACTAAGCTGAACTCCGTGAAGGCCCGATCCGCGTACTTCGGTCGCACCTCGATTGCCAAGTCGATGTCGAGTCGCTCCGGCTTCGGCTTTTCCCGCCTGACGCCCGTTTGCCGCGATCCGTAGACAACAGCGCGAACGATCGACGGCTCTCGACCTATCGCATCGAGCAGCATCCGTACCTCGCAATCTGTAACGAACAACCCGAAAGCGTTCGGGTTCGGATGCTTCGGGAGTTCGTCGAGGGGCTCGGGCGCAGCGGACATGCTGAAAGAGTGTCGCAAGAGGCCGGAGTGCACGATCCGGATCCGGATCAATCCACAGCCGAGTGCGGCTTCATCTTGGCCGCGAGGGGGGGCCGAGAAGCGGTCCTTCGGTACTTATCCGGTACTCGCCGAAACACGAGCACGCCCCGGCCGCGCCCTAGCGGCCTAAGCGCCTGATCTGTAAGGAAAATTTGGTGGGCGCGACAGGGATCGAACCTGTGACCCGCTGATTAAGAGTCAGCTGCTCTACCGACTGAGCTACGCGCCCCGCGGGCCGGCCGGGTGGGGCCGGGCGCGAAGTGGGGTCCGTATAGCGGGAGTGGATCGGGCTTGCAACAGGTTTCGAGCGGGGGCGTGTTGCGGGTTGGCGGAGCGGCCGGAGGGCGCGCGGGATCGGATCGGGAGGGGGAAGGGCTGGATTGTTGGGGGGTTAGGGGTTAGGCAGTAGGGATCAGGGCTTGGGCAGTCGGGCTTGGGGCGTGGGGCTCGGGGCCTCGCTTCGGGCTCGGGGGTCGGGCGGTCCCGCGAGGGGCCCAGAGGGCCGGACGGGGTCGCGCGGCTCGGCGCCGGCCGTGCCGGGGCGAGGCGGGGCGGGGGGCTCCCGATCCGGGGACGTGAGCGGGAGGGGTCATGAATCCGGTCGTCGTCGCCGTCGCCATCACGGGGTCCGTGCCGCGCAAGAAGGACAATCCGGCCGTCCCGGTGCAGCCCGCCGAGCAGGTCGAGAGCACGCACCAGGCCTACGAGGCGGGGGCGACGCTCGTCCACATCCACGTGCGCAACGACGACGAGACGCCCTCGTCGGACCCCGCGCGCTTCGCGGCCGTGCAGGAGGGCGTGCGCCGGCACTGCCCGGGCATGATCGTGCAGTTCTCCACCGGCGGGCGCGGGCGCGACCCGTCGCAGCGCGGCAGCTCGCTCGGGCTGAAGCCCGACATGGCCTCGCTCTCCACCGGGTCGGTCAACTTCCCCACCATCGTCTACGAGAATTCCGCGGCGCTCGTGACCGAGCTCGCCGGCGCCATGAAGGCGAACGGGGTCCGGCCCGAGATCGAGATCTTCGACCTCTCGCACCTGCACGGCGCCAGGCGGCTCGTCGACGAGGGGCTCATGGACGCCCATCCGCACGTGCAGTTCGTCATGGGCGTCAAGAACGCCATGCCGGCGGAGGAGCGGCTGCTCGACGTGATGCTCGCGGAGATGCGGATCGTGCTGCCCGGCGCCACCTGGACGGCCGCGGGCATCGGCCGCTTCCAGCCGATCGTCATGGACTGGGCGCTCGCGCGCGGCGCCGACGGGGTGCGCACCGGGCTCGAGGACAATGTCCGGATCTCGCGCGACCGGCTCGCGGCGTCGAATGCCGAACTGGTCTCGCTCGCGGTCGACCAGATCAGACGGCGCGGCCGGCGGCCCGCCACGCCCGCCGAGGCGCGCGCCCTGCTGCGCCTCGCCCCGGCCTGAGCCGGCCCGTCCGCCGCCCCGCGCAGCGTCCACGCTTTTCTCCGGAGTGAACCGTCCATGTCCCGCGCCCTCTTCGACCTCACCGGCCGCACCGCCCTCGTCACCGGCTCCTCGCGCGGCCTCGGCCGGGCGATCGTGCGCGGCCTCGCGGAGGCGGGGGCGCGCATCGTGGTCAACGGCACGGATCCCGCGCGCACGGAAGCCGCGGCGGCGGAGCTCGCCGGGGAGGGGTTCGAGGCGAGGGCGGCCGCCTTCGACGTGACCGACGAGGCGGCCGTCGCGGCGGCCTTCGCGCGGCTCGACGGGCAGGGCGTGGAGGTCGACGTCCTGGTCAACAACGCGGGCATCCAGTACCGCAAGCCGATGGTCGAGCTCGCGGCGGCGGACTGGCGGCGGGTCCTCGAGACCAACCTCACCTCGGCCTTCCTGGTCGGCCGGGAGGCGGCGCGGCGCATGATCCCGCGCGGGCGGGGCAAGATCATCAACATCACCTCGCTGACGAGCGAGGTGGCGCGGGCGACCATCTCGCCCTACACGGCCGCCAAGGGCGGGCTGAAGATGCTGACCCGCTCCATGACGGCCGAATGGGCCGCGCACGGCATCCAGGCCAATGGGATCGGCCCGGGCTACATGGCGACCGACATGAACGAGGCCCTCCTGAACGACGCCAAGTTCGACGCCTGGGTGAAGGCGCGCACGCCCGCCGGGCGCTGGGGGCGGCCGGAGGAGCTGATCGGGGCGGCGGTGTTCCTGGCCTCGCCGGCCTCGGATTTCGTCAACGGGCAGGTCATCTACGTGGACGGCGGACTGCTGGCGGTCATCTGAGGCGCGGCCGCCGGAACGCGCGGGGCGGGATGGAGGTTTCTCCGACTCGGGCCGGGCTTCCGCGGGGAGCCCGGCGTCCGAGCCAAAGGGAGAGCCGCATGCGCGTTTCCGAAGTGATGACCCGAGACCCCGTCGTGATCCGGCCGTCGGAGACGATCCGCCGGGCCGCTCAGATGATGGACGAGTACAATATCGGGGCGATCCCGGTCTGCGACGGCCAGCGGCTCGTCGGGATGGTCACCGACCGCGACATCACCATCAGGGCGACGGCGGCGGGGCGGAACCCGGACGAGACGCCGGTCAGCGAGGCGATGAGCGGCGACCTGCGCACCTGCTGGCTCGACGACGACGTCGAGGAGGCCGCGCGGGTCATGAGCGAGGTGCAGATCCGGCGCCTGCCGGTCATCGACGGCGATCGCCGGCTCGTCGGCGTCGTGGCGCTCGGCGATCTCGCCACCGACCGGGCGGGCGACGTCGCCGGCGCGCTCGGCGCGATCTCGGAGCCCTCGGCCCCGGATCGGTGATCTTGGCGGCGGCGGCACGAGCCGCGCCGATCCTCGACCCCTCGGGCCCGGAACATGCGGCCGGGCCCGCCGTTTCCCGACCACACCCCCTCGCGGGGGGCCGGCAACGAGGAGACGGACCATGACCGAGGCGACGATGGGCACCGGCGCAGGCCGGGAAGGGGCGCGGTCGATCGTCGCCACCGGGTTGCGCAACGCGCATGCGCTGGAGAAGCAGGCGATCCAGCTGATCGAGCGGCAGCTTCCGCGGCTCGACGACTATCCGGAGGTGCAGGCGCGCATGCGGCAGCACCTGCAGGAGACCCGCGCCCAGGAGGAGCGGCTCGACCGGATGCTCGACCGGCTCGGCAACGACCGCTCGGTCGTCAAAGATATGGCGCTCGAGTTCATGGGGAACATGGCCGCCATGGCGCACATGCCGGCCGACGACGAGATCCTCAAGAATTCCTTCGCCAACCTCGCCTTCGAGTCCTACGAGATCGCCGCCTACACGTCGCTCCTCGCCATGGCGGAGGAGGCGGGGATGGGCGAGTTCCGGCCAATGCTGGAGGCGACCCTCCAAGAAGAGCACGCCATGGCGGACTGGATCGAGACCGGCCTCCCGGCGGTCACCAAGCGCTTCCTGTCGCTCGCCGGCCGGGCCTGAGGAGGCCACGATGACGGGCAAGCGCCAGGATCTCGGCGGCGAGGTGGTCGCCAATTCGTCCGGACGGCCGGGCGACGACGACAGCGTGCGCGGCGCCCCGCCGCGGCCGGAGGAGATCGAGGCGGATCCGGGCGGCGACGGGCTGGGACTCACGCCCGACCGGCCGGATTCCGGCTTCGGGCGGCGCAGCGGGGAGGCCCGGCCGGGCAGCTTCGGGCGGCACGGGCCGGGCAGCGGTACCGAGGACGCGAGCGTCCGCGACCCCGATCCGCGGCGTTCGGCGACCGACGGACCCGATCCTCCCAAGACGCGGGGCTGAGCGGAGGCGCGGCTCTTTTCTGAGGCGCCGCGCGCCGCCATATTGCGGCGGGGCGCCCAGGGACGGAGGGCCGCCGGTGTCGCTCGGCGCCGCATGGCAGGCAGCAGGACGAATGAGGACCATCGTGGCCATGGCCGCAGTGGTCCTGTCGCTATGGGCGAGCGGGCGGGCGATCCTGCCGGCGGCGCTCGAGGCGCGGGCCTGGTGGGCCGCGGCGGACGATCCGGTCGCGCTCGCCCGGCGCGAACTCGCCGAGGCGGCGACGCCGGAGCGCCTGTCCGAGGGGGCGCGGGCGGCGCTCGCGGCGGGCGACCTCGACCTGGCGCGCAGCTTCTCGGCGCTCGCCGCCCAGACGGGCGTGCGGCTCGACCCGGCGGTCGCCTCGGCCCTCGCCGCCTCGGAGGCGAACGAGAGCTGGGACAGCGCGAAGGCCTTCGCGCGCGGGGCGGTGGTCGGGGACGGGGAGGGGCTGGCCGGCCTCGCCGGCGCCTTCGCGGCCGACCTCGTGGGCATCGGCGACTTGCGCGATCTCGGGCGCGAGGGCTGGCGGGCGGCCCGGGGCGAGGCGGTGGACGAGATCGTGGTCGGGCTTTCGGCGGCGGGCCTCGCGGTGACGGGGGCGACCTGGGCCCTGGCGGGATCGCCGGCGCCGGTGCGCGCCGGGCTGACCCTGGTCAAAGGCGCGCGGAAGGCCGGGCGGCTCTCCGCGCCGCTCGCGGCGTCGCTCGGCCGCTCGCTCGGCGAGGCGGTCGACGGTGCTGCGCTGCGCCGTGTCCTGGCTGCGGCGGGATCGCTCGACGTGGCCGCGGCCCGGCGCGCGGCCGCCGAAGCGGTGCGGGCGGACCGGCTCGGGCCCCTGGTGACGCTCGGCGAGGATACGGCGTGGCTCTACCGGCGGGCCGGGGCCGGCGCGGTGCAGGATGCCCTGGTGCTCGTCCGCTCCGCCGACGAGATGGGGCGCGTGGCGCGCCTCGGCGAGGCCTTCGGGGCCGGGACGCGGGCGGTCCTGAAGCTCGTCGGGCGCAGAGCGCTGGTGCTGGCGCGCAGCCTCGCCGTGCTGGCGGGGTGGATGCTGGCGGCGATCGGCTGGGCCTGGTCGGCGGCGGCCGCGGCGGCAGCCTTCGGGCGCTGGCTGGCGCGCGCGACGCCGCCCCGGCCACGGCGCGTCCGGGCAGGGCGCGACATCCGGCTCGAGGCGGTGGCGGGTCCCGCATGACGGCCCGGCTCGTCGTCTGCGTCAGTTGCGACCGCTATGCCGATCCGCCGGCCGTCCCGACCCGTGGCGAGCGGCTCGCCCGCGCGGTGGAGGCGCGCGCGGCGGAGCGGGGCGTGGCCCTGTCGGTGCTGCGGGTCGACTGCCTCGACGGGTGCCGCACGCCCTGCAATGCGGCCCTGCGGGCGCGGGGGCGGCCCTTCCACGCCTTCACGGCCCTCGGCCCGGCGGATGCGGAGGCGCTGATCGACGCCGCACTTCGCTATGCGGCCGGCGAGCCGCCGACGGCGGCCCTGGCCGGGCGGACACGGATGATCCCCGCGCGCCGCGGCTCGTGAGCGGCTCGTCCCCGAGGCGAAGTGACCTGCCTAAAATTTCATCATAGAGAATCGAACGCAATTCCGCGCCGGTCCCGTATTGTCCTTGCGTCCTGCCGTCCTGCGCACATGCATACAGTGCGGAGCCATGGCATACGGCTTGCTAACCGGGGGAGAACCAGGGAGGGGATCCGCGATGGCGGCCGGCGTACCAGCAAGTCTCGACCTCGGCAGTCTCGCGGCGGCCTATGCGGGCGGCCTCGATCCGCGCGATCTCGTCGCCGACCTGGAGGCGCGCATCGCGCGCCACGACGACCCCGCCTTGTTCATCGCACGCCCGTCCGCCGAGGCGATCCGGGACCGGGCGGCTGCGCTGGCGCGGCTCTGTCCGGCGGAGCGCGCCAACTTGCCTCTCTTCGGCGTGCCCTTCGTGGCCAAGGACAACATCGACGTGGCCGGGCTGCCGACCACGGCGGCCTGCCCGGACTTCGCCCGGGTACCGGCGGCGAGCGCGACCGTCGTGGCCCGGCTGGAGGAGGCCGGGGCGATCCTGATCGGCAAGGCCAACCTGGACCAGTTCGCGACCGGGTTGGTCGGCGTCCGGTCACCCTATGGGGTGCCGCGCAATCCTTTCGACCCCGCGCTCATCCCGGGCGGCTCCTCCTCCGGGTCGGCCACCTCGGTGGCGGCGGGCCTGGCGAGCTTCTCGCTCGGGACCGACACGGCGGGGTCGGGGCGGGTGCCGGCCGGGCTCAACAACCTGGTCGGGCTGAAGCCGACCCCCGGGCTGGTCTCGACCGCCGGCGTGCTGCCCGCCTGCCGGACGCTCGACTGCGTCTCCGTCTTCGCGCTGACGATCGACGACGCCTGGAGCGTGCTGGAGGTACTGGCGGGCTTCGACCCCGCCGATCCCTTCTCGCGGCCGATCTCGGCGGGCACGCCCGGGCCACTGCCGGGGGTGGTGCGGCTCGGGGTGCCGGGCGCGAAGGATCGTCACTTTTTCGGGGATACGGCGGGTGAGGCGGCCTTCGCGGCGGCGCTCGACCGGCTCGCCGGCCTCGGCTTCTCCCTGGTGGAGGTCGACTTCGAGCCGTTCCTGGCGGCGGCACGGCTTCTCTATGAAGGGCCGTGGGTGGCGGAGCGCTACGCCGCCATCGCTGGCTTCCTCGAAGCCGGGCCGGAGCGGCTGCACCCGGTGACGCGGGCGATCATCGAGCCGGCGCGCGGGCGGACCGCCGTGGAGGCCTTCGAGGCGACCTACAGGCTGGCGGCGCTGAAGCGGGCGGCGGAGCCGGTCTGGGGCCGCGTCGACGCGCTGGTGGTCCCGACCGTCACCCGGGCCTGGACGGTCGCGGAGGTGCTGGCCGACCCGGTCGCGACCAACTCCGCGCTCGGCACCTACACGAACTTCGTCAACCTCTTCGGGCTGTCGGCTCTCGCGGTGCCCGAGCGGTTCCGCGCCGACGGGCGTCCGTCCGGCGTGACGCTGATCGGCCCGGGCGGCGAGGATGCGCGGCTCGCCTCCATGGCGCTCCGGATCGAGGCGGACGCGGCGCTGCCGCTCGGCGCCACCGGCCTGCCGCGGCCTTGCGCCCGGACGCGCGGCGTGCCGCCGGGCATGGTCCCGATCGCGGTGGTCGGAGCGCATCTCTCTGGCATGCCGCTCAATTGTGACCTGGTGAACCGCGACGCGGTCTTCATACGTCGGAGCAGGACCGAGAACTCCTACCGCTTCTACGCGCTCGCGGGCGGGCCGCCGTTGCGCCCGGGGCTCGTGCGCGTGGGCGAGGGCGCCGGCTATGCCATCGAGGTCGAGATCTGGGCACTGCCGCCGGAGGGCTTCGGCACCTTCGTGGCGGGGATTCCGGCGCCGCTCGGCATCGGCACGGTGCGGCTCGAGGACGGCAGCGCGATCAAGGGCTTCATGTGCGAGCGCGCGGGCCTGGAGGGCGCGCGCGACATCTCCGAGTTCGGCGGCTGGCGCGCCTACATGGCCTCCCGCTGAGCGGGGCGTCAGAGGCCGTCGTGGAACACCATGAAGGACTGGCGGACGGAGTCCAGATGGTTGCGCATGTCGCGGCTCGCCCCGTCTCTGTCGCCGCGCAGGATCGCCTGGACGACGCGGTCGTGCTCCTGGTGGCTGAGCTGGAGACGGCCGAGGGTGCGGAACTGGGCGCGGCGGAAGGCGGAGACGCGGCGGCGGACCGACAGGGCGGTCTCGGCCAGGAACTCGTTGTGGCTGGCGATGTACAGGAATGCGTGGAAGCGGTCGTTGGCGTCCGTGTAGCCGGCGAGGTCGCCGGCGCGCACCAAGGCCTCCGCCTCTTCCTGGATGCCCATCAGTTCGCGGCGCTCGGCAGGGGTCATGACGATGGCGCAGAAGCCCGCCGCCAGGGCCTCAAGCTCGGCCATGACCACGAACATCTCCGTCAGCCGGTCCTCGGTGAGGGCCGTCACCACGGCGCCGCGGTGGGCGCGGTGAACCACGAGGCCGGAGGCGGCGAGTTCCCGCAAGGCCTCGCGGACCGGGGTCCGGGAGACCCCGAAGCGCGCCGCGAGCGTGGTCTCGTCGAGCGCGGTGCCGGGCTGGAGCCGGCCGCAGACGATGTCGTCGGCGAGTTCGGCCCTCAGACGCTCCGCATGGGTGAGTCCCGACTGGCCGGGCTGCCGGACAACATGGCGCGGCGCGGCCGGGGCCGGCCGCCTGTCTTCGGGTCTTTCCAAACTTCTCGTCCTCGCCATGTGAACGCGCTCGCGCTTCCGTTCAGTGTGCCCTTACGGCACCTTACGCAAATCGAGGGCCAACCCGCGAATCCCGGGCGACAGGCTATTCCCGCGGGCACATTGATCAAGCCCGAGGCACCGCTGGTCAAGCATTGGGCGTCCTGCGCGGTTCCGAGCCACCCACCCTCAGGAGTTCTACCATGGGAGACAATCTTCCCGTCATCGACCTGTCCGGCCTGGCCGAAGGGGACGGCCGAGCCCTCCGGCGGGTCGCCGAGGCGGTGGGGGCCGCCTGCCGGAGCATCGGCTTCTTCTACGTGACCGGGCACGGCGTTCCCGGCCGGCTGATCGCGGACACGTTCGCCCAGGCCCACGCCTTCTTCGCGCTCCCCGAGCCGGAGAAGCGCCGGATCGCCATCGATCGCATCGGCAACAACCGCGGCTATGTGCCGTTCAAGGGCGAGTCGCTCGACCCGACGCGCGGGGCGGACCTGAAGGAGGCCTTCAACATCGGCCTCGAGCTTCCGCCGGACCATCCGGACATCCTGGCGGGCAGGCCCTTCCGTGGGCTCAACGGCTGGCCGGCGGATCCGGCCTTCCGGACGACCCTGCTCGCCTACTTCGAGGCCTGCCAGTCCCTCGGGGCGCGGCTGCACCGGGCCTTCGCGACGGACCTCGGCCTCGCGCCCGACTTCTTCGACGCGCGGATCGACCGTCCGCTGTCGACCTTGCGTCTGCTCCACTACCCGCCGCAGCCGGCGTCGGCGGGGCCGGGCGAGATCGGGGCCGGCGAGCACACCGACTACGGCAACATCACGCTCCTCATGACGGACGCGGTGGGCGGCCTGCAGGTGAAGCGGCGCGACGGCGGCTGGATCGATGCGCCGCCCGTTCCCGGTGCCTTCGTGGTCAACATCGGCGACTGCCTGATGCGCTGGACCAACGACGTCTACGTGTCGACCCCGCACCGGGTGGTCAACGCCAGCGGGCGGGAGCGCTACTCGATCGCCTATTTCCTCGACCCCAACCCGGACGCCCTCGTCGCCGCGCTGCCCGGCACGGTCCCGGAGGGCAGCCCGCCGCGCTACGCGCCCGTGACCGCGGCGGCCTATCTGACCGAGCGTCTCGACGCCACCTACGCCTTCCGGCGCGCGGGCGACGGGTCGTGATCGGCGGCCAAAGCACGGGCATATGCCCATTTCGTGAGCGTTTCCTCGAAAGCTGGGCAACCTTGCATACACCTTGCGCGGGCGCCCGCCCGCCCGGTTTTCCAGCCATCCGTCGTGGCGGTATCGCCGCGCGCCCGGGAACCCAATGATTACGCGGGCTTCGCTGGCGACAGCGTGGCGAGGCTGCGACCACCCGGCGTGTGCGGGCCGGCTTGGCACGGGCATTGCGTCTTCCCCTCGCGGAACGGCGCGGGGTTGCATGCAATCCGGAGCGCAGACACCACGAAGGGGAGCATCCATGTCCGATCTCATGATTACCCGCCGCCGCCTCCTGCAGACCGCCGGCGCCGCCGGCACCCTGGCGGGCCTCGGCGTCAACCCGGCCGCCGCGGCCGGCCTGACGATGGGCATCATCTATGTCGGCCCGCGCGACGACTTCGGCTGGAATCAGGCCCACGCGGTCGCCGCCAAGGCGCTGAAGGCGGTGCCGGGCGTCACGGTCGTCGAGGAGGAGAACGTCCCCGAGACGATCGCGGTCCAGAAGACCATGGAGTCGATGATCAAGCTCGATGGGGCGAAGCTGATCTTCGCCACCTCCTTCGGCTATTTCGATCCGCACATGCTGGAGATGGCCAAGAAGTACCCGGACGTGGAGTTCCGGCACGCCATCGGCCTGTGGCAGGCCGACAAGCACCCGAAGAACGCCGGGTCCTACTACGCCTACCTGCACCAGGCGCACTACATCGACGGCATCGCGGCGGGCCTGTCGACCAAGTCGAACAAGCTCGGCTTCATCGCCGCCAAGCCGATCAGCTCCGTGCTGACCAACATCAACGCCTTCGCGATGGGCGCCCGCAAGGTGAACCCGAACGCGACCGTGCAGCTCATCTTCACGGGCGACTGGGCGCTGCCGGTGCGCGAGGCCGAGGCCGCCAACGCGCTCGCGGACGCGGGCTGCGACGTGCTGACCTGCCATGTGGACAGCCCGAAGGTCGTCATCGAGACCGCCGAGAAGCGCGGCATCAAGTGCTGCGGCCACAACGCCTCCCAGGCCTCGCTGGCGCCGAAGGGCTTTATCACGGGCGCCGAGTACAAGTGGGAGACGATCTACAAGAACTTCGCGGACCTGCTCGCCAAGGGCAGCAAGCTGCCGAACTTCGAGCGCGGCGGCTACGACAAGGACTACGTGCAGAACACCGCCTTCGGCGCGGGCGCGACCGAGGAGGCCAAGAAGGCCGCCGCCGCCGCGATCGCCGACCTCAAGGCGAACAAGCCCTACGTGACCGGCGCGCTCAAGGACAACAAGGGCAAGGAGGTCGTTCCGGCTGGCAAGTCGATCGACAACTACGACGGCTTCCTGGAGACGACCAACTACCTCGTGGAAGGCATCATCGGGTCGATCACCTGACGTCGAGATCCCTCACGGGTGCGGCCGGCCCGGCCGCGCCCGTGCTGCCCCCATCCGCCCGGCGGGCCCCTGCCGCATTCCCGGCCGAGGAGACGACGTGACAGAGACCGCCCGATCCCCTTCGCTCTCCGCGCCCTCGGGCCTCGCCGAGTGGCTGGCCGGCGTCCGCCGGTCGGCCGAATACGTCGTCATCCCGCTGTTCGCGCTCGTCGTCTCGGCGGTGCTCTTCTCGCTCTTCCTGCTGGCGCTCGGCAAGTCGCCGCAGACCTTCTTCGAGCTCCTCTGGCGCGGCGGCTTCGGGACGGAGTTCTCCTGGCAGAACACGCTGGTCCGGACCGCCCCACTGATCCTGACGGCGCTCTGCGTGGCGATCCCGGCCCGGCTCGGCCTCGTGGTCATCGGCGGGGAGGGGGCGCTCGTCCTCTCCGGCTTCATGGCGGCGGTCGTGGCGCTGCCGCTGCTCTCCTGGGCGCCGGCCTTCGTGGTCATGCCGGTGATGTTCCTGACCGCCGCGGTCACGGGCGCGCTGTGGATCGGAGCGGTCGGCGCGCTTCGGCACTACCGGGGCATCAACGAGACGATCGCCTCGCTGCTCATGTTCTACATCGCGGTGTCGATCCTGAACTTCTTCGTCGAGGGCGCGCTGCGCGACCCCTCCGACCCGAACAAGCCGTCCACGGCCCCGATCGGGGCGGACAACATGGTCGGCCAGATCCCCGGGCTCGGCGTGCATTGGGGCCTCGTCTTCGGCGTGGCGATCGCGATCGGCCTGCATGTCCTCATGACGCGCACCACCTTCGGCTTCGCGGCGCGGGTCACCGGCGGCAACGTGCGGGCGGCGCGGGCGCAGGGGCTGCCGGTCGGGCGGCTGATGGTGGTCTCGGCCATGATCGCGGGGGCCTGCGCGGGCGTCGCGGGCTATTTCGAGGTGGCCGCGATCCTGGGCAAGGCCAACGGATCGCTGATCGCCGGCTACGGCTTCACCGGCATCCTGGTCTCCTTCCTGGCGCGCCACAATCCGCTCGCCATCCCGCCGGTCGCCGTGCTGTTCGGCGGCCTCGCGGCAGCGGGCGGGCTGATCCAGCGGCGCATGGGCCTGCCGGACGCCACCGTGCTGGTCCTTCAAGGGCTGATCTTCGTGGTGCTGCTCGTCTCCGAGACGCTCTACGGCCGGTTCAGGATCTTCGACCCGGAGGCCCGCGGATGAACGACGCGCTCTTCACCGTCCTCCTGGCGATCGTCGCCGGCGCCATCCGGGTCTCCACCCCGTTCCTGTTCGTCTCGCTCGGCGAATGCCTGACCGAGAAGTCGGGGCGCATCAACCTGGGCCTGGAAGGCACGCTGGTCTTCGGCGCGATGACCGCCTACGCGATCTCGTATCATTCGGGCAGCCCCTGGGTCGGCGTGCTCGCCGCCGGGGTCGCGGGTTCGCTGTTCGGGGCCTTCCACGGCTTCGTCTGCAAGCTGCCGCGGGTCAACGACGTGGCGATCGGCATCGCCATGATGCTGTTCGGCACCGGCCTCGCCTTCTTCTTCGGCAAGCCCTACATCCAGCCGACCGCGCCGCGGCTGCCCTCGGTCGACCTCGGATTCTGGTCGGACGTGCCGCAGGTGAAGGTGGCGCTGCAGATCAACCCCCTGTTCTTTGTCGGCCTCGTCATCGCGATCCTGCTCTGGTGGGCGTTCCGCAACACGCGCTGGGGGCTGATCGTGCGGATGACCGGCGACAGCTCCGCCACCGCGCGGGCGATGGGCTATTCGGTCGACCTCGTGCGCTTCCTGGCGACGACGGCGGGCGGCTTCCTGGCCGGCGTCGGCGGAGCGTTCCTGTCGCTCTACTACCCGGGCTCGTGGAACGAGGGCCTGTCGTCGGGCCAGGGTCTCATGGCGGTGGCGCTGGTCATCTTCGCGCGCTGGAACCCGCTCGCCTGCTTCGCGGCGGCGGTGCTGTTCGGCGGGGCGGGGGCGATCGGGCCGGCGCTGCAGTCGGTCGGCATCAGCCAGGGCTACCACTTCTTCAACGCCGCCCCCTACATCCTGACGCTCCTCATCATGATCGCGTCGATCTCGCCGAAGCGCTCCCTCCGGGGCGCGCCGGGCGAGCTGTCCTTGATGAAGTGACGGGGCCGGGCGGGCGATCTTCGACCTAGGGAGCGGACGGGAGATGGGCATGAACGGTCTCGGCGGTCTCAACAAGTCGCCCAACGGCGTGGTGATCGGGCTCGTGCAGCTCCAGTTGCCCGTGGTGGCGACCCGGGTCGACCTCGCCCGGCAGACGGACCGGATCGTCGCCATGGTGGCGAAGGCGCGGGCGAACCTGCCCGGCATGGACCTGGTGGTGTTCCCCGAATACGCGCTGCACGGGCTGTCGATGGACACGAACCCGGAGATCATGTGTCGCCTGGACGGGCCGGAGGTGGCGGCCTTCAAGGCGGCCTGCGTGGCGCACCGGATCTGGGGCTGCTTCTCCATCATGGAGTACAACCCGAACGGCAACCCGTACAATTCAGGGCTCATCATCGACGACCAGGGCGAGATCCGGCTCTATTACCGCAAGCTCCATCCCTGGATCCCGGTGGAGCCCTGGGAGCCGGGCGACCTCGGGATTCCGGTCATCGAGGGGCCGAAGGGCGCCAGGATCGCGCTCATCATTTGCCACGACGGGATGTTCCCCGAGATGGCGCGGGAATGCGCCTACAAGGGCGCGGAGATCATGATCCGGACGGCCGGCTACACGGCCCCGATCCGGGAGGCCTGGCGCTTCACCAACCAGGCGAACAGCTTCCAGAACCTGATGGTCACCGCCAACGTGTGCATGTGCGGCTCCGACGGCATGTTCGATTCCATGGGGGAGGGCATGATCGTCAACTTCGACGGGACCATCCTGGCGCACGGGACGACGGGCCGGCCGAACGAAATCATCACCGCGGAGGTGAGGCCCGATCTCGTCCGCGAGGCGCGCATCCACTGGGGGGTGGAGAACAACATCTACCAGCTCGGCCATCGCGGCTACGTGGCCGTGAAGGGCGGGGCGCAGGACTGTCCCTACACCTTCATGACCGACATGGTGGCGGGCCGCTATCGCCTGCCCTGGGAGGACCAGGTCGTCCACAAGGACGGCACGAGCTGCGGCTTCCCGGCGCCGACGCGGCTCTACGGGGACAGGCGCGCCGAGGCGGCGGAGTGAAGCCATGACCACGCTCGACGAACGCGTCGCCGCCGCCTTCGTGCCGGACGGCCGGACGATCGCCTCCGACCCCTATCCCTGGCCCTTCGACGGCGACCTCCGTCCGCAGAACACGGCGCTCGTCGTCATCGACATGCAGACCGACTTCTGCGGCGTCGGCGGCTACGTCGATTCCATGGGCTACGACATCACGCTGACGCGGGCGCCGATCGAGCCGATCGCCAACGTGCTCGAGGCCATGCGGGCGGCGGGCTACTGGATCATCCACACGCGCGAGGGACACCGGCCGGACCTCTCGGACCTGCCGGCCAACAAGCGCTGGCGGTCGCAGCGGATCGGGGCGGGGATCGGCGACCAGGGGCCGGCCGGCAGGATCCTGATCCGCGGCGAGCCAGGCTGGGAGATCATCCCGGAGCTGGCGCCGCTGCCGGGCGAGACGATCATCGACAAGCCGGGCAAGGGGTCCTTCTGCGCCACCGACCTGGAGCTCGTGCTGAGAATCCGCGGCATCCGAAACATCGTGCTGACGGGGATCACCACGGACGTCTGCGTGCACACGACCATGCGGGAGGCGAACGACCGCGGCTTCGAGTGCCTGCTGCTGACCGACTGCTGCGGCGCCACCAGGCTCGAGAACCACCTCGCCGCCATCGAGATGATCAAGATGCAGGGCGGCGTCTTCGGGTCGGTGGCGGACAGCCGCAGCTTCCTGGAGGGGCTCCGGTGACCCTTCGCCAGGCCTTCGTGCACCGCCTGTCCGCGGCGGGTCCGGACGACGTGTCGGGCCTCCTCGCCGCGATCGGGGCGGGGCGGATCGACCCGGCCGGGATCGTGGCGGTGATCGGCAAGACCGAAGGCAACGGTTGTGTCAACGACTTCACCCGCGCCTTCGCGGTCAGGGCCTACACGGACGCGCTCGCGCGCTTCCTGCCGCCCGAGGCCCTGTCGAAGCTCTCGCTGGTGATGTCCGGCGGGACGGAGGGCGCGCTGGCGCCGCACGTGCTGGTCCTGGAGCGGCGGCCGGCCGGAGCGGGGGCCGCGTCCGGGCCGGCGCTGGCGATCGGCTCGGCCCACACGGCGCCACTGGCGAGCGAGGACCTCGGTCGCAGGGGGCAGGTCCGCATGGTCGCGGCGGCGGTACGGGCCGCCATGGCGGACGCCGGGCTCGACGGGCCGGAGGACGTCCATTTCGTGCAGGTCAAGTGCCCGCTCCTGACGGCGGACCGGATCGCGGCGGCGGAAGCGCGCGGCGCCACGGTGGCGACGCGCGACACGTTGAAGTCCATGGGACTGTCGCGCGGGGCCGCGGCGCTCGGAGTGGCGGTCGCGCTCCAGGAGGTCGACATTGACAGCGTGTCGGATGCGGGGATTGGGCGGGACGTCCGCCTGTGGTCCGGGCGGGCGAGCACGTCGGGCGGGGTCGAGCTCCTGAACCACGAGATCGTGGTGCTCGGGATGGGGCGCGGCTGGGCGGGGCCGCTCGCCATCGACCACGCCGTCATGGCCGACCAGATCGACGTGGAGCCCGTGCGCGAGGCCATGCTGCGGCTGGGACTGCCGGCGGAGCGCCAGCTCGCCGGAGCGGGGCGGGACCGGCTCGTCGCGCTCCTCGCCAAGGCCGAGGCCGGCAGCGCGAACCGGCTGCGCGGCTACCGGCACACCATGCTCGACGACAGCGACATCTCGTCGACCCGGCACGCCCGCGCCTTCGTGGCCGGCGCGCTCGCGGCGCTCACGGGACATGCGGAGATCTTCGTCTCCGGCGGCGCCGAGCACCAGGGACCCGACGGAGGCTGCCCGGTGGCCGTCATCGCGCAGAGGACGGGAGGTCCGCCATGACCGAGGTGAAGCCGGCCCACGCGGTCGGGGTCGAGACGATCGGCATGACCAAGGTGTTCGGCTCGCTGGTGGCGCTCGAGGACGTGTCGCTGACCGTCCGGCCGGGCACGCTGCACGCCCTTCTCGGCGAGAACGGCGCCGGCAAGTCGACGCTCGTCAAGTGCATGATGGGCTTCTACCAGCCGACCAAGGGCTCGATGATCGTGGACGGTCACGAGGTCACGGTCCGCAACCCGCGCGATGCCATGCAGCTCAAGCTCGGCATGGTCTACCAGCACTTCACCCTCGTGCCGTCCCTGACGGCGGCCGAGAACCTGATCGTCTCGCGTCCCGACTGCCCGGCGGTGATCGACTGGGACCGGGAGATCGACGCGCTCGAGGCGTTCCTGGAGCGGATGCCGTTCAAGGTCCCGCTGCGAACGCCGGCGGCCTCGCTGGCGGCCGGCGAGAAGCAGAAGCTGGAGATCCTGAAGCAGCTCTATCTCGACCGCCGCTTCCTCATCCTCGACGAGCCGACATCGGTGCTGACCCCCGGCGAGGCCGACGAGATGCTGGGTCTGCTGCGCGGGATGGTGGAGGCCGGCGACCTCACCATCCTGATGATCTCCCACAAGTTCCGCGAGGTGACGGCCTATGCGGACGAGGTGACCGTGCTCCGGCGCGGCCGGCGGGTCGGCGGCGGCCGGGTGAGGGACCTGACGCGCGACGACATGGCCCGCATGATGATCGGCGACACGCAGATCCGGGAACGGGCCGAGCGGACCACGACCGCGTCGGCGCCGACGGTGCTGGAACTCGCCGCGCTCTTCGCCTCCGACGACGACGGGCTTCCGGCGATCGAGTCGATCGACCTCAAGGTCAAGTCCGGCGAGATCGTCGGCATCGCCGGGGTGTCGGGCAACGGCCAGTCGGAGCTGGTCGAGGTCCTGTCCGGCCAGCGGGGGCTCGACGACGGGCGGATCCTGATCCACGGCCAGCCCTTCGAGCCGGTCCGGGACTCGATGGCGAAGCTCAAGGTCTTCTCGCTGCAGGAGGAACCGCTGCGGAACGCCGCCGTGCCGCGCATGTCGGTGGCCGAGAACATGGCGCTGCGCTCCTTCGACAAGGCGCCGATCTCGAAGGCCGGCTGGTGGCTTTCGCCGAAGCCCATGAAGGCGATGGCGCGCGAGCTGATCGCGCGCTACCGGGTGAAGACGCCCTCGACCGAGACGCCGATCGAGAACCTTTCGGGCGGCAACGTCCAGCGGGCGGTGCTGGCGCGCGAATTGTCCGGCGACGTGGAGGTGCTGATCGTCGCCAACCCGTGCTTCGGCCTCGATTTCGCGTCCGTGGCGGAGATCCGATCGCAGATCATGGACCAGCGCAACCGCGGGGCGGCGGTGCTGCTCGTCTCCGAGGACCTCGACGAGATCCTCGAACTCGCCGACCGGGTGGCCGTCATGTCGGAGGGCCGGATCACCTATGTGGCGCCGATCGGGGAGACCGACCGGCAGACCATCGGGCACGCCATGGCGGGACATCACTGATGGCCGAGGGTCCCGGCTTTCCCCGGCCTGAAGGAGGGCTTCCCGTGTTCGTCGTGCCGGCCGAGCCGTTCCCGTACGAGCTCCCGCCCGGGCGCACGGCGCTCGTGGTGATCGACATGCAGCGCGACTTCGTCGAGCCCGGCGGCTTCGGGGAGACGCTCGGCAACGACGTCTCGCTGCTCGCCGCGATCGTGCCGACGGTGCGGGCGCTCCTCGATCTCTTCCGCGCCAAGGGCTGGCCGATCATCCATACCCGCGAATCGCATTCCGCCGACCTCGCCGACTGCCCGCCGGCCAAGCGCAACCGCGGTGCGCCGGCGCTCCGGATCGGGGACGAGGGGCCGATGGGGCGCATCCTGGTGCGCGGCGAGCCGGGCAACGACATCCTGGCCGCGCTGGCGCCACTGCCGGGGGAGATCGTGCTCGACAAGCCGGGCAAGGGCGCCTTCTACGCAACCGCGCTCGGCGAGATCCTGCGCCTGAAGGGCATCACGCATCTCGTCTTCGCCGGCGTGACCACCGAGGTCTGCGTGCAGACCACCATGCGCGAGGCGAACGACAGGGGCTACGAGTGCCTGCTGGTCGAGGACGCGACGGAGAGCTACTTTCCGGAGTTCAAGGCGGCCACGCTGGCGATGATCCGGGCGCAGGGGGCGATCGTCGGCTGGACGACCGATTTCAACAGCCTGAAGCAAGCGATCGGGTGAACCCATGAAGGATGCGGCTTTCGACCCCACGGCGCATGTCGCCCACATGGAGACCATGATGGGTCTCACCATCGAGGAGGCGTGGCGGCCGGTCGTCATCGGCCACATGACCGCGATCGCGAAGGCGGCCGAGATGGTCATGGGCTTCGACCTGCCGGACGACATCGAGCCGGCGGGAGTGTTCGAGGCATGAGCCTGCTGTTCGATCCCTCCCTGGGAACCGCAACCGAGATCGCCGACGCCGTCCGCTCCGGCACCGCCAGTGCCTCGGACATCGCCAGGACGGCCCTCGACCGCATCGCGGCCATGAATCCGGTCCTCAACGCCTTCACGGACGTGACCGCCGAACGCGCCCTCGCCAAGGCGGAAGCCGTCGACGCGGCCCGGGCGCGGGGCGAGGCCCTGCCGCCGCTTGCAGGCGTGCCGTTCGCCGTCAAGAATCTCTTCGACATCGAGGGGCTTCCGACGCGTGCCGGCTCGAAGATCAACCGGGAGCGGACGCCGGCCGTTCACGACGCGACCCTGGTCGCCCGGCTCGACGCCGCGGGGGCGGTGTTGCTCGGCGGCTTGAACATGGGCGAATATGCCTATGACTTCACGGGGCAAAATGCTCACGACGGCAATGCCCGCAATCCGCACGACACGCGCCGGATGACGGGCGGGTCGTCGGGCGGATCGGGCGGGGCGGTCGCGTCCGGCATGGTCCCTCTGGCGCTCGGGTCCGACACGAACGGCTCGATCCGAGTGCCTTCGAGCTTCTGCGGCCTTTTCGGCCTGAAGCCGACCTACGGGCGCCTCAGCCGTGCCGGGACCTTCCCGTTCGTGGCGAGCTTCGACCATCTCGGGCCCATGGCGCGGTCCACGGCCGATCTGGCGCTCGCCTTCGACATCTGCCAAGGGCCGGATCCGCTCGATCCGCATCTGGCCCGCCGGCCGGTCACGCCCACGATGCCCGAGCTCGGCAAGGCGCTCGACGGGCTGCGGTTCGGCATCCTGGGCGACCACTTCAAGCGCAACGGACACCCGGAGGCCTTCGCGGCCGTCGACGTTGTCGCCCGTGCGCTCGGCGCCACGCGCGAGGTCGTCCTGCCCGAAGCCGCGCGGGCCCGGGCGGCGGCCTTCGTGATCGCGGCGGCAGAGGGGGCGGCGCTGCATCTCGACCGCGTCCGCTCGCGGCCGCAGGACTTCGATCCCGACACGCGCGACCGCTTCATCGCCGGCGCCATGATCCCGGCCGCCTGGGTCATCAAGGCGCAGAAGGTCCGACGCTGGTTCAAGGACCGGGCCGCCGAGGTCTTCGCCGACCACGACATCCTGATCGCGCCGGCGACGCCCTGTTTCGCCCCGACCCAGGACCAGAAGACCCTCGTGCTCGACGGGGTCGAGATGATGCTCCGGCCCAACATGGGCATCTTCACGCAGCCGCTCTCCTGCATCGGCCTGCCGGTCGCGACCGTGCCGATCTGGCTCGACGGAGCCGCTCTGCCGATCGGGGTGCAGATCGTCGCGGCGCCCTGGCGGGAGGACCTGGCGCTTCGGGTCAGCGCGGCGCTGGAGGGCATGGGCGTGGCGAAGAGCATCGTTGCGGAGGTGATGGCCTGATGGAGGTGAACGATCCCGACGTGATGGCGGAGGTCCAGGCCGCCTTCGACGCCTACGAGACGGCCTTGGTCACCAACGACGTCGAGACCCTCGGGGCTCTGTTCTGGGACGCCCCGCAGACGATCCGCTATGGGGGCGGCGAGAACCTCTACGGGTTCGCCGAGATCGCGGCCTTCCGGGCCGGGCGGTCGCCGGCGGGGCTCGCGCGGACCCTGGAGCGGACGGTCATCACCACCTACGGGCGGGACTTCGCCACCGCGTCGACGCTCTTCCGGCGGGACAGCGCGCCCGGCAAGGTCGGCCGACAGATGCAGACCTGGGTGCGCTTCCCGGAAGGCTGGCGCGTGGTCGCCGCCCATGTCAGCGTCATCGCGGAGTGACCGCCGTGGCGGAGGGTGTCGAGCGCTGGCAGGGGCGCAACGGGGAGAAGGACGCGCTCCGGCGGGAGATCTGGTCGGCGCTGGAGACGATCGGCGCGGGGGTCGGGCCGGTGTGGAGCCGGATCCCGGACTTCGTCGGCGCGGAGGCGGCGGCCGCGCGGCTGGCGGCGACGGCCGAATGGCGGGCGGCGCGGATCGTCAAGTGCAACCCGGATCCGCCGCAGATTCCGGTGCGCCGGCGGGCGCTGGAAGAGGGCAAGCTCCTTTACGCGCCCGTGCCGGAGCTGGTGAAGCCGTTCCCCTTCGTGCTGCTCGACCCGGAGGCGCTGGCCAGGCGCCGCATCCCCTTCGCCGACGCGGCGCGCTCGGAGGTCTTCGTCGAGGAGGGCGAGCCGGTCCGCTTCCAGGACATGCGGCCGATGGACTTCGTGGTGGTCGGCTCCGTGGCGGTCACGCGCGAGGGCGGGCGGACGGGCAAGGGCGGCGGCTTCGCCGACCTGGAACTCGGGATCTTCCGCGAACTCGGCCTGGTCAGGCCATCCACGCCGATCGCCACCACGGTCCATGGGCTGCAGGTGGTGGATCGCGAGCGGCTGATCATGCAGGCGCACGACAGCGCGCTCCACTACGTCGCCACGCCCGACGCGCTGATCGAGACGCGCACGACCCACCGCCAGCCGCTCGGCGTCGACTGGGATCGCGTGCAGCCGGACCAGTATGCCGGCATCCCCTTTCTCCGCGAGCTGCGGGCGGAGATCGAGGGGCGGAGGGCTTAACGTATTCAGATTAATCATGTCAATCGTTCTACTAGTATAATAGAGAGCATGTGCTCGTCTCCGGGTGCAACTCTGATAATATTAAGCAGATTTTGATAACGGAGTCTGGGCATGTCTTACGCTGATCTGGATGGTCATCTACAGGACGAGCGACGCGACGGGTTTCGCCGGCGAACGCTCCTGCGCGCGTTGGCGGTCCTCAACAATGGATATTCGACCTTCGACGCGACGATCCGAAACCTCTCGGTGACGGGCGCCAAGCTGGAGCTGGCCCGTCCGACATTGCTGCCGATCCGGTTCGAACTCCGTTACGACAACATCAAGCGCTGGGTTCGCGTGGTCTGGCGCGACGAAAACCGGTTGGGCGTGGCGTTCGACTGAGTTGCCGCGGGCGCCCGGGGCGGGGCAGAGCGCGGCGCCGCCGTCCGGCTTAACGTTACGGACAGATCGTCCATCTCGATTGGCTGCAGTCACGGGGCGGACGGGGTAAACTGTTCCCTAATGCCAGTCAGTAAAGCCGAGCCTGTCATGGACACCACGTCTCCCGTCACCGCCTCCGACCGCCGCCGGGACCTTCGCCACCGCACTCTCCTCAAGGCGAAGGCCGTGTTCAACAGCGGGCATTCGAGCTTCGAAGGTGTCCTGCGCAATCTTTCGACCTCCGGGGCGCGGATCGAGTTCGGCGGGTTCACGCCGCTGCCGTCGGTGTTCGAGCTGCGCTGCGACGGGACGGTCCAGCGCGCGCGGGTGACATGGCGCAAGCAGGGGTCGGTCGGTGTCGCGTTTCTCTGACGGCCGCGCGCGTTCGCGGGGATTGCGAAGGGGCGCGATCACGAGCCCGTGAGCGCCCGGCGCTCTATACAATTTTAGGGAAATCGTTCGGTCGCGTTTAGCGGATCTGACGCAGCGTCATGTCCGGTACCAGGACGGTGCCTTGGAGACGACGATGACCGAGGTCCAAGAAATGGGCCCGTCGAACAGACGGACCAGTCCCCGCCGCAAGACCTATATTGCCGCCCGCGCCGTCATGAACGGCGGCTTTTCCACCATAGACCTGACCATCCGCAACCTGTCGGAGGGCGGCGCCCTGCTGCAGCTCGACAGGCTGATGCTGATGCCGAGGACCTTCGAGCTGACCTGCAAGCTGTTCAGGCGTCCGGTCCAGGTCGTCTGGCACAGGGAGACCCAGCTCGGCGTGGCCTTCGCGGGGTAGGACCGCGGGGCTGCGCAGCAATGGCCCGCCCGGGGCGGTGGCCCTCACACCGCAATCTTGCGCCTCACCGCCTCGGGGTCGACTTCGGCCTTGGTGCCGGCGATGACGACCTCGCCGCGGTCGAGGACGGCGTAGCGGTCGGCGAGTTCCTTGGCGAAGTCGAAGTACTGTTCGACGAGCAGGATCGCCATCGAGCCCTTGGAGCGGAGATATTCCAGGGCCTTGCCGATGTCCTTGATGATCGAGGGCTGGATGCCCTCGGTCGGTTCGTCGAGGACGAGCAGGCGGGGGCGGGTGACCAGGGCCCGGCCGATGGCGAGCTGCTGCTGCTGGCCGCCGGAGAGGTCGCCGCCGCGGCGGCCGAGCATGTCCTTGAGGACGGGGAAGAGGTCGTAGATCTCGTCCGGGACGTAACGCTCTGATCGGGGCAGGCAGGCGAAGCCGGTCTCGAGATTCTCCCTCACGGTCAGGAGCGGGAAGATCTCGCGGCCCTGGGGCACGAAGGCGATGCCGCGGCGGGCGCGGTCGTAGGGGGCGCTGCGGCCGAGATCCTGGCCCTCCCAGGTGATCGAGCCCCGGGCGATGGGGCGGTGGCCCGTGATGGCGCGAAGCAGGGAGGTCTTGCCGACCCCGTTGCGGCCGAGCACGCAGGTGATCTCGCCTCGGTGGGCTTCGACGGAGACGGAGCGGAGCGCCTGGGCGGCGCCGTAAAAGAGGTCGATGTTGGCGACGGACAGCATGCGGCTCAGCGTCCCAGATAGACTTCGATGACGCGCGGATCCTCGGCGACGTGGTCGATCGACCCTTCCGAGAGCACCGCGCCCTCGTGCAGGACCGTGACCTTGACCCCGAGTTCGCGGACGAAGTGCATGTCGTGCTCGACGACGACGACCGACTTGGTCTCGTTGATTTTCCGCAGCAGGTGCGCGGTCTCCATGGTCTCGGCGTCGGTCATGCCGGCGACCGGCTCGTCGACGAGCAGGAGCTTCGGTTCCTGGGCGAGCAGCATGCCGATCTCGAGCCACTGCTTCTGGCCGTGCGAGAGATTGCGGGCGAGGTCGTGCTGGCGATCCTGGAGCTTGATGGTCTCCAGGAGCTCGTCGAGCCGCGCCGCCTCCTCGCCGCTGGTGCGGTGGAGCAGGGTGCGCCAGGTGCGCCGGTCGCCCTTGAGGGCGAGGACGAGGTTGTCGCGCACGGTCTGGCTCTCGAAGACGGTCGGCTTCTGGAACTTCCGGCCGATGCCGAGCTCGGCGATGGTGGCCTCGTCGAGGAGGGTCAGGTCGGTCGAGCCGCCGAACAGGACCTCGCCCTCGTCGGGGCGGGTCTTGCCGGTGATGACGTCCATCATGGTCGTCTTGCCGGCGCCGTTGGGGCCGATGATGGCGCGCATCTCGCCCGGCGCGATCACGAAGGACAGGCCGCGCAGCGCCTTGTAGCCGTCGAAGGAGACCTTCACGCCGTCGAGGTAGAGGAGGGAGTTGCGGGCGACGTCCATGAGGTCACTCGGCTGGCTTGGGGGCGAGGGCGGCGGGGGTGCTGTCCCGCGGCCTGCGGGCCATGAGATCGGAGAGGGTGCCCACGATGCCCTTGGGCAGGAACAGCGTGACGAGCACGAACAGGAGGCCGAGGGCGAAGAGCCAGTATTCCGGGAAGGCGCCGGTGAACCAGGTCTTGCCCCAGTTGACCGCGACCGCCCCGACGACGGCGCCGACGAGCGTGCCCCGGCCGCCGACCGCGACCCAGATGACCGCCTCGATGGAGTTGGCGGGCGAGAATTCGGACGGGTTGATGATGCCCACCTGGGGGACGTAGAGGGCACCCGCGAGGCCGGCCATGCAGGCGGAGACCACGAAGACGAAGAGCTTGTAGGTCTCGACCCGGTAGCCGATGAAGCGCGTCCGGCTCTCGGCGTCGCGGATGGCGATGAGCACCTTGCCGAGCTTGGAATTGACGATCGCGGAGGAGACCAGCAGGCCGAGGATGACGGCGAGCACGGTGAGGAAGAAGAGCGTGGCCCGGGTCGTGTCGGCCTGGACGTTGAAGCCGAGGATGTCCTTGAAGTCGGTCAGGCCGTTGTTGCCGCCGAAGCCCATGTCGTTGCGGAAGAAGGCGAGCAGCAGGGCGTAGGTCATCGCCTGGGTGATGATCGACAGGTACACGCCGGTGACGCGGGAGCGGAAGGCGAACCAGCCGAACACGAAGGCGAGGAGCCCCGGCACGAGCAGGACCATCAGCATCGCGTAGGGGAAGGACGAGAAGCCGTACCAGGTGACCGGCAGGTCCTTCCAGTTCAGGAAGACCATGAAGTCCGGCAGGATCGGGTGGGCGTAGACGCCGCGGGTGCCGATCTGGCGCATCAGGTACATGCCCATGGCGTAGCCGCCGAGGGCGAAGAAGGCGCCGTGGCCGAGCGAAAGAATGCCGCAGTAGCCCCAGACCAGGTCGAGCGCGATGGCGAGGAGCGCGTAGGCGGCGTACTTGCCCCAGAGCGTGACGAGGTAGGTCGGCACGTGCAGGGGGTGGTCGGCGGGGAGGTAGAGGTTGAAGCAGGGCACCGCGACCGCGATCGCGGCGAGGACCAGGACCGCCAGCGTGACGCGGCGGTCGAAGCCCTTGAGCAGGAACGAGGTGATCATGCTTCCACCGCCCGGCCCTTGAGGGCGAAGAGACCCCGGGGACGCTTCTGGATGAAGAGGATGATGAAGACGAGGACCAGGATCTTGCCGAGCACCGCGCCGGCGTAGGGCTCCAGGAACTTGTTGACGACGCCGAGGGTCAAGGCGCCGACGAGCGTGCCCCAGAGATTGCCGACGCCGCCGAAGACCACGACCATGAAGCTGTCGATGATGTAGCTCTGGCCGAGGTTCGGGCTGACGTTGTCGATCTGGCTCAGCGCCACGCCCGCCATGCCGGCGATGCCGCAGCCGAGGCCGAAGGTCAGGGCGTCGACGAAGGGGGTGCGGATGCCCATGGCGCTCGCCATGGACCGGTTCTGTGTGACAGCGCGCATCTGCAGGCCGAGCGGCGTGCGCTTCAGGACCAGGATCAGCGCGACGAAGACGGCGAGCGCGAAGACGATGATCCAGAGCCGGCCCCAGGTGACCGCCAGGTGGCCGATCTCGAAGGAGCCCGACATCCAGGACGGGGCGCCGACCTCGCGGTTGTTCGCGCCGAAGAGGGTGCGGACGGCCTGGATCAGGATCAGCGAGATGCCCCAGGTGGCGAGCAGGGTCTCGAGCGGGCGGCCGTAGAGCCAGCGGATGACCGTGCGCTCGAGGATGACGCCGACCAGGCCGGAGGTCAGGAAGGCGAGCGGGATCGCGATGGCGAGCGACCAATCGAAGAGGCCGGGGGCCTTGGTGCGGATGATTTCCTGCACCACGAAGGTCACGTAGGCGCCGATCATCACCATCTCGCCGTGGGCCATGTTGATGATGCCCATGACGCCGAAGGTGATGGCGAGGCCGATGGCGGCGAGGAGCAGGACGGAGCCGAGCGAGAGGCCGTACCAGACGTTCTGGGCGCCGGACCACAGGGCGAGCTCGGTCTCGATGGCGCCCGCCGAGGCCTCCGCGGCGTCCTTGACCGCCTTCGGGGTGTCGGCGGGGAGCGACCGGAGCAGGGCCACAGCGTCCTGGCCGCCGCGCGCCTTGATGGTCTCGGCCGCCGCGATGCGCTCGGCCTCGGGCCGGTCGGCCGCGGTCAGCACGATCGCGGCGCGGGCGGCCGCGAAGGCGATCTTGACCTTGGCGTCGGACTCCTTGGCGATGGCGGCGTCCAGCAGGCCGAGCGCGGCGGGGTCGCGCGACTTGAAGACCGCCTCGGCGGCTTCGCGGCGCCTGGCGGGGTCCGGATTGAGCAGCGTCAGGGCGCCCAGGGCGGCGTTGATGGCCCCGCGGACGCGGTTGTTGACGCGGACCGCCGAGACGTCGACGGGCGGGGCCGCCACGGGTGCGCCGGTGGCGGCGTCGACCAGGGCCGACCCGTCGCGGACGAAGACCTTCTTGGCCTCGGCGGAGAATTCTAGCCGGCCCTCCTGCAGCGCGCCGACGATGGCGGCGGCGCGGGGGTGGCCGGAGGTCGCCAACTCGGCGACGGCCTCGCCGGTGTCGGCATAGCTGTCGGTGGTGAGCTTCTGGAGCGCGCCGTCGATCGCCTGTGCGGATGCGGGGCCGGCGAGAGCCGCGCCGAGGAGCAGGGCGGCGAGAAGGCCGAGGAGGCGGCCGATCAGGATGGGCATGGCGGGGTCCGATGCGGGCTCGAGCCGTGAAGGTCGGGAGCGGTGGTCCGGCCGGAGACGGGCCGGGGAGGCAGGATCACCGCCTCCCCGGGAGCTACAGGTTCCGTTGCGTCACGGGAAGGTGCCGATCAGCCGCACTTCTTGGTGACGGTGTTGTAGTTGCCGCACTTGAGGGTGACCCAGTCGGCCTCGAGGTCCTTGGAGCCGGGGAGGAAGTCGGTCCAGGCGTCGCCGGGAACGAGGTCCTTGGTCTTCCAGACCACGTCGAACTGGCCGTCGCCCTTGATCTCGCCGATCAGGACCGGCTTGGTGATGTGGTGGTTCGGGAGCATCTTGGAGATGCCGCCGGTCAGGTTCGGGGCCTCGATGCCCGGGAGCGCGTCGATGACCTTGTCGGGATCGGCGGAGCCGACCTTCTCCACGGCCTTGACCCACATGGCGAAGCCGATGACGTGGGCCTCCATCGGGTCGTTGGTGACGCGCTTCGGGTTCTTGGTGAACTCCTTCCACTTGGCGATGAACGCGTCGTTGGCCGGGTTCTTGACCGACTGGAAGTAGTTCCAGGCGGCGAGGTGGCCGACGAGCGGCTTGGTGTCGATGCCGGCGAGTTCCTCCTCGCCGACCGAGAAGGCCACGACCGGGATGTCGGTCGCCTTGAGGCCCTGGTTGCCGAGTTCCTTGTAGAACGGAACGTTGGCGTCGCCGTTGATGGTCGAGACGACGGCCGTCTTCTTGCCCGCCGAGCCGAACTTCTTGATGTCCGACACGATCGTCTGCCAGTCGGAATGCCCGAACGGCGTGTAGTTGATCATGATATCGGCATCGGCGACGCCCTTGGCCTTGAGGTAGGCCTCGAGGATCTTGTTGGTGGTGCGCGGGTAGACGTAGTCGGTGCCCGCGAGCACCCAGCGCTTCACCTCGCCGCCGTCCTTCGACATCAGGTAGTCGACGGCCGGGATGGCCTGCTGGTTCGGAGCGGCGCCGGTGTAGAAGACGTTGCGCTCGGATTCCTCACCCTCGTACTGGACGGGGTAGAAGAGGATCGAGTTCAGCTCCTTGAAGACCGGCAGGACGGACTTGCGGCTGACCGAGGTCCAGCAGCCGAACACCACCGAGACCTTGTCCTTGGTGATGAGTTCGCGCGCCTTCTCGGCGAAGAGCGGCCAGTTGGAAGCCGGATCGACGACGACCGCCTCGAGCTTTTTGCCGTTGACGCCGCCCTTCTTGTTCTGCTCGTCGATGAGGAAGAGCATCGTGTCCTTCAGGGTCGTCTCGGAGATCGCCATGGTGCCCGAGAGCGAGTGCAGGATGCCGACCTTGATGGTCTCCTGGGCCGAGGCCGCCGAGGCGAACGTGCCGAACGCCAGCGTGCCGGCGACCGAGAGGCTGGCCGCATAGGACTTGAAATTCATGGGTTGAGGTCCCCCAAGACTCTGCTTTCTGACTTGATCCTCAGGACCCCTCCAGGAGCCTTCGGACGGACGGTTGCCGACGGCATGGCCGAGCGGCGCCCCTTTATTCGCAAGACCGATGCCAAGCCGGCCTGTTGCAGATTCGGTAGACATTCAAATGGCTTACTTGGACCCGGTGAAAACATGGGCAGTGACTGTCCCTACGCGCCGCAAAACTTTTCATCATTTCCACAGAGTTGGCGCATAAATAGGCAATTTGCCACTGAGCTCCGGGGATGTGGGCTCGGCCTGGGCACGATTGGTGAAATTGTACACAATGTGCCCCGTCCGTCATCGCCCGCGCTGGGCAGTCCGGCCGGGGACGGCTAGAATGCCAGGCGCAGGGGCGGGGGGCCCGATGCGACGCCGTCATGCGACCGGGGCGGGGCACGGCGCGGCGTCAGGGGAGCCGATCGATGACATTCCTGAACCGCAGGGACGCCGGCCTCGAACTCGCGGCGGCGCTGGAGCACCACCGCGCCGACCGCCCCCTCGTCTACGCGTTGCCGCGGGGCGGCGTCCCGGTCGCCGCCGAGGTGGCGCGGAGCCTCGGCGCGCCGCTCGACCTTCTGATCGTCCGCAAGGTCGGCGCGCCGGCCGACCCCGAACTCGCCATCGGCGCCATCGCCGAGGGCCCGGAGCCCGTGGTCGTCCGCAACGAGGAGATGCTGGCCGGCCTGGGGCTGGGAGAGGCCGATTTCGCGGCCGCCGCGGAGGCGGAACGGGCGGAGCTGACCCGGCGACGGTGGCGCTACCTCGGCGGTCGGCATGCCTGCGATCCGAAGGGCCGCCTGGTGATCCTGGTCGACGACGGCATCGCCACGGGGGCGACGGTGACGGCGGCCGTCCGGGCGCTCCGTCTGGCCGGGGCAAGGCGGCTCGTCCTGGCGGTGCCGGTGGCGCCGCCGGACGCCTTGGCCCGGCTGCGGCCGGAGGTGGACGAGATCGTCTGCCTGGAAAGCCACGACCCGTTCGGCTCCGTCGGCGGCTTCTATCGGGATTTCGCGCAGGTCGGCGACCGCGAGGTGATCGACACGCTCCAGGCGCTCGGCCCGGGCGTTGCGACAGATCCACAGGCGGGGGAGACCGGACCGGCCGGCCCGTGACTTCGCTGCGCGGCGACCTAGAACAGCCGGGGGCCGCGGGACCTCGCGGCCGGTCCCAGACTGCCACGGAGCCTCGCCTTGAAAGACCGGGCCGCCGCCCTCCTTGCCGACCGGCGCACGGAGCGCCTCGTCACCGCCCTCATCGTCGTCAACGCCGTCACGCTCGGCCTGGAGACGAGCCCGAACGTCATGGCGGCCGCCGGGCCGCTGCTCGTGGCGATCGACCAGGCGATCCTCGCCGCCTTCGTGGTGGAACTGACGGTGCGGCTCTGGGTGCAGGGCCTGCGCTTCTTCCGCGACCCGTGGAACGTGTTCGATTTCGTCGTCGTGGCGATCGCGCTCGTGCCCGCCTCGGGACCGCTCGCGATCCTGCGCGCGCTCAGGATCCTGCGCATCCTCAGGCTGATCACCGTCGTGCCGTCGCTGAAGCGCGTCGTCGGGGCGCTGCTCGGCGCATTGCCCGGGATGGGGTCGATCATCCTCCTGCTCGGGATCATCTTCTACGTCGGCGCCGTGATGGCGACGAAGCTGTTCGGCGCGGGCCGTCCCGACGAGTTCGGGACCATCGGGGCGTCGATCTACACCCTCTTCCAGGTGATGACGCTGGACGGCTGGTCGAGCGAGGTGGTGCGTCCCGTGATGGAGAACCATCCCTACGCCTGGCTGTTCTTCATCCCCTTCATCCTGGCGAGCTCGTTCATCGCGCTCAACCTCTTCATCGGCGTCGTCGTCAACGCCATGCAGAGCGAGCACGACGCCGTTCGCGAGGAGGCCGAGGCGGCAGCGCGGGCCCGGCGCGACGACCCGATCCTGGCGGAACTCAGGGCTCTGCGCGGGGAGGTGGCGGAGCTGAGGGCGCGGCTGGCGGAGCCGGTCCGCTGAAGGCCCGGGGGGCTTTCGCCGGGCGCGACCGTCAGAACTCGAAGCCGGCGTGCGGCCGGGCGACGTAGTCGGCGTTCAGGCGCCGGTTCTCCTCGGCGAAGAGGCCGGCGAGCGTCTCGCGAAGCTCGTCCATGGGCGGCGAGAAGCGACCGAACTCGCCCGGTGGGATGAGGAGGCGGATGTCCTTGATCAGGGACTTCAGCCGATGGCCGGGCAGCTCCTCGTTGAGGTGCCGGTTGACGATCTGGGCGATGTCGATGGCGAGGGGCGACATGGCGAGGTTGAGTTCGCTCACCGCCGGCTCGACGTCGGCAAGGCGTTCGGCGGGGATGCCGCAGGCCTGCTCCAGGAAGAGGCGCATGTAGGTGGGGAAGTCGTCGCGGATGTGCTCGTAGGGGAGCACCACCAGGCGGTCGGCCCCGTATTCCTTGCGGAACGCCTCGATGAAGGCCAGCCACGACATGGTCTCGAGATTCCAGCTTTCGCGCCAGAACTTCTCGAAGGGGACGAAGACGCGGCCGTGGCGGACGAGGTGGGCGTAACAGGACAGGACGTAGCTGTCCTGCCGCCGGATCGTCAGCACCACCCGGAAGTCGTAGTCCCGGAAGTGCTTGAGGATGCGGAAGGTCCGGGGCGCCTGGCGCGCCCATTGGCCGCGCTTGCGGGGATGGATCAGGTAGTTGGTCCAGCCCTCCTCGCTGATCAGGACCTGGCTGGCGCCCTTCTCGATCCAGGGTTCGAGGAACTTGCGCACCTCCCGCCGGCTGACGTGGCCGAAGAGGGTCGGCGTCTCGTCGCGCAGCGCCTCGCCGAAGTCGGAGTTGCGCACGCGATTGGTCGGAATGTAGCTGACCCCTTCGCGCAGGAGCTGCTTGCGCGCGTCCTTGAAGGCGTGCTGGAGCGAGGTCGTGGCTGTCTTCGGCGCCCCGACGTGGAATACGATCTTCAAGGACGGCTCTCCTCGGCGCAGGCGGGAACCGCCGGTCGTCAGCGCAGGGCGACAGGCTCGGGCCGCCCTGGCTCCGGCGCAGCGTCCGGCGCCGGGGCGGGAATCACGAGATCCTCGATCGCGCAGGCCTTCCCGGACTTCGGGTCGAAGTAGCGGCTCATCTCGATCCAGGCAACGTGAAAGAGCTGTTCGAGGTCGAGCCTGCGGCTGCGGTCGGGGACGGGCGCGTGGTCCGTCGTCAGGCCCCAGCCGGCGTAGAAGGGGGCGGCGTGGCAGTGCACGGGCACGCCGGCGAGGAGCGCGATCGCGCCCGCGTCCGAGGTGGCGACGTGGACGGCGTCGTAGCGCGCGTAGGCATGGAGGCCATCCCGGTCGGGTGCCTCGAAGCCAATCTCGCGCGTGCCGGCGATGCGGCGCACGGCGGCGGGAGCCAGGACTCCCGCGCCCAGGTCGGCCGGGACGGACCCGACGACGATCTCGGCCTCGGGAGCGGTTCGGATCAGGTCCCGCAGCATGCGGCCGAACAGCTTCTCGGCCTCCTCGCCGGGGGGCACGGAGCGGTCCTCGACGCTCTGGTCGACGACCAGGATGCGAGGCCGCGAGCCCTTCGGACCCGTGGCGGCGAGGCGTGCCCCCAGGGTGGCAATCAGCGCGCCGGCGCGGGCGCGCTCGGGGCCGGAGAGGTTTCCGCACTCGCTCAATCGGCGAATCAGCCGCGGGAGCCGGCTGGTCTCGTAGTAGGGCGCTACGTCGTCGACGACCACCGACACGCGGGCGCCCCCGGCGGCGCGGGCGAGCCCCGGGCCGAGGAAGCCGGGCTCGGCATAGAGTTCCGGCCGCCCCAGCGTGCGGCGGTGGCGATGGTAGAGGGGATCCGGGTCGCTGTAGCGCTGGTCGAAGTGCAGGAGGTAGTCGGCTCCGGCCGCATCCTGGGCGTCGACCTCGGCGACGAGCCGCTTGGCGCCGAACACCGCCTTCAGGAGGGGCGTCCAGGGCTCGAGGCTGCCGCGGTTGGAAACGAGGGCGATCGACCCCTGGCCGCCGGTGCCGGCGAAGACCTCGCTCGCGCGGTTCGGGCGCATGATGTCCGGGCGCGGCTTGCGGGCTTGCCCGGCGAGGAAGTCGGAGACCCGGCCGGCGGCGAGGCCGTCGAAGCGGCCGGCTGCGAGCTCTCGGTTCGCCCATTCCAGGCCGGCCTCCGACACCATCGGGCGCCCCTTTTCGATCGCCTCGCCGAGGAGGCGGGCGAGCTCGTCACGGTTGGGGGCGCGGGCGATGTCGAGGTTGGTCCAGATCTGCTCGAAGTCGAAATAGGGCATGGAGATCGAGGGGCGTCCCATCAGGACGGCCTCGAAGAGCATCGTGGAGTTCACCGAGAGGATCGCGGCGGCGTGGTAGATCGCCTCCTCGGGCGGCAGCGAGAACTTCACCGGCCCGTCGATGGCGAAGTCCGTCGAGTCCTCGATGCGGCTGCGCTGCTCGTTGGACAGGATCACCTTCTTGGCCGGCGGCTGGCGGATGACGACCTGGATGCCCTTGTCCTCGGCGACGTCGAGGAGGTCCTCGATCGCCTCGGTCTGACGCGACAGGGCGTAGCGCTGGCTGTCGACCTGGCTGTCGAGCGGCTGGCCGGCGAAGAGCACGATCGGGCGCGCCGGATCGAGGCCGTACATCGCCGCGAAGCCGACGCGGTCGAGCATCGGCCGGTAGTCGTGGAAGATGTCGAACTTGGGCGAGCCGGTTAGCACGACCCGGTCGGCCGGATAGCCGCGCTCTGTGAAGATGCGCCGCTGCATGCCGCCCCAGACGAGGGCGTAGTCGGTCGCCGGCACGCTCGCCCCGTTGCGGGCGACGTAGTAGCGCTCCTCGTCGATGAAGACCGACTCGTGCGGCACCAGGTAGGTCGGCACGCCGAGGGAGCGGCAGGCGTAGACGAGTTCGCGCATGACCGGGTGCCAGTCGAAGCTGACCACCAGGCCGGCCACCCGGGACGCCAGGGGGGCGAGCTTGCGCATGACCAGGCGGCGCCAGCGGTCCGGGTGCTTCTGCGCGAAGACCAGAACGTCGAGGCGGGCCGTGACGTCGTCCGGGTCGCGCACGATGTCGAGCGGGTGGAAGCGGATGCCGGTCCCGCCGCGCGCTATCTTGGCGACCAGCGCGTCGCCGTGCTCGGGAATCCAGGGCATGTAGAGGAACACGGGATCGCCGCCCGGCTCCGGGCCGGGGCGAAGGCGCGAATCGTACCAGTCCGGCAGAACGTCGTCGGACGGCGTGCGCCGGAAGAAGCGCCTCAGACCATCGAGGAACAAAGGAGGCCGACTCCCGTAATGCCAAGTCGCGGTTGTGGGGTTCGGGCCCGGCGAAGGGCCGGGATGCCGTGACGGGCTGGTTCATTAACATTTCATCGCCACGTCGCTCAACGTCAAACTATGCAGCCGGCGTTGAGGACTCGTTGACCTCAGGGCGGATCCATTGAGCCCCGGCACGTGCTTGCTTCCCTCATTCGAGACGCACCCTGACCGTGGCGGTCGCCCCCTTGGCGTCGATGACGGAGACTTGCGCGAAGCCCGCTCCGTCCGGCTGCCAGAAGGCTGTGCGGCGGGTGTCCGGCGTGCCGACCGGGACGCCGTTGACGAGCCAGACGAGCGGCGGGGCGCCGCCGAGGGCCTTCAGGGCGAGCGGACCCGCGCTCTCGCGGCCGAAGCGCACGAGGCCGAGGTCGATGCGGGCGCCGTCGGGCGGGTAGGAGATCGAGAGCGCGGCCTGGGACGTAGCGGCGACCGTCTTGGGGATGTCCTTGCGGGTGTGGCGGAGCGGCGGCGGCAGGGTCGCGGTGGTGGCGGTCAGGACGTCGCGCGGCGGCGGGATTGCCTCCGGCGGCGTGCCGATGCGCGAGAAGGCGTCGAACAGGATCGGGGCGGCGACCAGCCGGCCGACGAGACCGGAGACGGGCGCGCCGTCCGGGCGGCCGGCCCAGACCGCGACGGTCCAGCGGCGGTCGAAGCCGACCGCCCAGGCGTCGCGGTAGCCGTAGGAGGTGCCGGTCTTGAAGGCCAGCACGCCCGGGCTGGCGTTCATGGGCGGCGGCGTGCCCTTCAGGATGTCGGCGACGTACCAGGCGGAGACCGGATCGACGAAGGCCGTGGCGTCGGCGTGCGGCCGTGCGGCGCCCGCGCGCCAGACGAGCGGCACCGTGTCGCCGCCGCGCGCGAAGGCGCCGTAGAGGCGCGCCAGGTCGACCAGGCGCACGCCGAGGCCGCCGAGCCCGATGGCGAGGCCGGGCGGGGCGTCCTTCGGCATCTCGATGGCCGAGCCCGCGGCCTTGAGGCGAGCCACCAGCCGGGCCGGCCCGACCGCGTCGAGAAGCTCGACGGCCGGGACGTTCAGCGAATTCTGCAGGGCGCGGCGGGCCGTGACGGTGCCGTGGAAGGACTGGTCGAAATTCTCCGGGGCCCAGGCGCCGTAGCGGGCCGGGCGGTCCTCCAGGATCGTCTCGGGATGCGCGATGCCGTTCTCGAAGGCGAGGGCGTAGATAAAGGGCTTCAGGGCGGAGCCGGGGGAGCGGAACGCACGGGCGAGGTCGACGGCCCCGGCGCGCTCGGCGTCGAAGTAGTCGGCCCCGCCGACATGGGCGGCGACCTCGCCGGTGGCGTTGTCGACGACCAGGATCGCCATCGACACCTTGGGCCCGAGCACGCGCAGCCGCGCCTGGGCGAGCGCCTCCAGGCGGCGCTGCAGGCGGCCGTCGAGGGTGGTGCGGTGGATCTTCTCGGACGGCCGCTCGGCGACCAGCTCCTCCGAGAGATGCGGGGCGACGACGGGGAAGGGGAGCCGGCCGGTCGGCACCGGTTCGGCCTTCGCCTCGGCGACCTCGCGGTCGGTCAGAAGGCCCTTGCCGCGGGCGCGGTCGAGGACGCGGTCGCGGGCGCGGCGGGCGAGATCGGGGCGGCGGTCGGGGCGGCGGACCTCGGGGGATTGCGGCAGCGCCACCAGGAGGGCGGCCTCCGCGTGGGTGAGCCGGCGGGGCTCCTTGCCGAAATAGGCGAAGCTCGCGGCGCGGACGCCCTCGATGTTGCCGCCCTGGGGCGCGAGGCGGAGATAGAGGGCGAGGATCTCGTCCTTCGTGAAGCGGTGCTCCAGTTCGAGGGCGCGGGCGACCTGGCGGAGCTTGGCGGCGAGCGTGCGTTCCTCGCGCGGCTCGATCAGGCGGGCGACCTGCATGGTGATGGTCGAGGCGCCCGAGACGACCCGGCGGTGAAGGACCAGCTGGCCGGCCGCCCGCGCCATGGCGCGCAGGTCGACGCCGCCGTGCTCGCGGAAGCGCTCGTCCTCGTAGGCGAAGAGCATGGCGAGGTAGGCGGGGTCGACGTCGGCCGGCTCCAGGGGCAGGCGCCAGCGGCCGTCCTCGGTGGTGAAGGGGCGGAGCAGATTGCCGTCGCGGTCGACCACGATGGTGGAGCGGAGCTCGGCCGGAGCGAGGTCGAGCGGCCCGAGGGAGGCCATGTAGTCGATCGCGCCCCTGGCGAGCCCGGCCGCCAGCGGGATCGCCACGAGGGCGAGGCCGAGCACGGCGGGCAGGAGGCGGCGGAGCGCCGAGGGACGGACGGCGGCGGGCGGGCGATCGGCCCGGCCGACCGGTCCTGGGCGGGTCTCCGCAGCCGGGATCGCGTCGAGGGTCATGGCGGGCGGCTCCTGCCGGGGCCTCCAGGGTCCGGAGCGGTCCGGGCCCGCGGGCCCCGGCCCGGCTCACTTCTTGGGCGTCACCTCCACGGTGCCGAAGGCGGTGCGGCCGAAGCGCTCGGGGCGGTACATGTCCTCGGCGGTCGCCGGGGGATGGATGTAGGTCCCCGGGGCGACGGCGCGGACGATGTAGGCGACGTGGAAGAAGGCCTTCTGGCTGGAGGTGCGGTCGAAGGCGGCGACGAAGCGGTCGTCACGGTACTCGGTGTGAGTCGGTTCGACCGAACCCTCGAGCCAGTCGAAGCCCTCGGTCTCGCTGCCCGCGACGAGCTTCGGGTTGTCGATCTCGAACCCCGCCGGCAGGTTGTCGACGACCAGCAGGTTGGCCTCCTGGGCCTTGTCCTCGGTGATCTTCAGCACGACCACCAGGCGGTCGGTCTGGCGGACCTTCGAGGGATCGACCTTCTCGCCGTCGAGCTTGTGGTAGGTGCGCTCCACCACGTAGCCGTTGGAGGCCGCCGGGTCGGGCACGATCGGGTGGCCCGAGGCGGTGACGATGAGCTGGGCGGGCACGTTGGAGGTGTTGACGACGGTCACCGGGTTCGCCTCAAGGGCGAGGCCCTTGAAGGTGCGGTAGTAGGCGCCGGTCTGGGCGGTGCCGTTGACGGAGAGCGAGAAGCGCTCGGCGTCCTTCAGCATGGCGTGAGCGGCGACCACCATCCAGGCGTTCTCCTGGGTGGAGGTGTAGACGCGCCCCGAGCGGACCTCCTCGACGATCGCGGAGGCGCGCTGGAAGCTCGCCAGGCCGTAGCCGGATTCCGCCATCATGGCGATGACGCCGGCGCCGTCGCGCAGCGTCGAGCCGTAGTCCATCCGGTAGGCCCGTTCGGCGCGGATCTCGGCGAGGCGGTCCATGGCGGACAGGAAGATCGGCTGCGCCCGGCCGCGGTCGCCCAGCATGGCGAGGGCGGCGCCGAGCTGGGCGCGGGCGAGCGGGGTCGTGAACTGCGACAGCTTCTGGTCCGCCATGTAGCGCAGGTCGCCGATCACGGGCCGGCCGTTGCGGGCCAGCACATAGGCCGCGTAGGCGATCTGGGCCGAGGTGGAGCCCGAGGGATCCGGGGCGTTGGCGAGGTAGTTGCGGAGCCGGTCGAGGGCGAGGTCGAAGCCGACCTTCGGAACCTCGAAGCCGCGCTCGCGGGCCCGCGTCAGGAAGTCGGTCACGAAGGCGTCGAGCCAGACGTCGTCGCCGCCGACGGACCAGAGGCCGAAGGAGCCGGTGGAGTCCTGGCGGCTCAGAACCTTGTCGATGGCGTCGCGGATCCGCTTGTCGATGGCCTCGTCGAGGGCGAGGTGCTCCTCGCGGGCGAGGCGGTTGACGTAGAGCAGCGGCATGGCGCGGCTGACGATCTGCTCGGAGCAGCCGTAGGGGTAGCGGTCGAGTTGCTTCAGGAGCGACGGCACGTCGAAGGCGCCGATCGGGGCGACCGTCATCGACACGACGCCGGTGCCGGCGACGAAGTCCGACAGGATGTCGGCGCCGAGCGTGATCGAGCCGTTCTGGGCCAGCGGCCGGACGGTCCGGCGGTAGACGGCGGGGGTCGCGGGCTGAACCTTGAGGACGAGGGATTGAGTGAGATCAAGGCCCTGGCCGGAGAACCTCACGTCGATCACGGCGGTGCCGACGCCCGCAGCCGTGACCGGGATGGTCAGCTCGCCGCGCCCGCCCCTGGCCAGGCGGAGCGTCGAGCGCAGGCTGTCGGCGGGAAGCACGACGGGGCCGTGGATGTCGAGGTCGACGGTGTAGTCGCCCGCCGGGCCCTCGACGTTGTCGACGGCCATGTGGAAGCGCGACCGGTCGCCGAGGGCGAGGAAGCGCGGCAGGGTCGCCTGGACCACGATGGGGTCGCGGACGATCACGTCCTTCTCGGCGTGGCCGACGCGGCCGGCCGACCAGGCGACGGCCATGACGCGGACGGTGCCGTTGAAGGTCGGCAGGTCGAACACGACCGTGGCGGTGCCGTCCGGCGCCACCTTGACGACGCCGGAGTAGCGGGCGAGCGGGGCCTCGCGCGGGGTCGGGGCCTCGTTGTTCGGGCCGGCGTCGCCGCCGGTCCGGATGGTGCCGCGCGTGCCCTGCATGCCGTCGATCAGGTATCCGTAGAGGTCGCGGACCTCGGTGCCGAGCTGGCGCTGGCCGAAGTAGTGCTTCTCAGGGTCGGGGGTCTCGTAGCCGGTCAGGTTGAGGATGCCGACGTCGACGGCGGAGACCACCACGTTGGCGCTCTCGCCGGGCGCCAGCCCGGCGAGGCGGACGGGGATGGTCATGGGTCCGCGCGGACGCATCTGCGCCTCGACGCCGAGGTCGAGCGCGATGCGGCGCTGGGCGGCGTCGACCGAGAACCAGGAGACGCCCAGGGCGCGCCCGGGCATGCGGTGGGCGGCCACGTCGAGCGGCCGGTGCGCGAAGGCGACCACGTAGGCGCCCGCGCCCCATTTCGGGGAGGCCGGGATCGCCACCGTCGTGCCGGCGGGGTCGACGTCGACGACGCGGCTCTCCTCGACGCGGTCGGAGACGACGAGGACCGTCGCCTTACCGGCGAAGCGGGGCGTCAGGCGAACCTTGACGTCCTCGCCCGCCCTGTAGGCGGTCTTGTCCAGGCGGACGTCGAGGACGTCCGGCGTGTCGGCCTTCTCGGCGCCGCCCCAGCCGACCGAGAAGGTCACCGAGGTGCGGGCGCCCGAGGGCTCGCGCAGATCGAGCCGGTAGGTGCCCCAGTCGACCGGGAGGGCGAGCCGGCCGGGGTCGCTCGAGCCGATGTCGAGGCGGCCGTCGAGCAGGCGGGTGGTGGAGGTGATCTTCTCGTAGTCCCACTTGCCTTCCGACCGGTACCACTGGTAGCGGCGGACGACGCGGGAGAGTTCCCAGGCGACGCCCTGGCGGGCGCGGCGCTCGCCGTCGGCGGTCGCGAAGGCGACGTCGAACTCGGCGGTGGAGCCGGCGTTCAGGTCGCCGTCGCCGAAGCGCTTCCTGACCGCGATGACGTTGCCGGTCGGCAGGATCGGCAGCGTGACCGAGCGGGCGACCGCGCGGCCGCCGGTCTCGGAGACGCGGAGCGTGATCTTGGCCTCGACGGGGCGGGAGGTCGTGTATTCGGGGATCGTGACGGAGACGCGGGCGTTGCCCTTCTCGTCGGTCGTCGAGGTCTCCTCGATCTCCTGGTTGATGGCCTCGAAGGTGTCGTCGTCGAGCCCGATGGTCCAGGCCTCGAAGCCGGGCACGGTCGTCTTCGGCGCGATGTCGAGCTTGATCTCGCCCGTGACGTCGAGCTCGGCGCCGGGCGCGCCGTAGAGGAAGCGGGCGTTGACGTCGATCTCGGCGGGGGCACCGGCGCGCAGCCGCTCGGCGGCCGGCTTCAGCGTGACGTCCAGGCGCTCGGGGACGTAGTCCTCCAGGAGGAACGTGACTTCGCCGATGGCGGGCCACTTGGGGTCGGCGAAGGCCTCCACGGTCCAGGTGCCGCGCGGCAGGTCGGTGAGGAGCGGCAGCGACCAGGCGCGGCCGCCGTCGCCCTGGTCCTCGACCACGGCGCGGCGGTACTCGACGCCGTCCGGCCGCTTCGCGACGAGGGTGACGGGCACGCCGCCGGCGGCCTGGCCCTTGGTGTCGCGCAGGAGGGCGGTGACGTAGACGGTCTCGCCGGAGCGATAGACGCCGCGCTCGGTGAACACGAAGGCGTCGAGGCCGGCCGGCGCGGTGCGCCCGGCGACGCCCCGGTCGGTCAGGTCGAAGGCCTGCCCGACGAGGTCGAGGAAGCCGTAGTCGCCCTTGCCGTCGACGGCCACCACGATGCCCGGGGCCATGCCGCCGGTACCGCGGGTGAGGCCGGGGTCGAAGGCGGCCATGCCCTTGGCGTCGGTTTTCAGGGTGGCCAGAATCTCGTTGTTCTTGGCGAGGAGGCGCAGTTCGACGCCGGGCATCGGCTCGGCGGAGGCGAGGGAGCGGACCAGGACCGTGACCCCGTCGCCCGACAGCGCGGTGAGGCCGAGGTCGGAGACGATGAACCACTGGGTGGCGCGGTTCTCGTAGTCGTCGAGGTTGGACCCTTGCGCCTTGGCGGTCAGGATGTAGACGCCGGCCTCCAGCTTGCCGACCGCCTCGAGGACCGGAAACGCGGTGGTGACGTCCTTGTTGAGCTCGGTCTTCACGTCCATCGAGCCAGACCAGACCTTGACGCCCTTCTCGTCGGCGATCTTGCCGGTCTGGTAGGCGTCGAGGTCGGACATGAACTCCTCGCCGCGGACCGTGGGGCCGAGGCTCCGGTCGCCGATGCGGAGGAGCTCCAGGTCGACCGCCTTGGTGTTCACCGTAACGACGGGCAGGCCCTCCTGGCCGGTGCGGGGCAGGACGTAGTTGCGGCCGGTGAAGCGGACCTGCGGGGAGCGGTCCTGCACGTAGGTGTCGTAGTCGACGGGCTTCAGCAGCTCCTCGCCGACCGCGGAGGGCAGGCCGGCACGGATGACGATGCCGTAGCGTTTGCCGTGCTCCAGGCCTTCTACGCAGAGCTGGTAGCCGTCGACGGTGATGCCCGGATTGGGGATGCCGGAGACGGTCACGTAGGGCGACCAGTCGACCTTGCCGCGGGCGAGTTCCTCGGTGAACTGGAAGCAGGCGCGCGGCAGGGCGGCGTTGTTGTCGACCGTCGCCTCGCTGAAGCGGAAGCCGTATTTCTCGCGCAGGTCCGTGTAGCGGGCGCGGATGTCGGCCACCTCGGCGAGCTTCAGGCTCTCCCGGTAGGCGTCGAGCGAGGCGCGCCAGTAGCTGCGGTTGGCCTGCACGAAGCCGAGCGTGGCGAGGGCGGTGGCCTCGTCGGCGCGGCCGGAGGCGCGCTGGTAGGCCATGTAGGCCGCGGCGGCGGCGTCGCTCTTCAGCTGGTAGGCGTCCGAATAGTTCTGCCGGAAGGCGTTGGCGGCGGCGCGGGCGTAACGGTTCCACAGGGTCCAGTCGCGCGGCTCCAGCGAGATCGCCTTGCCCCAGAGGTCGAGTGCCTGGTCCCAGTCGTTGCGGGCCGCGGCCGCGTCGCCGGTGCGCTTCAGCTGGTCGGCGGGGAGCGCGGGACGGGGCAGGGCCTTCAGGCGCCCTTCGAGCCGGACGCCGTCGCTCGCCAGGCTCTCGTCCGCGAAGCTCTTCTGGGGGGTCTGCGCCTGGGCGGGCGGCGTGCCGAAAAGGACGAGGGCGGCAACGGCGGCGGCGCGCAGGAACCGGATCATATGCATCTCCCAGAAAACGGCCCGACAGGATTAGGCTGCGATTGTTTCGCGCCGATTTCGTAGGGCTGACCGATCGGAAGCCGGGACTTCGGCGAGCTTGGGGCAATCGGCGGCGTCGAGACCAATCCGGTTCAGTACGGATGCCGAAAGCGGGGGCTGCCCCGCCCCTGCCGGACTCGACGAACCTGCATCCCTGGTGCAACACTTCCCCCGGGTGCGCCAGGAGTCCTCACGTCCATGTCTCTTCTCCTCCGGGCAGGGGCCACTGCCGCCGTCTTCGCGCTTTGCGCCACCGCAGCCTTCGCCCAGGTGCCCCCGCCGCCGCCGCCCTCGCCAGCTCCGAACCCGCTCATCGCGCCGGCGCAGGTCGCCTGGGACGCGCTGCCGCCGGAAACCCGCAAGGCGATCCAGGACGACCTCGTCTGGACGTCGACCTACCAGGGCACCCTGGACGGGACCTTCGGCAAGGGCACCTTCGACGCGATTCTCGCCTTCGAGCTGAAGGCCCGGCTGAAGCCGGACGGTGTCCTGGAGGAACGGGAGCGGGCCGCACTCGCCCAGGAGGCCGACAAGCTGCGCAAGCTCGTCGGCTGGCAGGTGGTGACGGATGGGCGCACGGGCGTGAAGCTCGGGCTGCCGGTCAAGGCCTTCGACCTGCCGCCGGCCGGGCAGGGGCGCGGCACCGTCTGGGCGCGCAAGGGCGGCGCCTTCACGCTGGCGACCGACCGCATCGCCGAACTCGACCTCAAGACGGTGTTCGACCAGCTCAAGGCCGACCAGCTCGGCCGCAAGGTCACCTATTCGGTGCTGCGCCCGAGCTTCCTGGTGGTCGCCGGCGAGATCGGGGCGGCCAAGAAGTTCTACACCCGCTACGGCCAGGCGGCGTCCGGCCTCGTCGGCTACACCTACACGTACGACAAGACGGTGCCCGACGCCGACCGGATGGCGGTCGCGATCGCCAACAGCTTCGATCCGGGCGCCTCCGCGGCCGCGCCCCAGCCGCCCGTGGCCGGCGGCGGGCCGACAGGGCCGGCAGCCGTGCCGCCCGAGCCCGCCAAGCCGCAGAGCCTGGCGGCGAGCGGCCTCGTGGTCGCGCCGGGGCGGGTGCTGACGGTCGCGCGCGCGGCGGACGGCTGCACGGCCGTGACCGTCAGGGGGCGGCCGGCGCGGGTCGCGCGGATCGACAAGGAGGCCGGGCTGGCGCTCCTGGACGGCGAGGCGCCCTCGGCCGCCGCGGTCCCGTTCCGGGCCTCGGCACCGGGCATCGCCGACATGCTGCTCGTGCTCGCGCAGACCGAACGGGCGAGCGGCGGCGGGCTCGTGGTGGCGCCGGGCGAAGCCGTCCCGGCGCGGGAGGGCGGCCGGGCGGCGTTCCGCGTCATGACGCCGCTGCAGCCCGGCGGGGTCGGGGCCACGGTAGTCGACCGATCCGGGGCGGTGGCGGGCTTCGTCTTCGCCGCCGCGCAGGAGACCCGGCGCGTCGCCGGCATCGTGCCGGAGGCGTCCCACGAGGTGGTCTCGGCCGCCGTCGCGGCGCAGTTCCTGGCCGCGTCGGGCGTGCCGGTTTCGGCCGCGGGCGGTGCGGGCACCAAGACGGCCGGCGAGATCGCGACGGCCCTCAAGGGTGCAGTCGTCCAGGTGGTCTGCAGCCGCTGAGGCGGGGCGGCCTCGTCAATTCGGCGGAGGCAGGGCGCGCTCCGGGAACCGGGCAGCTCCGCGTGCATTCGGGTTGCCAACGGCGCGTCCGCGTCGGACAAATCGGCGGCGGCACGCGCGATCCGCGCGTGGCCGCCGTCCCGACCTCGATCCCCGGCGTCCGTTCATGGCCTTGCCGCGCAGCCGTACCGTCCCGCTAATCATCGCGGCGGCGCTCTTCATGGAGCACCTGGACTCGACCATCATCGCGACGGCGCTGCCGGTGATGGCGCGGGATCTCGGGGTGCCGACGGTGGCGCTCAACCTCGCCATCACGGCCTACCTGATCTCGATGGCGGTCTTCATCCCGGCCTCGGGCTGGGTGGCGGACCGGTTCGGCGCGCGGCGGGTGTTCGTCACGGCGATCGGCGTGTTCGTCTGCGGCTCGGTCTTCTGCGGTCTCGCGCCGTCGATGCCCCTGCTCGTGCTCGGCCGCGCCTTCCAGGGGCTCGGCGGGGCGATGATGATCCCGGTCGGGCGACTGGTCCTGCTCAGGACGGTGCCCAAGGCGGAACTCATCCCGGCGCTCGCCTGGCTGACCGTGCCGGCCCTGATCGGTCCCGTGATCGGGCCGCCGCTCGGCGGGCTGATCGCGACTCACGCGTCCTGGCGCTGGCTGTTCTGGATCAACGTGCCGACCGGGGCGCTCGGCATCGCGCTCGCGCTCGCCTTCCTGCCGCACATCCGGGAGGAGGAGCGGACGCCCTTCGACACGACCGGATTCCTGCTCTCGGCGGTCGGACTGGCGGTCGGGGTCTTCTCCTTCGAGACGCTCGGGCGCGGCGTGATGCCGGTGCCGCTCAGCCTGACGCTGACGGGGATCGGGGCGCTCTTCCTCGCCGCCTACGTGCGCCATGCGCGCAGGGTGGCGCGGCCGCTGATCGACCTCGACCTCCTCCGCATCCCGACCTACCGCGTCGCCATCCTGGGCGGGTCCGTGTTCCGCCTCGGGATCGGCGCCATCCCGTTCCTGCTGCCGCTGCAGCTCCAGGTCGGCTTCGGCCGCTCGGCGCTCGAGTCCGGCCTCACCACCTTCGTGGCGGCCGCCGCCGCCATGCTGATGAAGTTCGGGGCCAAGACGCTGATCGGCCTGATGGGCTTCCGGACGACGCTCGTGCTGACCTCGGCGGTGGCGGGCCTGCTCACCACGTCGGTCGCCCTGGTGGGGCCGGCGACGCCGGTCTGGATCATGATGACGATCCTGTTCGTCGGCGGCTTCTTCCGGTCGCTCAGCTTCACGGCGATCAACGCGGTCGCGTATGCCGACATCGACCGCGAGCGGATGAGCCGCGCGACGTCGATGACCAGCATGGTCCAGCAGGTCTCGCTGTCGGCGGGCGTGGCGATCGCGGCGATGATCCTGCACGTGGTCGCCCCCGACGGCGCGGAGCCCACCAGTGGGCACATCTCGGTGGCGCTCGCCCTGATCGGGCTCGCCTCGGCGACCGCCTGCGTGGTCTTCATGCGGCTCGCGCCCGATGCCGGCGCGGCGATGACGGGGCAGAGCCGGGCGGCGGAGTAGAGGGTCAGGTCCGCTGGGCCGCGAGCTCGCGGACGACCTCGACGAGCCGCTCGGCCGCGATCTCCGGCGGGCCGACGTTCTGGATGACCACCACCGAGGGGGCGGCGGGCAGGGGATCGGCGGCCCGCTGCAGGCGCTCCAGGATCGAGGCCCGGTCCTCGCGCCCGCGCGCAGCGAGCCGGTCGGCGAGCACGTCCACGGGGGCCGTTACCAGCACGACCACGACCCTTGCGTATTTGGCGAGGGCGGCCGGGACGATGCGGCGCGAGACGTTGACGACCACCACCTTGCCGTCTGCCACGGCGTCGTCGGCCGAATCCGGAACCGCATAGCCGAGGCCGTGGGCCTGCCAGTGCAGCGCGGTGCGGCCGAGCCCGACGAGGAGCTCGAAGCGGGCCGGCGAAACGGCGTCGTTCTCCTCCGTCCCGTCGGGTTCGCGGGTGATCAGGCGGCGAGGGAAGACCACGTCCGGATCCCCGGCGAGCCGGTCGCGGGCGAGGCGGATCAACGTATCCTTGCCAGCACCGGAGGGACCGACGACCAGCACGAGCGCGCCGGGGCCGACCTTGACCGGCGCGACGTCGTTGGCGGGCTGGAGCTGCGGGTTCACGGGTGCGATTCCCCCGTCGTCGGTTGGGCTAGACATAGCACTGTCGTGCCGTCGTTCCATGTCGATCGGACGACAGGCCGTCTCACGAGTTGGCCTCGGGGTCGGCCGGCGTGTGCCGCGCGCGCGCGGCGGCGCTGTGCTCGCGCATGACGATCGAGACGCCGGCGCCGATCACCACTGCGGAACCGACGACCACGGTGGCGCCCGGCACCTCGCCGAAGAGCCAGAAGCCGTAGACGACCGCCCAGAGCATGGACGCGTATTCCAGAGGGGCGATCACGGAGGCGTCGGCGAGCCGGTAGGCCTGGGTCATCATGAGCTGGCCGACCCCTCCGAAGAGGCCGGCGGCGACGAGGCAGGCGAAGTCGAAGCCACTGGGGAGGACCCAGCCGAACGGGATCGTGGTGAAGGAGAAGAGGGTGCAGCCGATCGTGAACCAGATCACGATGGCGCCCGTCCGCTCGGTGCGCGTCAGGCGGCGGACCTGGGTCCCGGCGAGGGCGACGAAGATGGTCGAGGCGAGCGCGATCAGGGCGCCCTTGGCGGCCGTGTCCGATCCGAGGCGGCCAAAGCCGCCGAGGTGCGGGGTGAGCATGACGAGGACGCCCGCGAAGCCGAACGCGACGGCGATCCAGCGCTGCAGCGGCACGGTCTCGCCGAGCAGGACGCCGGCCAGCGCCACGGTCAGGAGCGGCGCCGCGTAGGAGATCGCCAGCGCGTCCGCGACGGGCAGGAGCTGCAGCGCCGCGAACCACATGAACATCGAGGTCACGCCGTAGAAGGAGCGCAGCATGTGGGCGAAGGGCCGGCGGGTGGCGAAGCCGTTGGCGAGGCCGTCCTGCCAGCCGACGACCAGAAGCACCGGCAGGGCGAAGAAGGAGCGGAAGAACACCACCTGGCCCGGAGGAACGCGATCCCCGACGACCTTGATTGAGGCGACCATGCCGGCGAAGACCAGCGTGGAGGCGAGTTTCAGGAGAATGCCGCGGATCGGGCTCATGGCGGGTCCGGAGGGGCCGCCCCGGCCTTGAGCGGACAGCAGGGTCCGGCGGGCGACAGGCCCCTGTTTGACCGGAGCCGGGCGGCGCGGCAAGGGCCCTGGCGGCAGGACAGCAATTCGCCGCAGCCGCGGACGGTGGTCGGGGCTCAGTCTAGGATCAGAGCGCCCTGCCGCGGCGCCGTGCCGGGCGCGACGGCGTCCGGGCGGACGTGGGTCAGGTCTTCCAGCAGGACGGGCGCTTCGAGGAACTTGGCGCCGAGGGCATGATGACGCCGCCAGATCGCCCGGCACCGAACCGGCCTGGCGAAGCAGTCCGCCTCGAGCGTGAAGTCCGCCTCGAACCCGTCGACGTGCTCGCCCACGAGTTGCACGCCTCCCTCGCTCAGGTCCTTGACGACGCAGCGGACACGGTGGTGCGGGTGCTCGCTGGTCGCGACGGCGTAGCGAAGCACCTTGCGGCGGTGTTCCTGGCGGCGTTCGGGCATGGCCGGGACGGCTCCTGGTTTCCCGGATCGTGCCGCCCGCCTCTTATCTGTGGGTTAATCCGATCTGTAATTCCATCACAGGTCGAAACGAAGCCCTGACCGTGGCGGTATCACCGGCGACGGGGTCCGGTGCTCGGGAGGCAGGGGTGGAAGGGACCGTTGCGGGCCCCTTCCAAAATCCGTCAGCCGCCGGCGGCCCGGATCGCCTCCCAGACGCGCAGCGGCGTCAGGGGCATGTCCAGGTGGCGGATCTTGTAGGCCCGCCAGAGCGCGTCGTTGACCGCGTTGGCGACCGCCGGGGTCGCCCCGATGGTGCCGGCCTCGCCCGCGCCCTTGATGCCCAGCATGTTGGTGGTCGAGGGGATGTTGCGGGTGTTGAAGGCGATCGACGGCACGTCGTCGGCGCGGGGCATGCCGTAGTCCATGAAGGAGGCGGTCAGGAGCTGGCCGGTGCCGTCGTAGACGGTGTTCTCGGTCAGCGCCTGGCCGAGGCCCTGGGCGACGCCGCCATGGACCTGGCCGGCGAGCAGGATCGGGTTCACGGTGACGCCGAAGTCGTCCATGACGGTGTAGCCGAGCACGTCGACCTTGCCGGTCTCCGGGTCGATCTCGACCTCGCAGACATGCGTGCCGTTCGGATAGGTGCACTCGTCCTGTACGAACTTGCCGTAGCCCTTGCGGGCGTCCTCGTCGGGAGCGGATTGGGCCACCTCGGCGAGGGTGACGGACCGGTCGGTGCCGACCACCCGGACCGCACCGTCGACGAGTTCCAGGTCGCCGGCCGAGGTCTCGAGCTTGTCGGCCGCCAGCGTCTTGATCTTCTCGACCAGCACCTTCGAGGCGATGTCGACGGAGGCGACGCCGAGCGGGATGGAGCGCGAGCCGCCCGTACCGCCGCCGGTGGCCACCTGGTCGGTGTCGCCCTGGACGGTCTTCACCTTGTCGAGCGGGATGCCGAGATAGCCGGCGATGACCTGGCCGTAGGCCGTGGCGTGGCCCTGGCCGTTGGTCTGGGTGCCGATGTAGAGGGTCACGGTGCCGTCCGTGCCGAGGACGACGTTCGCCTCCTCGGAGCCCGGGAACGCGCAGGCCTCGATGTAGCTCGCGAAGCCGATGCCGCGGACCCGGCCCCTGGCCGCGGACTCCGCGGCCCGCTCCTCGAAGGAGCCGAAGCCGGCGGCGGCGAGGCCGTCCTTCATGTGTCCGGGGAAGTCGCCGGTGTCGTAGAAGCGGCCGGTCTGGGTCGTGTAGGGCAGGGCCTTGACGAAGTTGATGCGGCGGAACTCCTCGGGCGAGAGGCCGAGGTCGCGGGCCGCGACGTCCATCAGGCGCTCGATCAGGTAGGCGGCCTCCGGACGGCCGGCGCCGCGGTAGGCGTCGACCGGGACGGTGTTGGTGTAGACGCCGCGGACCGTCACGGCCAGCGCCGGGATGTCGTAGAGGCCGGTCGACATGGTGACGCCGACCCAGGGGATGAAGGGGCCGTACTGGCTGAGATAGGCGCCCATGTTGGCGACGAGGTCGACCCGGTAGCCCAGGATGCGGTTCTGGGCGTCGAGGGCGAGTTCGCCGACCGTGATGTTGTCGCGGCCCTGGGCGTCGGTCAGGAAGTGCTCGCTGCGCTCGCCGACCCACTTCACCGGGCGTCCGAGCAGCTTGGCGGCGTGCAGGACGAGCGGGTATTCGGAGAACACGAAGGTTTTCGGGCCGAAGCCGCCGCCGACGTCGGGGGTGATCACCCGGAGCTGCGAGGGCTTGATCTTGAGGACCTCGCGCAGGATGTCGCGCATGCCGTGGCCGCCCTGGGTGCCGGCGGTCAGGGTGTAGCGGTCGGCGGCCGGGTCGTACTCGCCGATGGCGGCGCGGGTCTCCATGTAGTTGACGACGAGGCGGTTGTTCACGACCTCGAGGGAGACCGTCTTCGCCGCGGACGCGAAGGCGGCGTCGGCCTTGGCCTTGTCGCCCAGGAAATACTCGAAGGCGAGGTTGGTGCCCTTCTCGGGCCAGACTACCGGGGTGTCGGGATCGAGCGCACTGCGGGTCTCGACCGCCACGTCCAGGGGCACGTAGTCGACCTCGATCATCTCGGCGGCGGACTTCGCGTCGTTCAGCGTGTCGGCGACGATGAAGGCGATCGGGTCGCCGACGTGGCGCACCGTGGAGAGGTTCAAGACCGGGCGCGGCGGGATCCACGGCCACTTGCCGTTCACCTCGCGCACGATGCCCTTGCAGGGGATGTCCTCCATGACGTCGGCGATGTCGTCGGCGGTCAGGACGAGGTGCACGCCGGGGGCCGAGCGGGCGTCCTCGACGCCGGAGAGCGTGAAGCGGGCATGCGCCATGGCGGAGCGCAGGACGTAGCCGGTCACGGTCCCGGCGGGCGTGATGTCCGAGGTGTAGCGGCCTTTGCCGGTGATGAGGGTCTGGTCCTCGATTCGCTGGATCGAGGCTCCGAGGCCGAACTTGGCCGGGGCTGTCATCTCGGTCACGGGGGCACTCCTCCAAAGGGGTCTTTTGTCGGAGCAATCTAGCGGGGGCTCGGGGCCGGCGCCAGACGGGGCGGGGACGATCCGGCGCAAAGCTGGGTCGTCGTCCGCGGGGAGGCGCGCGGCCGCCGCCGGCGGGCGGCCGCGACAGGTCCTATCCCCGCAGCGCCCGGAAATGCGCGACCAGGCCGGCGGTGCTGGCGTCGCGGCCGTCGGCGGGCTTCTCGCCCTTGACGACGGGGAGGAGCTCGGTGGCGAGCTGCTTGCCGAGCTCGACGCCCCACTGGTCGAAGGAGTTGACGTCCCAGATCACGCCCTGGACGAAGACCTTGTGCTCGTAGAGGGCGAGCAGGCGGCCGAGAGTCTCCGGGTCGAGGCGGCGGTAGAGGAGGGTGTTGGAGGGGCGGTTGCCCGGAAACACCTTGTGGGGCGCGAGGGCCGCGACGGCGTCGGGGTCGAGGCCGGCGGCGGAGAGCTCGGCGCGCACCTCGTCGGCGGTCTTGCCGCGCATGAGCGCCTCGGACTGGGCGAGGCAGTTGGCGACCAGCTTGGCGTGGTGGTCGGAGAGCTGCTCGTGCGGCTCCGCGGCGAGGAGGAAGTCGACCGGGACCGGGTCGGTGCCCTGGTGGATCAGCTGGAAGAAGGCGTGCTGGCCGTTGGTGCCGGGCTCGCCCCAGACCACCGGGCCGGTCTCGCGGGCGACCATGCGGCCGTCGCGGCGCACGCTCTTGCCGTTCGATTCCATGTCGAGCTGCTGGAGGTGCGCGGGGAAGCGGGCGAGGCGCTGGTCGTAGGGGATGACCGCGTGGGAGGCGAAGCCGAGGACGTTGCGGTACCAGACGCCCAGGAGGCCGAGGATGACCGGCAGGTTTTCGGCCAGGGGTGCGGTGCGGAAGTGCTCGTCCATGGCGTGGCCGCCGGCCAGGAACTGCTCGAAGCGCTCCGATCCGATCGCGATGGCGACCGGCAGGCCGATGGCGGACCAGACGGAGTAGCGCCCTCCGACCCAGTCCCAGAATCCGAAGATGCGGTCCTCCGGGATGCCGAAGGCGCGGCATTTCGGGATCGCGGTCGAGATCGCGGCGAAGTGGGCGGGGATCGCCTCTTCGCCGAGCCGGCCGGCCGCGAAGGCGCGGGCCGTCGCGGCGTTGGTCATGGTCTCGAGCGTCGTGAAGGTCTTCGAGGCGACGATAAAGAGCGTCGTCTCCGGGTCGAGCCCCTTCAGCGTGTCGTGGATGTGGGCGCCGTCGACGTTCGAGACGAAATGGACGCGGGGGCCGTCGTGATAGGGGGCGAGCGCCAGGGTCACCATCGCGGGGCCGAGGTCCGAGCCGCCGATGCCGATGTTGACGACATCCGTGAAGGCCTTGCCGGTCGAGCCGCGGACGGCCCCGGAGCGGACCGCCTCCGCGAAGGCCCCCATGCGGACGAGAACGTCGGTGACGTCCGGCATCACGTCGCGGCCCTCGACCATCACGGCCCGGGCCGAGCGGTTGCGCAGGGCCACGTGCAGGACGGCGCGGCCCTCGGTGAGGTTGATCGGCTCGCCGGCGAACATCCGGTCGCGCCAGTCCTCCAGGTCGGCCGCACGGGCGAGCTCGACGAGGAGTTCCATCGTGGTCGGGGCGATGCGGTTCTTGGAATAGTCGAGGAGCAGGTCGCCCTGCCGGGCGGAGAAGCGGGCGAAGCGCTCGGGATCGGCGGCGAAGAGGTCTCGCATGTGCAGCGGCTCGATCGCGCGCGCATGTTCGACGAGGTCGGCGAAGGCGAGGTCGACGGCTTCGGGCATCTGGAAGATCTCGGGTCCGAGCGTTGCGATCGACAGCATGGGCGACACTCCTCCGGACGGGCAAGGGCGTCGACAGGTTTTTCGGCCGATCGGGGCGAAAGGGCGCCGGCGGGGTGGAAATTCGCGGGCCGGGGGAAGCGGAAACGGCCGGAAGTGCGGCGGGGCGGCCCGGCGCGCGGCGGGGCCGGACCGGGCCGCCGGGACGGGCGGGCGTGTAACGGGCTCAGAACGCCTTGAAGGTGATCAGCGTCTTGGTGTCCTGGATGCCCGGGATATGATGGACCTTCTCGTTGACGAAGCGGCCGATGTCGGTCTCGTCCTCGATGTAGAACTTGGCGATGAGGTCGTGGTCGCCGGCGATCGAGTAGATCTCGGAGGCGATTTCCGCGTCGGCGAGCGCGGTCGCGACCTCGTAGGCACGGCCGAGATTGCATTTGATGAGGACGAAGAAGGGCTTCATGGGCGCCTCGCGCTGTTCTGTCGGGCGCGACGATGCACCAGGGGCGCGGGCCGGGGCAAGGGGCCGCCGTAAAGCCTGCCCTGAAACGAAAACGAGCGGGCTTTGGCCCGCTCGCTCGTCCGAAGGTGCGGACCGGACTGCCGGTACATCCGCGGTCAATCCGTTCGACGCCCTTCTCACGTCTCGGGGGACGTCATCCCCGAGCGCATCGTGATCCTGAAATGGTTACGGAATGATGACTTTCAAGGGCGGGCCGGCATTTTCCGCTTGCCAATCGGAGAGCGCGAACCTAAGTGCACAGCTGTCTCATGGGGGTGCCCGGCGGAAAAAGCCGGGCTGAGAGGCGGACCGCCAACTCCACGAACCTGATCCGGGTCATGCCGGCGGAGGGATTTGAGATGCGGCGCCGTCCAGCCTTGCCCGTCCCGTCCGATGCGCAGCCCGTCCAGCGGGAGGAGCGCGCATGACCTCTTCGGCCCAGGACCACCCCGTCGACGCCGACCGGGTCGCCGCCACGCTGGAGGCCGTGCGCGCGCGCCGGCCGCGCGTGCAGGTGATCACCAATCCGGTTGCCCAGACCTACACGGCCAACATGCTCCTGGCAGTCGGCGCGGCGCCGTCGATGACCTCGGCGCCTGAGGAGATCGCGGCCTTCATCGCCGTCTCGGGAAGCCTCCTCGTCAATCTCGGCATCCTCGACCGCGCCCGGCGGGAGGCGAGCCTCACGGCCGTGGAGGTCGCCCGCGAGATGGGCGTCCCGTGGGTGCTCGACCCCGTCAAGGTCGACATCTCGCCGCCGCGCCTGGCCTTCGCGACCCATCTCCTCGGCATGGAGCCGGACTTCGTGCGGGCGAACCATGCGGAGTTCGTGGGGTTCGGGTCCGACGCGCCGGGCGAGGCGCAGGCCCGCGCCTTCGCGGTCGAACACCTGACGACGCTCGCCCTCTCGGGTCCGGTGGACATCGTGACGGACGGCCGGCGGCTCGCGCGGGTCGGCAACGGGCATCCGATGATGGACCGGGTCACCGCCATGGGCTGCGCGGGCACCGCGGTCGCCGCGGCCTTCCGCGCCGTCGAGCCCGACGCGCTCGTGGCGGCCACGGCCGCGCTGGTCGTCATGGGCATCGCCGGCGAGGTCGCGGCGGAGACGGCGCGCGGCCCGGGCTCCTTCGCAATCGCGATCCTCGACGCCCTCTACGGGCTCGACGCGGACACCATCCGGGAAAGGGCGAGACTGTCATGACGCCGATCGAACGCGCCTGGCTGGACCTGGAGGCGGTGCGCGCACGCCGGCCGCTGGTCCACGCCATCACCAACTACGTGGCGATGACCGTCTCGGCCAACGTGCTCCTGTCGCTCGGCGCCTCGCCGGCGATGGTGCATGCGGGCGAGGAGGTGGAGGAGTTCGCCGGGATCGCGGACAGCCTCGTCGTGAACATCGGCACGCTGTCGACGCCCTGGATCGCCGCCATGAAGGCGGCGGCCGCCACGGCGCGGGCAAGCGGCAAGCCCTGGGTCCTGGACCCGGTCGCGGCCGGCGCGACGCGGCTGCGCACCGAGGCCGCGACGGCGCTCCTGGCGCTGAAGCCGTCCGTCGTGCGCGGAAACGCCGGCGAGATCCTGAGCCTCGCGGGCTCGTCCGGGGCGAGCCGGGGGGTGGATTCGATCGCCGGCTCGGACGCAGCCATCGATGCGGCCCTGGACCTGGCGCGGGCCTCCGGCGCGGTCGTGGCCGTCACGGGCGAGGTCGACTACGTGACGGACGGGGTCCGGGCGGCAGCGATCCGGGGCGGCCACATGCTGATGCCGCTCTCCACGGCGCTCGGCTGCGCGCTCTCCGGGGTGGTGGCCGCCTTCGCGGCGGTGGCGCCCGCCTACGAGGGAACGGTCTCGGCCCTGGCGGTCTACGCGGCGGCGGGCCGGATCGCCGGCGAACGCTGCCGCGGGGCGGGGCACCTGCCGGCGGAGCTCTGCGACGCGCTCCTGGGTCTCGACGCCCGCGACCTCGCCCGCAACGCTTCCATCGAGGAGATCACGACGTGAGACATCTGTTCGACCTCCGCCTCTACCTGGTGACCGATCCGGTGCTGGCCGGGCCGCGCGGCGTGGTCGACACCGTGAAGGCCGCGATCGAGGGCGGGGTCACGATGGTGCAGTTGCGCGACCCGGTGTCTCCGACCCGGGTCCTGGTCGAGCAGGCCCGTTTTCTCAAGCAGATCCTGGCGCCTCGCGGCATCCCGCTCATCCTCAACGACCGGGTGGACGTGGCGCTGGCGGCGGACGCTGACGGGGTGCATGTCGGGCAGAACGACATGGCGCCGGCCGACGTGCGCCGGCTCCTCGGGCCGGACAGGATCGTCGGCCTGTCGGTCGGCTCGCCCGTGGAGTTCGCGGCGTCGGCGGGCAGCCTGGGCTCGGTCGACTATCTCGGCACGGGGCCCGTCCGGTCGACCGCCACGAAGGCGGACGCCGGCGCGGCGATCGGGCCGGAGGGCCTCGCAGCGGTCGTCCGGATGACGGACCTGCCGGTGGTGGCGATCGGGGGCATCGGGCTCGGAGAGGTCGCCGGCGTCTTCGGGGCCGGGGCCAGGGGCATCGCGGTCGTCTCCGCCATCATGGCGGCAACCGATCCCGGGGCGGCGGCGCGGGATCTCCGGATGGAGGTCGAGAAGGGGCGGGGAGGTCAGCCGTGACGGCGATCGCGCTCACCATCGCGGGCTCGGATTCGGGCGGCGGCGCCGGCATCCAGGCCGACCTCAAGACCTTCTCGGCGCTCAGCGTCTACGGGGCGAGCGTCATCACGGCCCTGACCGCGCAGAACACGCTGGGCGTGACCGGCATCCACGACGTGCCGCCGGAGTTCGTGCGCGAGCAGATGGACGCTGTCTTCTCGGACCTCGCCGTCAACGCCGTGAAGATCGGCATGCTGTCGCGCCCGGAGGTGATCCGGGCGGTCGCGGGCGGTCTCGACCGCTGGAAGCCGGCGCGCGTCGTGCTAGACCCGGTGATGGTGGCGGCCAGCGGGGCGAGCCTCCTGGTCCCCGAGGCGGTCGAGACGCTGCGGGCGGTGCTGATCCCGCGCGCGGGGCTGGTGACGCCGAACCTGCCGGAGGCGGGGCGGATCCTCGGCGAGGCCGCGGCGGCCAGCGAGGCGGAGATGCTGGACCAGGCGCGCCGCATCCTGGCCATGGGTCCCGAGGCGGTGCTGCTCAAGGGCGGGCACGGTCAGGGGCCGGAGAGCGCCGACCTGCTCGTCTCCGCCACGGGGCATCGCTGGTACCGCGCGCCGCGGCACCCGACGCGCAACACGCACGGCACCGGCTGCACGCTCTCCTCGGCGATCGCGGCGGGACTGGCGCTCGGCGTGCCGCTGGAGTCGGCGGTCGCCGAGGCGAAGGACTACGTGACCCGCGCCATCCGTGCGGCCGACCGGTTGAAGATCGGGTCGGGGCACGGGCCGCTGCACCATTTCCATGCGCTCTGGAAGGGACCGGAAGCCTGACATGACGGACGCCAAGCTCGCCCGCCGTTCCCTGCTCGGGGCCGCCGGCCTTCTCGCCGCCGCGCCGCTCGCCGCGCCCGCGCTCGCCAAGGGGCTGGCGGAGTGGAAGATGGTCACGTCCTGGCCGAAAAACCTCCCCGGGCCGGGGGTCTCGGCGGAGCGGCTCGCCGCCTCGATCGGCAAGCTCTCGGACGGGCGGCTGACCGTGAAGGTCTATGCGGCCGGGGAACTCGTGCCGGCGCTTGAGGCGTTCGACGCGGTCGCGGGCGGGACAGCCGAGATGGCGCACACGGCGGCGATCTACTGGCAGGGCAAGATGCCGGCGGCGCCCTTCTACACGACCGCGCCCTTCGGGCTGACGCCGCTCGAGCACATGATCTGGGTCGAGCAGGGCGGCGGCCAGGCGCTCTGGGAGAAGCTGTACCGGCCCTTCGGCGTGCAGCCCTACATGGGCGGCAACACCGGCTTCTCGATGGCGGGCTGGTACAGGCGCGAGATCGCGTCGCTCGACGACGTGAAGGGGCTGAAGATCCGCATCGTCGGGCTCGGCGGGGAGGTGTTCCGAAGGCTCGGCGCGACGCCCGTGTCACTGCCGACCGGCGAGGTCCTGCCGGCGCTGCAGGCCGGCGTGGTCGACGCCGCCGAGGTCCTGGCGCCCTGGTCGGACGCGGCCTTCGGCTACCACAAGGTGACCAAGCTCTACTACGGTCCGGGCTTCAACAAGCCGAACGGCACGGGCGAGGCGATCGTCTCGCTGAAGGCGCTCGAGGCGCTGCCCGCCGACCTGCGCGAGATCGTCGCCGCGGCCTGCCGGCTCGAGCACGCCACGGCGCTGACCCTCGCGGAGTGGAACAACGCCCAGAGCCTGGAGGTGCTGAAGGGCACCCACGGCGTCCAGGTCAAGGCCATGCCGGCCGACGTGCTCGCGGCGGCGTCCCGCATCGCCGACGACCTGATGAGCGAGATCGCCGCGAAGGACGCCCTGTCGAAGGAGGTCGTCGACAGCTACCGGGCCGCGCGGGCGCGGACCGGCGGCTGGCTGCGGATCACCCAGGGCGTGTTCCTCGCCGCGCGGGATGGGTAGGTCTGTCGAGCTCGTCCGCACGCCTGCCGTGATGGCGTGCACGTACACGATTAATAGTTGCAATACCGATCTATACAATCTAGGGTCCTCTAAGTCCGTGACGGGTCGCCTGGTCCGAGCGCCGCGACAGGGCCGTTCGCGGGAGGAGGACCCGGCATGGCCGACTTCACGCATGGCACGTTCCAAATCGCGAAGCCGCCGACCCTGTGCAGCAAGGACGTGTCGGCCCCGCCCGTACTCCCCTCCGGCTGGGAGTGCACCGCGCTCCTGCACGCCTACAGTCCGCCGCCCGCGAACGATCCGCGCAACACGCCCTTCTTCCAGATGTGCCTCGCCTTCGTCGGCTATATCGAGGGGCAGGTCCTGTCCGTGCGTGTGGTCGGCCTCGACTACGGCACGTGGTGGTACAAGATCACGCCCTCGGGGACCGTGGTCTCGCTCGATCGCGGGGCGACCTGGACGGCCGTCGACATGGGCTGGACGCTCCCGGGGACGAGTTGGCTCGGGGCGGGCGCTTCGTACTTCCAGACCGGGGCCCTCAACTGGATGGCGGCCCAGGAGGTCGACTGGTGGAAGCAGCCCGTCGCGGGCTCCAACGCGACGACCTGGATCTGGTTCGATTCGACGACCGGGCTGCCGTTCCGGATGATGTTCGGGGCGGCGCCGGCCTCTCCGGTGAAGGGAGACCCCGCCCAACTCGCCTTCTTCCAGAACTTCTCCTTCACGTATTTCCCGACCTTCGCCGGCACCCCGACCCCGAACGTCGACACGTGGGTCGACCCGGCGATTCAGGGGTTCCAGGCCGGCAACCCCGGCGGGCAGAAGCTCGTGGTCTGGAACTCTTGCTTCTTCATGACCACGATCATGACGCCGGTCGATTCCGCCAGCCTGCCGCTGCCGACGGTCGTGCTCTACCAGTGGAAACCGGACGGCTCCTACCGCGAGGCGACCGACCGGGCGCAGGCGACGATCATGTCCTACGAGTACAATCCGGAGGCGGGCATCCAGGATCAGGTGGCGCTCCTCTACGGAGTCGCGCCGGCCGGGACCCAGCCCCCGCCCTATGCCGGATCGGGCTACATCTACAACGAGATCTTCTTCCTGCAGCGGGGCTACCCGGTCCCCGTCGTGCTGTCCTGCAGCAACATCGGCCTCGGCCAGCAACCGCCCGACTGGGCTCGGATTCCCGCGGTGCAGGGGACCATCCACGCGTCGGTGACCGACAATCCGGTGCTCTCGCCGGGGCAGGTGACCAACATCATCTCGGTTCTCTTTCCGCCGACCGCGGAGTATCCGCAGGGCCGGTATCTCTGGACTTGGTACAGCCCGTTTCCGGGCTCGGACGGGTCGCATGCCCGTCCCGTGACGTTCATGGAATCGGCGTCGACCATCGCGGAGGGGGGCACGAGCCTCGCCCTCGCCGACTACTACCTCTACCAGGAGTCTCCGGTCTGGTTTCCTGCCGAATTCTACGCGTTGCCGGCCCTGTGCAAGGTTCCCCCCGAGGCTCGGGCCGCGCCCGCCCGGCGGGTTCCGGGACGGGTCGCCGGGTCGCCGATCGCGAGCACGACGTGAGCGCGAGGAGGATCGGGCGGCATCGGACGGGGAGGCGGATCATGATCGGGGCGGAGCCGGGGCAACCGGCGGCGGGGGGTACACGCAGGGCCTGGAGTGCGGCGGCGGTCGCGGCGGCGCTCCTGGTGGCGGGGGGACCGGCGCGGGCCGGCGGTGAATACGTCCAGGACCGCACGTTTCCGCAGCAGGGGACCTTCGGCTTCCAGAACGTGAGCTGGATGACCCGGCTGCCGGGGACGGACCTCCTGTTCATGGTCCAACGAGGGACTCCTGCGGTGTCGATCTGGGGCCAGGCGGGAAACTTCCTGGCGTCCTGGGCGACCGACCAGCTCGGTGATCCCCATTCGATCCGGTTCCAGACCACGCCGGGCGGCACCACCTTCGCCTGGGTGACCGACATGGCGCCGCCCAACCCGGCCGGCACCGGCTTCGGGCACTGCCTCAAGAGGTTCACCCTGTCGGGCGTCTACCAGGGCAGCGTCGGCCGGTGCGGCCAGACGAGCCAGGGCTCCGGGCTCGATCCGGTCCAGTTCGACAAGGTGACGGACGTCGGATTCGACCGCTCGGGGCTCATGTGGGTGACCGACGGGGACGTCAGCGGGCTCAACAACCGCGTCCTGTCGATCGAGCCGGCGACGGGCGTCGTGCGGAGCGTCTGGTCGGCGCCGGGCAACCAGCCGGGCACGGGCGAGAAGGAGTTCAATCTCCCGCACGCCATCGCGGTGGATTCCTGCGACCGGGTCTATGTCGCCGACGCCCTCAACCACCGCGTCCAGATCATCCGGACCGACGGGACGTTCCTGCAGGAGCTCCAGTGCTTCGGCGACCTGGGCGTCTACGGCATCGCGTTGCGCGGACAGCCGTTGGCGACGTCCTGGCGGCTCTGGGTGTCGGCGAGCACCACCACCTTCACGGGGGTCGGTACGATCTCGGGCTTCGACGTGAGCCCGACCTGTTCGGCGCCGCTGCCGGTCCCGTCCGGATGCCGGCCCGCCGTGCAATGGCCGATGGCGCTGCCGCCGGGCTCGTCCGCCTCCGCCCTGCATGCGATCGACGCCACCGACGATGGCAGCGCGGTGTTCATCGCGCCGCTCGGCGGCAACCTGGCGCCGCAGCGCTGGGACGAGGTGCCCTGACCTCGCCCCCGCGCGGAGGCCGTCTCAAACGGCGGAGGCGACCACCTTCTGCCTCTGCTCGCCGAGCTTCTCGATGCCGAGGTGCATGGTGTCGCCGGCCTTCAGGTAGACCGGCGGCTTCATGCCGAGGCCGACGCCGGGCGGGGTGCCGGTGGTGATGACGTCGCCGGGGTCGAGCTGCATGAACTTCGAGATGTAGGCCACGCAATAGGCGGCGCCGAACACCATGGTGCGGGTCGAGCCCTTCTGGACGCGCCGGCCGTTGAGGTCCAGGAACATGTCGAGAGCCTGGACGTCGCCGACTTCGTCGGGGGTGACCAGCCAGGGGCCGAGCGGGCCGTAGCCGGGGGCGCACTTGCCCTTCATCCACTGGCCGGTGCCCTCGATCTGCCACTCTCGCTCGGACAGGTCGTTGCAGACGCAGAAGCCGGCGATGTGGGCCATGGCGTCCTTCTCGTCGATCCGGTAGGCGGTCCGGCCGATCACGATGGCGAGCTCGACCTCCCAGTCGGACTTCACCGAGCCGGGCGGCAGGACGACGTCGTCGTCGGGGCCGGCGAGGCAGTTCGGCGCCTTGTTGAAGAGCACGGGCTCCTTCGGCACGGGCAGCCCGCTCTCGGCGGCGTGGTCGGCGTAGTTGAGGCCCACGGCGAGGAAGTTGCCGGTGCGGGCCACGCAGGAGCCGATGCGCACGCCGTCCGGCGCCTTCGGCAGGGACATCGGGTCGAGGGCGCGGATGCGCTCGATCGCCTCGATGGTCAGGCCGGCATCGGCGAAGTCGGCCGCCTTCCCGGAGAGGTCGCGGATGGACCCGTCGGCAGCGACGATCCCCGGCTTCTCGGCGCCCTTCGGCCCGAAACGGACGAGCTTCATTCCTGTTCTCCCTTGTCGTTGTCTCCCGGCCCGCCGTCGAAGGGGGCCGGTGGCGGGGGCGGATCATGCGCGAGGGGCGGCGGGGAGGCAATGGTCCGAGGAATCTTTGAGCCTCCGCCGCATGCATGGCCTACCTGCGGAGCCGGAGGTCCGCGCGGGGCTCGGCTTCCTTGCCGCGGGCGGCGGGCCCTGATAACCCGGCAGGTCACAACCGGAGGACCCGCCATGACCGCCGTGCCGACCCTGCCGACCCCCGAGGACGTGCGCGACGCCGCCGAACGCATTCGCGGCGAGGCCGTGCGCACGCCGCTCCTGACGTCGCCGGCCCTCGACCGCCTGACCGGCGGGCGGGTGTTCCTGAAGCCGGAATGCCTGCAGAGGACGGGCTCGTTCAAGTTCCGCGGCGCCTACAACGCGGTCTCGCGCATCCCGGAGGCGGCGCGGGCGGCCGGGGTGGTCGCCTGCTCGTCCGGCAACCACGCGCAGGGCGTCGCGGCCGCGGCCGAACTCCTGGGCCTGCCGGCCACCATCGTGATGCCGTCCGACGCCCCGGCGCTCAAGAAGGAGCGGACCCAGGGCTACGGCGCGACCGTCGTCGAGTACGACCGGGCGACCGAGGACCGGGACGCACTGACCGAAAGGCTCGCGGCCGAGAAGGGGGCGACGCTCGTCCACCCCTTCGAGAATTTCCACGTCATCGCCGGGCAGGGGACGGTCGGGCTCGAGATCGTCGAGGACATGGCGCGACTCGGGCTGAAGCCGGACGTGGTGCTGGTGTGCTGCGGCGGCGGCGGGCTGACGGCCGGCGTCGCGCTCGCCGTCAAGGCGGCCGCCCCGGACGCGCAGATCTACCCGGTCGAGCCGGCCGGCTTCGACGACCAGGCCCGGTCCTTCGCGGCGGGCGAGCGGGTCGGCAACGCCCGGACCTCGGGATCGATCTGCGACGCTCTGCTGACGCCCATGCCGGGGGTGATGTCCTTCGCGATCAACCGGGAGCGGGTGACGCGCGGACTGGTGGTGACCGACGCGGAAGCGCTCCAGGCGGTCGCCTTCGCGGCGCGGGAGCTGAAGCTCGTGGTCGAGCCCGGCGGGGCCGTGGCGCTCGCGGCGGCGCTGACCGGCAAGGTCGACCTGACGGGCAAGACGGTCGCGATCGTGCTGTCGGGCGGCAACATCGACGGCACCACGCTGGCGCGCGCGGTCGGCTGACCGCCGGCCGGCCCCGGAGGCCCGCCGGGTTCAGCCGAAGGTGAGGAGGCGGTCCTCGGCCGAGAGGACCGCGATCGGGTCCTCGTTCGCCACGACGGCGAGCGCCGGTTCCTCGGCGACCGCCGCCACGGCCTCGGCGTCCGGCGCGACCGCGAGGGCGGTGTTGCCGACCGTGGCCGGGCGCGAGCGAGCGGTGCGGCTGCGTTTCGGGGCGAGGGGCGCGGCCGGTGCGAAGACGTCGGCGTCCGCGAAGACGTCGGCGGCCGGCCCGGGTTCCCCGGCGGCGGCGAAAACGTCGGGCGTGTCCTCGACCGGGCGGGCGGCGAAGACATCGGCCGCGGCGGGCGCGAAGACGTCCGCGCGGGCGCCGGCCGGCTCGGTCTCCACCGGCACGACGATCCCGACGTCGTCCTCGATCACGAGACCCGAATAGCCGTCCGCAGCGTCCGGACCGGGCGGGGCGGCCGCAGGCGCGGCGTCCGTGCCTCCGTCCCCCATCAGGTCGTCGACCGCGGACTGGTCGATGCCCTGGCCGACGAGCGCAGGGCCGTTCAGGAGGTGCGCGTCGGGCCGCTGGTCGGCCTGGGCCTGCGCGTCGGGAACGATGTCGATGTCGGTCAGGGCGTCCATGCCCCAGATGCCGATCATCGAGTTGATCCGGCTCTCGACGTAGCGCAGCACCGTGACGACCTTGCGGGTTCGCTGGCCGGTGAGGTCCTGGAAGGAGCAGGCCGTGTAGATGTCGGTCGCGGACTGGTCGAGGCGGTCGCAGAGAGCCCCGTCCACGCCTTCCTCGCGCAAGGTCCATGCGAGTTCCTGCACCTGCTCGGCGTTCAGCAGGATGTCGTTGGTGGCCTGCTCGGTCTGGCTGACGATGGCGTCGAGCTCGTTCGAGGCCATGGCGAAACGGCCGCCCTCGTCGGTCTCGAACTTCATCTGCGCGATCTCCTGCTTGGTGCGGGAGATCGCCTCGGCCATGTCGGCGAGGTCGAGGCGGATGCGGTCGATGTCGGGAACCTGTCGTTCCCGCTTGATCAGCCGCTCGAGACGTTCCAGCGTGGCGGTGATGGCGGCGGTTTCGGCGACTCGGTTCCGGCGGGCGAATTCCGCGAGGAACCAACGACCCCTCGCCGTCTCCATGACGGCATCCTCGATCGCCTGGTAATCCTCGGCGGGGAGGGATGAGGACTCCGCGTCGCTGGCCATGCGGACTGCACCCGTGACGTGAACTGGATTCCCTGCCGTAGCGGCATGGGACCTACGAGGTCCGGACTTGTCTACCGGACGAATCTTTATTCGAAGTTTAAGTGGAGCGGAGACTCCGAGCAATCATGGCCTCTCTGTTTTCCCCGGCGCGGCGGCTCGCGGCGGCCTATGCCGCCACCTTCGTCACGTTCGGTATCCACGGGCCCTTCTTTCCGATTTTTCTCGCCGGGCGCGGGCTGACGGAAGCTGAAATCGCGATCATCCTGGCCGTCCCGATGCTGATGCGCGTCGGAACCGCTCCGTTGCTGGGCTTCATCTCGGATCTGGCGACTGAACGCCGGACTGTGGTGGCCGCCTATGCTTTCGGGGCCGCGATCGCGTTCTCGGCCTTCGGCACCGCGACGACCTTCGCGGCGATGGTCGGCCTCATGATCCTGACGGCCCTGCCTTGGAACGGGGTCACGCCGGGGCTCGACACGATCTCGCTCTCCATGGTCCGGCGCGGCCTGGTCGATTACGGCGCGGTGCGGGTCTGGGGCTCGCTCGGCTACGTGGCCGCCAACGTGGCAGGCGGAATCCTGTTCGCGCGGACCGGGGCGGAGGCCGTCTTCCTGGTGCTGGCCGGGGCCTTCTGGCTGCAGGCGACGATGATCCTGGCGGCGCCGGCGGCCGGGCCGCGGCTGGCCGTGCCGGCGGAGGCCGGCAAGGGACCGTCCGGCTTCGCCGATCTCCTCCGGTCCGGCCCGTTGATGGCGGTGCTGGTCGGGATCGCGCTGGTGCAGTCCTCCCACGCCCTGCAGAACGGCTTCGCCTCGCTCTACTGGCGTTCGATCGGGTTCGGCGAGGCCTTCATCGGCACGCTCTGGGCGCTCGGCGTGTCGCTGGAGGTGTTCCTGTTCTTCCTCGGCACGCGGCTGACGGCGCGGCTCGGGCCGCACGGCCTCCTCATCCTCGGGGGCTGCGGGGCGCTCGCGCGCTGGGCGCTCTACCCGGTCATCGAGGGCCGCTGGGCCTGGGCGGCCGTGCAGGTCCTGCACGCCTTCTCGTTCTCGGCGACCCATCTCGGCACGATGGTCTACATCGCCCGGGCGGCGCCGGACCGGCTGACCGGCAGCGCGCAGGGCATCGCGGTCACGCTCACGGGCCTCGTCATGGCGATCGCCATGCTGTCGTCCGGCCCGCTCTACGGCTGGCTCGGCGTCCAGGGCTTCTGGGTGATGGCCGGCCTGGCGGCGGCGGGGACGGCGATCCTCGTCTGGCAGGCGCTGCGGGCTCAGCCCCAGAGATCGGGCGTCGGGGGCAGGAGCGTCGAGCCCTCGTAGACGAGGCCGGGGTTCCGGTCGCGGGCCAGGAGAAGGGGTCCATCTAGATCGACGAAGTCGGCCCACTGGGCGACGAGGACGGCGGGCGCCATGGCGAGCGAGGTGCCGACCATGCAGCCGAGCATGACCTGGAAGCCGAGCGCGCGCGCACCGGCGGCGATCTCGAGCGCGGTCGTCAGGCCGCCGGCCTTGTCGAGCTTGATGTTGACCGCGTCGTAGCGGTCCCGGAGGCTCGCCAGGTCGGCCGGGCCGTGCAGGCTCTCGTCGGCGCAGATCGGGATCGGACGCGGCATGCCGGCGAGCGCCGCGTCCGCGCCGGCCGGGAGCGGCTGTTCGATCAAGGCCACGCCAGCCTCGACGCAGGCCGCCATGTTGCCGGCGAAGATCTCGGGCGACCAGGCCTCGTTGGCATCGACCACCAGGGTCGACGCGGGCGCGGCGGCGCGCACGGCGCGGATGCGGGCGGCGTCGCCCTCGCCGCCGAGCTTCACCTTGAGGAGCGGCCGGTGCGCGGCGGCGGCGGCGGCCTCGGCCATGGAATCCGGTGTGCCGAGGCTCAGGGTATAGGCGGTGACCAGTGGCTTCAGCGGGGCGACCCCGGCCGTCTCGGCGGCCGGGATGCCGGACGCCTTGGCGCGCCAGTCCCAGAGGGCGCAGTCGAGCGCGTTGCGGGCCGCCCCGGCCGGCATCGCGCCGGCGAGGTTGGCGAGGTCGACCCGGCCCGTGGCGACGTCCGGGGCCATGCGCTCGATCGCCTCGACGACGCCCTCGACGGTCTCGCCGTAGCGGGCGTAGGGCACGCATTCGCCGCGGCCGGCGACGCGGCCGTCGGAGATCGTCACGGTCACGACCACCGCCTCGGTGCGGCTGCCGCGGGAGATCGTGAAGGTGCCGGCGATCGGGAAGCGCTCGACGGCGACGGAGACGTCCAGGGGCGCGGTCATGCGGGCCAGATCCTCGCGATCTCGTCGACGAGCGGGGCGGTGCCGAAGCGGATGGGGTCGGTCGCCGGCAGGCCGTGGGCGGTGGCGATCTCGTCGACGAGGCTGCGCGCCGCCCGGTCGTCGAGGGCCTCGGTGTTGACCGCGAAGCCGACGCAGCGGATCGCCGGGTTGGTCAGGCGACCGCAGGCGACCGTCAGGTCGATCACCTCGCGGATCGAGGGGAGGGGATGGCGGACGCCGCGCATGGCCGTGCGGGTCGGCTCGTGGCAGACCACGAAGGCGTCGGGCTGGGCGCCGTGCAGGAGCCCGAGGGAGACGCCCGCGAAGGAGGGGTGGAAGAGCGAACCCTGGCCCTCGATCAGGTCCCAGTGGTTCGGCGCGGCGTCGGGCGAAAGCCATTCCACCGCGCCGGAGATGAAGTCCGCCACCACGGCGTCGATGGCGACGCCGCGGCCGGAGATGAAGACGCCGGTCTGGCCGGTGGCGCGGAAATCCGCGTCGTAGCCGCGTCCGCGCATCTCCTTCTCGAGGGCGAGGGCGGTGTACTTCTTGCCCACCGAGCAGTCCGTCCCGACGGTGAGCAGGCGCAGGCCGGTGCGCTTCGTGCCCTTGCCCGTGGCGAAGCGCTCCGTCGTGTGGCGCACGTCGAAGAGGCGCCGGCCGTTGCGGTCGGCGGCGGCCTTGATCTCCTCGACGTCGCCGAGCCGCATGTGCAGCCCGCTCGCCACGTCGAGCCCGGCGTCGAGCGCCTCGACGATCGAGCCGACCCAGTGGGCCGGGAGGACGCCGCCGGCATTGACGGCGCCGACCACCATCGTCTTCGCGCCCAGGCGCGCCGCCTCCCGGATGCCGACGTCGGGCAGCTTCGCGTCGGCCCGGCAGCCCGGCAGCCTGTGCTGGCCGATGCACCAGTCGCGCCGCCAGTCGACGATCCCGAGCCCGGTCTTCGCCGCGAGGGCGTCGGGCACGTCGCCGAGGAAGATCAGGTACGGATGGGCGATCTGCATGGGCAGGCTCCGGCAGCACGGTCGGCAGAGGAGTCGTAGGCGGCGGAGGGGCCGGGGGCAAGAGGCGGGGGCGGGCCCGAAACGACGACGGCGCGCCGGTCGGCCGGCGCGCCGTGTCGGACGTTCGAAGCACCGTCGGCCGTCAGTCCAGGCGGCCGGCCGCGTGGGCGAGCATGGTGTAGACCTTGCCCGTGTCGGAGGTCAGGTAGGACTGGGACATGATGTTGTCCCGGTCGGTGCGGGCGATCTCCTGGAGGAGCTGGTCGAAGTCGCGGATGTAGCGGTCGACCGCGGCGCGGAACTCGCCGTCGCGGTGGTACTTGCGGCGGATCTCGTCGAAGGTCTGCTGGCCCTGCAGGGTGTAGAGCCGGCGGGTGAAGACGTTCCGCTCGCCGCGCTTGTAGCGTTCCCACAGGTCGAGGAAGGCCTCGTCGTCGATGGCGCGGGCGATGTCGACCGAGATCGAGTTGAGGCTCTCGACGATGTGGTGCGGGGCGCGCTCGGGTTGCGGGGCGGGGGCCTCGAAGCCCTCGTCCTGCTCCTCCTCCTGGGAGGCCCGGCGCAGGAGGTCCGCCACCCAGCCGCGGGACTGGATGTCCCGGGCACGGGGCTGCTCGGGCTCGGGCGCGCGGCGCGGCTCGGGCAGGGGGGCGGGCTCGAAGCGGGCGGGTTCGGGACGCGCGGGCTCCGGGCGGGCGGCGGGTTCGGGGCGCACCGGCTCGATGCGCTCGGCCACGGCCGGGCGCTCGACGACCGGGACCGGCGGCGGGGGCGGTGGGGCGACGGGCGCGCGTTCCACGGCGACCGCCGCTGCGGCCTGCGATCCGCCGCTCCGGCGGGCGGGCGCCGGCTCCGGGCCGCGCGGGCGGGAGACGTCATAGGCGGCGTTCTGGCGGGAGACGAGGCTCGTCAGCTCGTTCAGGGCCTTGAGCTGCTCGGTCACGACGCGGCGCATGGCGGCGGTCGAGTCCTCCGTCTCCTTGGGCAGTTCCAGGACGCCGCGGCGGAGCTCGTCGCGGGTGCGGTCGAGCTCGGTCTGCATGAGGCGGGCGGCCTCACGCATCTTCTCGGCGGCCTCGCCGAAGCGGGTGGTGGTCTCGCCGACCGTGCGGGTCAGCTCCGCGACCATCGCCTCCTGCAGGGCGCGCAGGGACTGGCCGGCGCGGGTGCCCTCCTGGTCGGCGGTCTCGCGCAGCTGGTCGAGCTGGCCGAGGACCGAGCGGACGGCGCTCTCGGCGCCGATGCTGAGGGAGGTGCCGACCTCGCGGGTCCTGGTTTCGGCGTTGGCGAGATGCTGCTCCAGTTCGCGGGCGAAGCCGCGCACCAGCCCGTCCAGCGTCTGGGTGCGGCCGACCAGGGTCTCGGCCAGGGTCTCGAGCGACTTCTGGCGCTCGTCGATGGTCCGGCCGAGTTCCTCTGAGGCGCCGCCGACGCGCTCGGCCGCGCCCTGCAGGCGCCCCGTGTGCTCGTCGAAGCGGCCGGCGATGCCCGCCACGTCCTTCAGGACGTCGCCCGAGATCTGTTTCAGCGTGCCGACCTCGTCGGAGAGGGTGTCGGCGGCCGCGCGGGTGTCGGCCACGGCCTGCTTGACGATCTCGCGGACGTCGCCGGTCTGGCGCGTCAGGTTCATCTCCAGCTCGCGCAGGTTCTCGCCCGCGCGGGTCATCACGGACTGCAGCACCAGGTTCGACTGGGTCAGGCGCTCCAGGAGCTCGGTCATGTCCTTGCGCATGCGCTCGCCGGTCTCGTCGACGACGGCGACCGCGGCGCGGCTCTTCTCCTCGAGGGCCGTGACGAGCTGGTCCCGGGTCTCCGCGACGCTGCGCGAGGTCTCGATGCCCTGGCGGGCGACGGCCTCGGTGATGTCGCGGCCCTTGCGGTCGAGCGCCTCGATGAGCAGGTCGCGGGCATGGCCGACGCGGCCGGCGAGGTCGTTCGAGCGGCTCTCGAGCGCCTTCACGAGGGCGTCGTGGGCGCCGGCGAGCTTGCCGTAGATCTCGGCGGTGCGGGTGTCGAGCACCTCCGCGATGGCGTCGCGGGCCTGGCTCGTCCGGTTGGCGAGCTCCATCTGGCGGCTGTCGAGGGCCTTGACCAGGCTCTCCTGCGCTTCGCCGATGCCGGCGACCATCTGGCCGGTCTGGGTGGCCAGCGCGCCGGCGATGCCGCGCTGGGCGCTGCCGATGCGGTCAACCGCTTCGCCGACCCGGGTCTCCAGGAGCGCGGCGATGATGTCGCGGGCCTCGGAGAGTTTCTGCGCGGCGGATTCCGTGCGCTGGTCGAGGCTCTCCGAGAGCAGGCGCTCGGCGGCGCCGATCCGCTCCGCCATGGCGACGGTGCGACCCTCCAGGGCGTCGACGAGGCGCTGGCCGCGCTCGCCGAGGAGCGAGGAGATCTCGGCGGTGCGGCGATCGAGGTCGCCGACCACGGCGCCGGCGCGGCGGTCGAGCAGCTCGGCCATCTCGGCGGTGCGGCCGTCGAGCAGGGTCGCGACGGCGGCGGTGCGTTCGTCGAGCAGGCTCGCGGCCGCGTGGGTCCGGCCGTCGATGAGGGCGGCCGCCTCGGCGGATCGCGCCTGGAGGACGGTCGCGGCCTCGGCGGCGCGGCCGTCGATGAGGCTGGCGAGGGAGGCGGTGCGGCCGTCGAAGAGGCCGGTCAGGGCCTCGGTGCGGGCATCGACCAGGCTGGCGAGGCCGGCGGTGCGCTCGTCGAAGGCGGTGACGGCGGTCGCGGTGCGGTCGGCGATGAGGGCGGCCGCGTCGCCGGTGCGGCCTTCGATGAGGCCGGCGAGTTCGGCCGTGCGGCGGTCGAGCTCCTCCACCACGGTCGCCGTGCGCGCCGCCAGCAGGTCGGCGACGTCGCTGGTGCGGCGGTCGAGTTCGGAGACGACCAGGGAGGTGCGGGTCTCCAGCAGGCCGGCCACGTCCGCGGTGCGGCGGTCGAGTTCCTGGACCACGGTCGCGGTGCGGCCGTCGAGCAGGGAGGCCAGGGTCTCGGTGCGGCGGTCGAGCTCGTCGATGACGGCGCTCGTGCGGCCGATGACGTTCTCCTCGATCTGCAGGCCGATCGCCTGGGCGGTGTCGACCAGGGCGCGGCGCGCCTCGTCGCTCTTGCCGACGATCTCGGCGGAGGCCTCCGCCATGGTGCGGACGACGATCTGCCGGGCCTTGTCGGTCTCCTGGCCGAGCGTGCTGCCGATCGCCGACATGCGCTCCTGCAGGAGGCGGTCGAAGAAGGTGGCTCGCTCCTCGACGTTCTGGCCGAACTCCCCGATGCGGTCACCGAGCGAGGCGTTGAAGGCTTCGATGCGGCCGGACAGCATCTCGGAGAAGTCGCGGGCGCGGACCTCCATGGTGGAGGCGAGCTCGCGGGTGCGTCCGTCCAGGCCCTCGGCGATCTCGCCGGTGCGGCCGTCGAGGATGCGGGCGATGTCCGAGAGGCGGCCGTCGAAGAGGGTGGTGGCGTGGGCTTGGCCCTCCGCGAAGGCGCGGGCGATCTCGCGGGTGCGCTCGATCAGGGTCTCGCCGATCTGGCGGGCACGCTGGTCGAGGGCCTCCTCCAGGCGCTCGGTGCGCTGGCGGACCGTCTCCGCGAAGGCGTCGGTGCGCTCCGCGAAGGTGGTGGCGACGGTGTCGACGCGGGCGGCGACGGTCTGCTCGAAGGCGGCGGCGCGGCTCTCCAGGACCTTGCCGACCTCGTCCGCCTTGCTCTCCAGCGCGTTGCCGAAGTGGGCCATCTTGCCGTCGATGGCCGAGGAGAGGCTGACGGTGCGGGCCTCGATGGTCTCGGCCAGTTCGTCGGTGCGGCCCTGGAGGGCGTCGACGAGGGCGACCGTCTTGCGGGTGAGGGTCTCGTCGACCAGGCCGAGGCGGCGGTCGAGGAGGTCGCGGATCTGTTCGGAGCGGGCGCCGAGGGCCTCCACCACCGCGGTGGCGCGGTGGTTGACCAGGTCGTCGATCGAGGTGATCCGGTCGGCGAGGCCGGTGGTCAGCTCGTGGCCGCGGGCCGTCAGGGTCGACAGGAACTCGCCGCCGACGCTCGACATGCGCTGGGTGACGATGTCGCCCTGGGCGGCGACGAGGCGGGCGACCTCGGAGCCGGCCTTGGCGAGGCGTTCGGCCAGTTCCCCGGTGCGGGCGGAGAGCCCGTCCGAGACCTCCCCGAGGCTCGCCTGCAGCGCCTCGCGGAAGTCGCGGGTGCGCGTATCGATGATGCTCTCCAGGCCCTGGCCGGCGCGGACGATGGTGTCCTCGAGCTCGGAGCCGCGCAGCACGACGGCGTCGTGGATGCGGCTGCCGGCGACCTCGAGCCGGTCGGCGAGGGCGGTGCCGTCCTCCCCGAGCGTCTCGGTGATGCGCTCCAGCGAGGCCTCGATGCGGCCGGCGACCTCGCTGCCGCGGGTCGTCAGTGTCTCGATGATGCGGCTGCCGGCGCCGTCCAGCCGGCCGGTGATGTCGCTGCCGGCGGTGCTGAGGTCGACCACGAGGGTTTCGCCGGTCGACTTCAGGGCGGCGTCGACCTCCGAGCCGCGCGCCACGATGGCGTCGACGATGCGGGTGCCGGTCTCGTCGATGGTGCGGGCGATGCCGCTGGTATTCTCGCCGAAAAGCCGGTCGAGCTCGCCGGTGGCGCGGTCCAGCGTGCCGGTGAGTTCGCCGCTGCGCAGGGCGATCACGTCGGCCACCGAACGGCCGGCCTGGCTGATCGTGTCGGCGGCCTCCTGGGAGCGGCCGATGAAGATGTGGGTCAGTTCGGTGGCGCCGCGCGACAGGGCCTCGCGCACCTCGGCGCCGCGGGACTCGATCAGGTCGGCGACGCGGCTGCCGGAGGTCTCGAGCGTTTCGGCGACCTGCCGGGAGCGGCCGTCGAAGAGCTCCTCCAGGCCGAGGGTGGCGCGGACGAGGGTATCGCCAAACTCGGCGCCGCGCTCGGACAGGCGATCGATCAGGTCGCGGCCGGCATGGCCGATCGTGTCGGCGGTCTCGCGGCTGCGCTCGACGAACAGCCGGTTGAGCTGGTCGGCGGCGCGCTCCAGGGCGTCCGTGACTTCGCCGCTGCGGGCGGCCATGACGTCGGCGACCTCGCGGCCGGCGTTGCCGATGGTCCCCGCCGCCTGGCGGGCGCCGTCCGTGAAGAGGCGCTCGATGGTCTCGGTGGCGGTCGTCAGCGTCGTGCCGACCTCGCCGCCGCGGGCCTCGATCATCTCGACGATGGCGCGGCCGGCGGTGCCGATCGTGTCGGCCGTCTCGGCCGAGCGCTCGACGAAGAGGCGGTCGAGGTCGGTCGTGGCGCGGGTCAGCGTCTGTCCCACCTCGCCGCCGCGCGCCTCGATCATCTCGACGATGGCGCGGCCGGCGGTGCCGATGGTGCCGGCGGTCTCGGCGGAGCGCTCGACGAAGAGGCGGTCGAGCTCGGCGGTCGCGCGGTCGAGGGTCTCGCCGACCTCGCCGCTGCGCGCGGCGATCAGGTCGACGATCTCGCGCCCGGCGCTGCCGAGGGTGCCGATGGTCTCGGCGGAGCGTTCGATGAAGAGACGGTCGAGCTCGGCGGTCGCCCGGTCGAGCCGCTCGCCGACCTCGCCGCCGCGGGCAGCGATCAGCTCGACGAGTTCGCGGCCGGCGGTGCCGAGGGTGTCGGCGGTCTCGCGGCTGCGGTCGACGAAGAGGCGATCGAGGTCGCCCGTGGCGCGGGTGAGGCTCTCGCTGACCTCCATGCTGCGCAGGGAGATCATGTCGACGATCTCGCGGCCGGCGGAGTTGATGGCGCCCGTAACCTCCTCGGCGCGGCCGGAGAAGATGCCGTTCAGCTCGCTCGTGGCGCGGTTGAGGCTTTCGCCGACTTCGCGGCCGCGCAGGTCGATCAGGTCGACGAGTTCGCGGCCGGCCGTGCCGATGGTCTCGGCCATCTCGTGCGAGCGGCCGGTGAAGAGGCCGTTCAGCTCGTCGGCGGCGCGGGTCAGCGAGGTGGTCACCTCGGTGCCGCGGGTCGAGATCATCTCGGCGATGGCGCTGCCGGTGCGCGAGAAGGTCTTGTCGATGCTGTCGGCGTGGGCGAGCAGGTCGTTGGAGACCTCGCGGCCGCGATCGAGGATGGTCTCGGCGACCAGGGTTCCGGTGGTCGACAGGGTGTCGGTGAGGGTCGAGCCGGTGTCGGTCAGCAGGCGGATCAGGCTGTCGCCGGTGCGGCTCAGGTTGTCGTTGAGGGCGGTGGACCGGTCGGTCAGCGTGTCGATCAGGGTCTGGCCGGTCGACGCGAAGGTGGTGTTGAGGGTCGTGCCGCGCTCGGTCAGCGTGCCGACGAGGTTCTCGCCGGTGCGCGACAGGGCCTCGGTGACGGATTGCGAGCGGTCGAGCAGATTGGTGATGAGCTGGTCGGCGGTCGAGGACAGGCTGTCGGTGACGAAGCGGCTGCGCTCCGAAAGCGCCTCGACCACGGAGGTGCCGGTGCGGTTCAGGGTCTCGGTGACGGCGGTCGAGCGCTCGGTCAGGCTCTCGATCAGGCTCGCGCCGGTCATGGAGAGGGCCTGGGTGACGCTGTCGCTGCGCTCCGTCAGCGTGTCGATGAGCGTGGCGCCCGTGTAGGACAGGGTCTCGGTCAGCGAGCGGCTGCGGTCGGTCAGCGTGCCGATCAGGGTCTCGCCGGTCTTGCTCAGCGTGTCGTTGAGGCTGGTCGAGCGCTCGGTCAGGGTCTCGATCAGGCTGGTGCCGGTCGTCGACAGGGTCTCGGTGACGGCACGGCTGCGCTCGGTCAGCGTGTCGATCAGGGTGGCGCCGGTGGAGCCGAGGGTGTCGTTCACCAGGGCCGTGCGCTCGGTGATTGTGTCGATGAGGTTGGTGGCGGTCCGGTTGAACGTGTCGCTGATGACGGTCGAACGCTCGGTCAGGCTGTCGATCAGCGTGGTGCCGGTCTGGGTCAGGCTGTCGTTGACGAAGGCGGACCGCTCGGTGAGCGTGTCGACGAGGCTCTGGCCCGTCTGGCCCAGGCGGGCGTCGAGGGCGCTCGAGCGTTCCGTCAGCGTGTCGATCAGGGCGTTGCCGGTGCGCGACAGGGTCTCGGTGACCGACTGGGTGCGCTCGGTCAGGGTGTCGACGAGCACCGTGCCGGTGAGCGTCAGGGTGTCGTTCAGGCTGGTCGAGCGCTCGGTCAGCGTATCGATCAGGGTCGTGCCGGTGGCCTGCAGGCGGTCGGCGAAGACGGTGCCGCGGTCGTTCAGGGTCTCGACCATGGTGCTGCCGGTCTCGGCGAGGCGGTCGATCACGGCGGCGCCGGTGCGCTCCAGCGTGTCGCCGAGGCTCGCCGAGCGCTCGGTCAGCGTGTCGATGAGAGCGCTGCCGGTGGTCGCGAAGCTCTCGGTGACGAAGCTCGTCCGCTCGGTCACGGTCGTGACGAGCTCGGTGGTGGTCCGGTTCAGGGTCTCGGTCAGCTGGTCCGTCCGGCTCGACAGGAGCTGGACGACCTCGCTGCTCATGCGCGAGACCTCCTCGGTGAGCCCGACGCTCTTGTCCGAGAAGGTGTCGATCAGGGTCGTGCCGGTGCGGTTCAGCAGGTCGGCGACCTCGCCGCCCTTGAGGGTCAGGGTCTCGGAGACGATGCGGCCGGCGGTGGCGATGCGATCGGCGACGTCCGCGCCGAGGCCGGCGACCTGGTCGGTGACGTCGCGGGTGGCGACGGAAATCCGGTCGGTGACCTGGGTGCCCTGCTCGGCGAGGCTCGAGATCAGCGTCTCGGTCGACCGCTCGATGCGGGCGGCGAGGTCGGCGCCGCGGTCGTCGAGCGAGCCGGCGAGGCGGGCGGTCGCGGTGTCGACCACCTCGGCGATGCGGTCCCGGGCCTGGCCGAGGTCGCCCGCGAAGGTTTCGTGCGCGCCCGTAATGGCGGTGCGGACGCGCTCGGCATTGTGCGCGATGGCCTCGCGCTGATTGACCAGCTCCTCGATGAGGCTGCGGATCTTCAGCTCGTTCTCGCCATAGGCGCGCTCCAGCGAGGCGACCTCGTTGTGGACCAGGATCTCAAGTTCGCTGGCGCGCGCGACGGCGCGGTCGAGACCGTCGCCGACGGCGGCCATCTCGCGGCGGATCGCCTGGCCGAGCGACACGAGGGCGTCCTTGGCGACGATCTCCGGCTCGGCGAGGCGAAGGGCGACCTCGGTCATCGAGCGCGAGGCAATGCGCAGTTCCTGGGCGCGCCGGATCATCAGGGCGAAGACCCAGAAGGCGACGACCGGCACTACGACGGCGACCAGGGACCACATCATGGCGGTCGGGCCGGTCGCGCCCTCGACACGCATCTGCCAGGCGACGGTGCCGGCAAAGCCGGCCCAGGCCATGGAGGCGATCAGGGCGATCCAGTAGGGGGCGGCGCTCGGCTTCTGGTTGGCCCGCAGCACGAGGGCGGAGACGGTCTGGCGGTCGTCGTTGGCGGGCAGGCGCGGCGAGGGTCGCGGTGCCGGGTCGGGCGCCGGGGCGGCGGGCCCGGCCGACGCCGCGGCCGAGGCCGGGGGCGTCGCCGCCGGCTCGAAGATCAGGGTCGGCTCTTCCGACAGCGAGATGCTGGCCGAGACGGGCGCGGACTGGGGCGTGAAGAGGGCGGGCTCGGGGCCGGTCGCGGCCGCGTTCACCATCTTGGACGAGCGGCCGAACAGGCGCCGGCCGGCGGACGGCTTCTCGGCCTTGGTCTCGGCGGCGGCGGGGGCGGGCGCCGGCGGGGGCGGGGGCGGGACCTCGGGCGCCGCGGCGCTCTCAGGAGCCGCGGTGGGGGTCTCCTCGGGACCGCCGAAATCCAGCTTCAGGGCTTCCTCGACGGCCGAAAGGGCTGCCTCGGCAGGGTCCATCTGCTTGTTCTGATTGGTCGCCATCGTGATCCGTCGCCTCGCGTCCGTACTCTCAACTCACGCATTCCCGCCGTCCGGAAAGATCCGGACAGTCGACGATCTGTCGTTCCCGTCCTGGATCAAGACGAAAACGTAGTCGGACCAGGCTACGGTCGGTCGGGCGAACCCGCCGACCCAGCCTCCTCACAAGTTGCCGCAAGCCCGATGGTAACGGGTCGTTAACGAAGTTGAAACACCGGGGGGGCGGAATCCCCGATCATCGTTAACGCGGCTCGTCCGGGGCGCCTGCTCCCGCCTGCTCCTCCCTCTATCGCTTCAAGGATTACGAAGGAAGAACCAAGAGATCGACGCGGCAGCGCACCTGGGCACGCAACCGGGCACCGAATCGGTCCCCCGAGAGGGGTCCGGGCGGGTGGCGCCCGGCGGTGTTTACCAATGCGGTCACCACGCGCTGCCGCGGGCAGGCTCCCCGGGGCCGCGCACCGCGGGTTTTCCGGACCGGCCGGCGGGGGTGGATCAACGGCTCGTTAACCGCGCCGGGCGCGCAAGGGTTTCTTCACCCTGTTCGCGAATGAGACGGCGCAACCCACGGAACTTTACTCCGGATTGGCGGCGGGCGGGCTTCTCTCAGCGGCACGGACGCGCGGTCCGGTAGCGAACGGGACGGGCAGCATGCCTTCGACGATGCGTGACGTGGATCATGGTCCGGTGCCGGCGGCGCCTTTCCCGGCCCAGGACCGGCCCGTGGATCTCGCCCACCTCGCCCGGCTGACGTTCGGCAGCCGCGACCTCGAGCGCGAGGTGCTCCGGCTCTTCCTCGGGCAGTCGAGGGGACTTCTGGAGCGCATCCGGGCGGCCGAGGCGGCGGACCAGCGGTTCATGGCGGCCCATACGCTGAAGGGCAGCGCCCGCGGCATCGGCGCGGTCCGGGTCGCACGGCTCGCCGAGGCGGCCGAGCGCAAGGACCTGCCCGCCGGCGACGCGGCCCGCATCCTGGCCGAGCTCGCCCGCGCGGTCGAGGAGGCGAACGGCTTCATCCGCGACGTCCTGGAGGACTGACCGCGGCGGGTCGCGGCGCATGGGCGCTTCGCGAGCCGAACCCTTGACGTTCCGGCCCAACCGTTTATCTCGGGCTCTCCACTTCCCCCCCGCCGAGCCCGAGGCTTTCGATGGCCAAGATCACCTACATCACCCATGACGGTCAGGAGCACGTGGTCGAGGCCGAGCAGGGCTCGACCGTCATGGAGAACGCCGTGCGCAACGCGGTGCCGGGCATCGAGGCGGAGTGCGGCGGGGCCTGCGCCTGCGCGACCTGCCACGTCTATGTGGACGAGGCCTGGTACGGGAAGGTCGGCGCTCCGGAACCGATGGAAGAGGACATGCTGGACTTCGCCTACGACGTCCGGCCGACCTCGCGGCTCTCCTGCCAGATCAAGGTGAAGGCCGACCTGGACGGGCTCGTCGTCCGGGTGCCGGAGCGCCAGGCCTGAGGCGGATCCCGCTCAGGCGAGCGGGATGTGGATTGCGGTGAGGAGGTCCTGCGGGGCCGTCCGGCGCGGGTCGTTCAGGTATTCCTCGAAGGGCGGCTCGTCGGCGGCCTGGTGGCCGCTCGACGGCAGCCACTCCCCGTAGAGCCGGCGATAGGCGGTCCCGAGGTCCTCGTAGGGCCCGTGATGGACGTGGACGGCGTGGAGGCCGCCGGCGACCGTCAGGATCTCGACCTCGCCCTCCGGTGCGACACCGGGGCCGACGACCAGGCAGGCGGCCGAGCGCAGATCCTCGGGCGGAACCGAGCCCGGGTCGTCGTAGCCGATGGCGAGGCAGCGCGTTGCGGGGCCGATCAGCCCCCTGGCGCCGGCCCAGGCGAGCAGGCGGTCGAAGGCGCGGCCGATCTCGCCGTAGGGCCCGCGGTGGCGCACGGCGGCGCAGCGAAGCGGCTGATATCGGGCGACTGTCACGTCCAGCATGTCGAGGTCCTCCGAGGCGTTCGGGACGAGGGCACGGGGCGGTTCGGCGACGGAGCCGGCCCGGCGATAGGCGGCCGGGGTGACGCCGAAGCGGGCCCTGAAGGCGCGCGTGAAGGCGGCGGCCGAGCCGAAGCCGGCGCGCCGCGCGACGACCGGGACGGGCAGGGCGCTCTCCCGGAGGTCGGCCGCGGCTCGGGCGAGGCGGAGCCGGGAGACCGTCCCGGCCACGGTCTCCTGCATCATGGCCCGGTAGATCCGGTGGAAGTGCCAGCGGGACAGGCAGGCGATCCCGGCCAGTTCGTCGAGGGTGAGGTCCCCGTCCCGCCGGCCGTCGACATGGGCCGCCACCCGGGCGACCACGCGCTCGATCCGCTCGACATAACTCTTCCGGGTCGCGTCCCTGCGCATCCGTCCGCCTCCGATGCCGGCGACCATAGCGGCTGCGGCTTGATCCGGGTTGCGGACATGATCCGGGCGCGACGGTCCGCGCGCCGCGCCGCCCGGATGCGGCGGAGCCCATCCCGGGGGTACGGGAATCCCCGCTTCGGCATGCCGGGAGTGAAATGTACCTCGCGCGGCCGCGGCGACCCGATTATATGAGCCGATCCTTCCTCCCGCGGCCGCGCCGCCCTTGCCAACGGCAGATCCATGTCCGAACCGATCACCACCGACGTCGTCATCATCGGAGCCGGCCCGGTCGGCATCTTCGCGGTCTTCGAGCTCGGCCTCCTGGACATGAAGTGCCACCTGATCGACATCCTCGACCGGCCGGGCGGGCAGTGCACGGAGCTCTATCCGGAGAAGCCGATCTACGACATCCCCGGCTACCCGATCGTCGGCGCCCAGGAACTCGTCGACAAGCTGATGGAGCAGGCGAAGCCCTTCGGGCCGACCTTCCACTATTCGCAAATGGTGGAGCGACTGGAGAAGCGCGAGGACGGCACCTTCCTGATCGGCACCGACGCCGGCACGCTCTTCCACGCCAAGGTCGTCGTCATCGCGGCGGGCGGCGGTTCGTTCCAGCCGAAGCGGCCGCCGGTGCCGGGCATAGAGGCGTATGAGGGCCATTCGGTCTTCTACGCGGTGCGCAAGATGGAGGCCTTCCGCGACCAGGACATCCTGATCGTCGGCGGCGGCGATTCCGCGCTCGACTGGACGCTCAACCTGCAGCCTATCGCGCGGCGGGTGACGCTCCTGCACCGGCGCGACGAGTTCCGCGCGGCGCCGCATTCGGTCGAGCAGATGCGCAAGCTCGTGTCGGACGGCGCGATGGACCTGCGGCTCGGGCAGGTCACGGGCCTCAAGGGCCAGGGCGGCCAGCTCGAGACGGCGACCGTCAAGCAGAACGACGGCTCGGTGCTCGACGTGCCCTGCACCCGCATGCTGCCCTTCTTCGGGCTCACCATGAAGCTTGGCCCGATCTCCGAGTGGGGGCTCAATCTCCACGAGAACCTGATCCCGGTCGATACCGAGAAGTTCGAGACCTCGGTCAAGGGCATCTTCGCGGTCGGGGACATCAACACCTATCCGGGCAAGCTGAAGCTGATCCTCTCGGGCTTCCACGAGGTGGCCCTGATGGCGCAGGCGGCCAAGCGGATCATCGCGCCCAACCAGCGCATCGTCTTCCAGTACACGACGAGCTCGACCAGCCTGCAGAAGAAGCTCGGCGTCGCCTGACGCCCGGCTGACCGGGATTCGACTCAAAAGCGCATACTTTTCAGCACGTTCGGGAAACCTTAAGCGGTCTCGTGCAGTCTCGGCGACGAGGGCCGGCGGCCCTCGCCTGTTGCGTCTGGATCGGATTGCCCATGTTCGGTGCCCATGACTTCTCGCACGTCCACCGGAACCATTTCGGTCCTGACATGGATCCGTGGCTCTTCGCCGACTTCCTAGACCGGCGCCACGTGGTGCGCGGCACGGCCGGGGCGGACACCCTGACGGGGACGACCGGGGACGACCTGATCCGCGGTCACCACGGCGTCGATTCGATGACCGGCGGCGACGGCAACGACATCTACGTGGTCAACGACAGCGGCGACCAGGTGGTCGAGACGGCGAATCACGGGACCGACACCGAGCTCTCCTTCGTCACGCGGACGCTCGACGCCAACGTGGAGAACCTCGTGCTCTCCGGCTCCGCCGCCATCGACGCAACGGGGAACGCTCTCGACAACATTCTGGTCGGCAACCGGGGCGACAACGTGCTCGACGGGGGCACGGGGGCCGACAAGCTCTGGGGCGGGCGCGGCGACGACACCTACATCGTCAACTCGACCGACGACCGCGTCATGGAGAGCCGGCACAACGGCACGGACCTGGTGAAGGCCTCGGTCGACTTCACGCTCGGCGACGACGTCGAGAACCTGGAGCTGACCGGCACGGCGATCCACGGGACGGGGAACCGGCTCGGAAACGCGCTCCTCGGCAACAGCCGCGACAACGTCCTCGACGGCGGGGCGGGGCGGGACACGCTCGACGGCGGGACCGGCAACGACACCCTGACGGGCGGGCGCGGGGCGGATCTCTTCAAGTGGGGCGCCGGCGACGACCACATCACCGACTTCCACGGCGACGCCGGGGACCGCATCGACATCGACGTGGCGGGGGTCACCTCCTGGGCCGGGCTCCTCAGCCACGCCTCGCAGGTCGGCATGGACGTGGTCATCACCATCGGGACGGCCCACCTGACGCTCGAGGGCTTGCACCTCTCCGATCTCGACGCGAACCAGTTTGTCTTCTGACGGCGTTCCCCCGCGCGGTCCGCCGCCTCCGGCCCGGCCCGGACCGACGGCGCCCGTCGGACGGGCTGGGTGCCGGTCGGACCTTCGTCGGTCCGGCATCAGACGTTCATCAGTAGGTACTCGCGTTCCCAGCTCGAGATCACGCGGTTGTAGAGCCGCCACTCCATCCGCTTCACGTCGATGAAGGCCTGGACGAAGCGGGGGCCGAGCACGGCCTTCAGGGGCTCGCATTCGTCCAGCATGTCGAGGGCCTCCGGCAGGTGGGCGGGGAGTGAGACGCCGAGCGTGTGGGCGTTGACGGTGACGACGGGCTCCGGCTCGCGCGCCTCGTCGAGGCCGACGAGGCCGGCCGCGAGGGTGGCCGCCATGGCCAGGTAGGGGTTGGAATCCGCCCCGATGACCCGGTTCTCCACGCGGCGCGACTCCGGGCCGCTGTCGGGCACGCGCAGGCCGCAGGTGCGGTTGTCCCGGCCCCAGTGGACGTTGATGGGCGCGTCCGACTCCAGGCGGATGCGGCGGTAGGAGTTCACGTTCGGGCAGTAGAGCGACATCGCGGCGGGCACGTAGCGCTGCAGGCCGGCGATGTAGTGGAGGAGGGCGGGGGCGTCGGACCCGTCCGCATGCGCGAAGATGTTGCGGCCGTCGGCGAGGCTGACGATCGACTGGTGGATGTGGGTGGCGGAGCCGGGCTCGCCCATGTGCGGCATGGCCATGAAGGTGGCGACCATGCCGTGCTTCTGGGCCGCCTGGCGGGCCGTGCGCTTGAACAGGAAGGTCTGGTCGGCGAGCTCGATCGGGTCGCCGTGGCGGAAGTTCATCTCGAGCTGGGCGGGGCCGGCCTCGTGGGCCATGGTGGCGATCTCGATGCGGCTCGCCTCGCAGTAGTCGTAGATCAGGTTGACGACGTGGTCGAAGTCGTTGGCGTGCTCGATGCCGTAGGCCTGCCGACCGGACTCGCGCCGCCCGGACAGGCCGATCGGCACGCCGAGCGGCAGATCCGGGTCGTCGTTGCGGGCGACGAGGTAGTATTCGAGCTCCGGGGCGACCACGGGCCGGAGCCCGCGGGCAGCGTAGAGGCCGACCACGCGGCGGAGCACCGAGCGCGGCGCGAAGTCGACGGGCGAGCCGTCGGCGAAGTAGGAATCGCAGATCACCTGGGCGGTCGGCTCGCGGTACCAGGGGACGACCCGGAGGGTGGCGAGGTCGGGGACCACGCGGACGTCGCGGTCGAGCGGGTTGACCACCTCGGACTCGTCGGCGGTGTCGCCGGTGACGCCCTGGAAGAAGATGAATTCCGGCAGGCGGATACCCTGGTCGCCGAGGGCGCGGATGAAGTCCTCGCGCGGCACGATCTTGCCCCGCATGATGCCGTTCATATCGGGAACGAGGCATTCCACTTCGTCGATGGCGTGCTCGCGAAGCCATGCGGTTGTCGTAACGGCATCCGGAGACGGCTTGTTGTCAGTTTCGGGCATGACAGGGTCCGGCAAGGGCGTTAGAAGATCGATCGAGTCCGGGCCGAGCCTAAGCTTCCCGCAGCCGGATGACCATGACCAACCGACGGTCCCGGCCGTCGGATCCGCCCGACGATGTCGCGAGGTGCATCCCTATGAGACTGATTGCGGCCATGGCCTTCGCGGCCGTCGTCGGCCTGTCCGCGCCCGCGGCGGCGCAGGACATCAACGGCTTCTTCGGCCGGCTCGGGGGCGCCTGGTCGGGATCCGGCACGGTCAAGACAGATCCGGCCGCCGCCGCGGGGGCGACCACCTGCCGCCTGTCGGGGACGCCGGCGGGCCAGCAGGTCACCATCACCGGGAGCTGCGACGGCGCCGCCCAGGGCGCGCAGCTGAGCGTGGTGCTCCGCTACAGCGACGCCACGCGGGACTTCGTCGGCACCTTCCAGGGCGGGACGGAGCGGGGCACGGCCTCCTTGTCGGGACGGCTCACCGGCAATACCTTGTCGATGCGCGTGACCTCGGAGTCCGGCGAGACGAGCTTGCTGGCCCTGACCTTCGTCGGGGCCGAGCAGATCGCACTCAAGGTCAGCGGAAAGGACAAGGGCGGCAAGACGGTGGACTACGTCTCGCTCGCCCTGCGCAAGAGCTGACAGGGGCCCATGTTCGTCAGGTTCTTCACCGAGCTCAAGGGGGCGGGCATCCCGGTGTCGCTCCGCGAATACCTCCTGATGATGGAGGGGCTGGAGAAGGACCTGGCGGAGAAGCGGGTCGAAGACTTCTACTACCTCGCGCGCGCGACCCTGGTGAAGGACGAGAAGAACCTGGACAAGTTCGACCGGGTCTTCGGTGCCGTCTTCAAGGGGCTCGACCTGATGGCCGAGACGCTGACCGCCGAGATTCCCGAGTCGTGGCTGCGCAAGCTCGCCGAGAAGACGCTGACCGACGAGGAGAAGGCGCTGATCGAGTCCCTCGGCGGCTGGGACAAGCTGATGGAGACGCTGAAGCAGCGGCTCGAGGAGCAGAAGGGCCGGCACCAGGGCGGCTCGAAATGGATCGGGACCGCCGGAACCTCGCCCTTCGGCGCCTACGGCTACAACCCGGAAGGCATCCGCATCGGGCAGGATCGCAGCCGGAACCGGCGGGCCGTCAAGGTCTGGGACAAGCGCGAGTTCAAGGACCTGGACGACACGCTCGACCTGGGCACCCGCAACATCAAGGTGGCGCTGAAGCGGCTGCGCCGGTTCGCACGGACCGGGGCGGCCGACGAGCTCGACCTCGACGGGACTGTGCGCTCCACCGCGCACCACGGCTATCTGGACATCCAGATGCGCCCGGAGCGCAGAAACGCGATCAAGCTCCTGGTCTTCTTCGACGTGGGCGGGTCGATGGACGACCATGTGCGGGTGTGCGAGGAGCTCTTCTCGGCGGTCCGCTCCGAGTTCAAGACGATGGAGTGGTTCTATTTCCACAACTGCCTTTACGAGACCGTGTGGAAGAACAATCGACGGCGTGCCGCCGAACGGATCCAGACCTTCGACATCCTCCACAAGTACCCGCACGACTACAAGGTCGTGATCGTCGGCGACGCCTCGATGAGCCCCTACGAGATCACCTATCCGGGCGGCTCGGTGGAACACTGGAACGAGGAGGCCGGGTCGGTCTGGCTCGGGCGGGTCACGCAGGTCTACCCCAAGGCGGTCTGGCTGAACCCGGTGCCGGAGAAGCACTGGTCCTACACGCATTCCATCCAGATGATCCGGCAGCTGATGGGCGAGCGGATGTTCCCGCTGACCCTGGAGGGGCTCGACCGGGCGGCGCGCGAACTGGTCCGCTGAGGCGCCGCGCCGGCCGCGGCTCTCACTCGCGCACGACCATGACCGAACAGGGGGCATGCCGGACGATCTTGGCGGCGTTGGAGCCGATCAGGTAGGTCGACATGGACGGGCGGTGGGAGGTGACGACGATCAGGTCGGCGCCCCATTCGGAAGCCTCGTCGACGACCTCGTGGTAGACGCTGCCGGTGCGGATGGACAGTTCGGTGCGGCCGGCGTCGAGGCCGCCCGCCGCCACGGCCTTGCGGATCGCGTCCTCGGCCTGGCGCTCGGCCTGGACGTCGAAGTCGGCCGGCAGGAACTCGGTGACGTAGCCGCCGACGATCGGCATCACGGCGACCACGCGGACGGTGCCCTTCGACTGGGCCGCGAGGCCCGCCGCGGTCTCGAGCGCACGGGCGGCGAAGGCGACCTCGGAGGGGTCGACGGGGACGAGGATCTTGTTGAACATGGCGGGCACCCTTCGTTGTCTCCGGCGACCCTAGGCCGGCCGCCGGCGGCGGGCCTTGAGGGAGGTCAACCGGCAGCGGGTGCGGCGGTCTTTTCCCGGGCCTCGGCCACCGAGGACAGTCCGGCGACGATCATGGTGCTCTGCCAGAGCACGAAGAGGGAGATCCAGAAGCGCGTCTCCTCCTCGAGCCCCACGCCGGTGCCGACCATCACGGAGACGAGGACGCCGAGCGCGAGGCCGGTCGCCCAGCGGGCGCGCGACAGCCGGGCCTCCGTCGCGGTCGCGAAGGCGAACAGTGTGAGTGCGCCGCCGACGAGGCTGCCGATCGATAGCGCGACGGCGAGCGCCAGCCGCGGGCCGGCGTCGCCGGGGCGGGAATCCGGGCCCGCGATGAGCGCCTCCAGGGGGATGCCGGTGATCATCGCCGCATGGAAGCCGAGGCCCCAGCCGAGGACGACGAGGAGGATGGCAAGCGGCAGGCGCCGGACGCTGGCGAGCCCCGAGAAGCGCAGCGCCAGCGCCACCGCGAGGCCGAAGACGACGCCGGGCAGGGCCGAGACGCGCCCCGCGCCCGGTATGAAGGACGAGAAGAAGAGAAGATCGGGCCGGTAGTCCAGGGAGAGCCAGCAGGCGGTGCCGGACAGGAGGCCGAGCAGCATGGGTCCTAGGTGGCGCAGGCGCTGCATGGGGTCTCCGGTCCGGCCCGCCGCCCCCGAATCGGCCGCGGCGCTGTCGCGCCGGCAGTCTAGCGGGTCCCGCCGCCGGGCATGGTGGTGAGTTCGCCGAGCATGTCGCCGAGCTTCGGCTTCGGCAGCCCGATGTGCGGCATCGGTCGCACGAGGTCCAGGGCGGCGAGCCCGATGCGGGCGGTGAGGAGCCCGTTGACGACGCCCTCGCCGAGGCGGGCGGAGAGGCGGGCAGCGAGCCCCTGGCCGACCAGCTGCTGGACCAGCGTGTCGCCGATCGCCATCGATCCCGTCACGCCCAGGTGGGTGATCACGCGCCCGGCGAAGCCGATGAAGCCGAGGGTGCCGGGGCGGCCGCCGTAGAGGTCGGAGAGGCGGCGGATCAGGCGCAGGTTCTCGACGAGGACGTAGAGGATGTCGACGATCGCGCGGGGGCTGATGGCGGTCACCACGGAGACCCGCTTGGCGGAGTCGAGGATCAGCGTCTGGGCGGCCATGTCGAGCGGGGCCAGGATCTCGCGCTCGGCGAGGACGAGCAGGTCGCGCCCCTCCACGATCTCCCTGAGGTGCAGGGCGAGGGCGGCGCGGCCGCGGGCGGTCTCCGGACGGTTCTCGTAGAGGCGAGCCAGCTCGCCGGCGAGGCGGCGGGCGGCCGGCTCGTCGTCGGCGGCCGCCGCGAGGGTCACGTCGGCACGCAGGCGATCGATGCGGGCGAGCCGCAGGGTGCCGGCGACCTCCCGGCCGACGATCGCCAGTACCGCGACGATCGCCGCGCCCAGGAAGGCGATGCCGAGCCAGCCGAGCGCGTCGGCACGGGCGAAGAGGTCGCGCACCAGGCCGTCGACCCAGAGCCCGAAGGCCAGCGCGAGGAGGCCCGAGACGGCGGAGAGCAGCACGCGGCTCCAGCGGAACCCCTCCCGCGGCCCGGCGAGCTCGCGCGCGACCGCGACGGCCGCCTCGGGCTCGACCGGCTCGTCGATCTCCACGCGGGTGCCCGGCTCCACCGCACGCGGGGGCAGGGGGCCGGCCGGGCCGGAGGGGGCCGTGGCGTCCGTCGTCTCGGGGCCGAGGCGGAAGGCGCGGGGCCGGCGCCGCTCGTCGCTCATGTGAGGCGATCTCCGAGGAGGAACTGCAGGACGCGGTCGAGGCGGATGTGGGGGAGGGAGAGGGTCAGGCCCTCGGCGGTGCGCTCGAGCCGGGGCGGGCGGAAGCGGACGAACTCGACGTCCGGCGCCGGCGCGACGGCCGGTTGAGATTTCGATTCAGGTCCCTCGCGCATCGATTCAAGGACCTGGAACAGCGAGTCCGGATCGGACGGCAAGTCGCCGGGGAAGATGGCGATTTCCTCCTTGCCGTCGAAGACTTCCCCGCCGAGGCCCTCGCCCGGCAGGGGCACGCCCAGGATGGCGGGGAGCTTCTCGCCGTCGCGGGTCACGATCGCCTCGCGGGTGGCGCGCACGGCGGCGAGTGCGACAACGTCGACCTCGGCGCCCGCGAAGGCGGCCTTCTCCATGGCGCCTCGGACGAGACGCCCGAGGATCGCCTCGAGGCGGTCGTGGCTCGTGCGGTGAAGGTGGTCGGCCTTGGTGGCGGCGAAGAGGATGCGGTCGACCCGGCGGGTCAGGATGGAGGAGAGCCAGGAGGCGCGGCCGGGGCGGAAGCAGGCGAGGATGTCCGACAGGGCCTGGCCCAGGTCGGCGACCGCGGCGGGGCCGGCATTCAGGGCCTGCAGGGCGTCGACCAGGACGATCTGACGGTCGAGACGGGCGAAATGGTCGCGGAAGAAGGGCCGGACCACCACGTCCTTGTAGGCCTCGTAGCGCCGCTCCATCATGGCGGCGAGGCTGCGGGGCGGGACGGCGACGCCGGCCGGCAGGTCGAGCGGCGAGAAGGTGAGGGCGGGAGAGCCCTCCAGGTCGCCGGGCATCAGGAAGCGCCCGGGCGGCAGGGTCGACAGGGCGTGCTCGTCGGCGCGCGCGGCGCGCAGGTAGTCGGTGAAGAGGGCGGCGAGGCGCCGGGCGGCGGTCTCGTCCTCGGGGCCGAGGGGATCGGTCTCGGCGAGGGCGGCGCGCCAGCGAGCGGCGAGCGCGGCCCGGTACTCCAGGCGGGAGAGGGCGACGGCCTCCGCCGACCACTCCGCGAAGCCCTTGGCGAGGAGCGGCAGATCGAGCAGCCATTCGCCCGGGTAGTCGACGATGTCGAGGTGGAGCCGGCCGCGGCCGAGCGTGCGGGCGAAGTAGCGCGCGGACTCGAACTCGATCGTGACGCGCAGCTCCGAGATGCGGCGGGTCGAATCGGGCCAGAGCCGTTCGGCGACGAGGCGTTCCACATGGGCCTCGTAGTCGAAGCGGGGGACGGCGTCGTCGGGCTGCGGCTCCAGGAAGGATCGCGCCAGGCGGCCGCGCGACACCGGCTCGAACAGGGGGAGGCGGCCGCCCTTGACCAGGTTGTGGACGAGCGCGGTGATGAACACCGTCTTGCCGGCGCGCGACAGGCCCGTGACCCCCAGTCTCAGGGAGGGTGCCACGAAGCCCGCGGCGAAGTCCCCGATGTTGGCGAGCGCGATGCGCGCCTCGTCGGTCAGCGTGGTCAGCCTCATGGCGCGCAGGGTCCCCGGTCGGCCGTCGTCATGTAGGCACGAGGACGCGGGCGTTCAAACGGTCCGCCTACTCGTCCTCCTCCTCGGCGACGCCGTCGACGAGGGCCAGTTCGCGCGGCCGGAAGAAGGCGACGATGCGGCCCGTCCTCGGCTCCACGTCGACCCAGCGCTTTGCGTCGAAGTCGATGACCGCGAGGGCCCCCGTCGGGAACTTCTCGCGGATGTCGTCGACCAGCGACGGGTTGCCGCTGCCGACCAGCATCAGGGCGGCGTCCTGGATGCCGGGGTTGTGGCCGATCATCAGGAGCGTGCGGGCATTGCCGCCCTGGGCGCGCAAGAGGTCCAGGCAGCGGTCCTCGGAGGCCTCGTAGAGGTCCCGGGTCACGCGCAGGTCGAGATCCTGGGCGAGGTAGGGCAGGAGGCCCGCGAGGGTCTCGCGGCTGCGCCTTGCGCTGGAGCAGACCACCTTCTGGGGAACGAGGCCGTGGGCGGCCATGTGCCGGCCCATCAGCGGCGCCGCGCGCCGGCCGCGGCTCGACAGCGGGCGGTCGAAGTCCTCGGCGCCCTCGTCGTCCCAGGACGACTTGGCGTGGCGCAGAAGCAAGAGGCGCGGCATGGGGCGGGGGCTCCTGGACTCGTCGGACCTCGCAGCGGCGCATATCACGGCAGCTCCCCCGCCCGCCACAGCCGCGACGCCGCGGCGGTGCCGGTCGGGCGAGTTATCCCCGGCCGGAAACCATCGGCGCAAGTTCCCGGACCGGCCCCTTCACAAACGCGCGGCCGCAGGTATCGTTCTCGCTGGGGAAACGTCCGGGAGCCGAAGATCCGTGCCGCGCATCCTGTTCGCGCTCGCCCTCGCCGCGTATGCGGGCGAGGCCGTCGCCAGCGACTCCGCGGCCGGGCTCTGGGCCCAGGTCGACGACGCGTCCGGGCGCATCCGGACAGAGGTGCGCATCGTCGAGAGGGACGGCGTCTATTCCGGCCGCATCGTCCGGTTCAATCCGGAGCCCGACGAGCCCCCGAATCCGCTCTGCGAGGCCTGCCCGGGCCACCTGCACAACCGCCCGATCGTCGGGCTTACCTTCCTGCGCGGATTCCGCCGGGCGGGGCCGGTCTATTCCGGGGGCCTGCTGCTCGATCCGGAATCCGGCAGCACCTACCAGGGCACCATGACGCTGTCCGACGACGGCCGTTCGCTGGTCCTGCGCGGCTACGTGGTGTCGCCGCTGTTCGGGCGAAGCCAGGTCTGGCGCCGGCTGGACTGATCGCGGGCGGGTTCCGCCGTCCGCCGAGTCGACCGGCGACGTCCCCTCCTCGAGGACATCGAGGCGCGGGGCAGCGTCCATGGATGACGGACCCCTGTTCGCACCGGCCTGAGGCAAAGCCGGTCCTCGGTCGGATCAACGTCCCTCCCGGCGGGCGATGAAGGCGAGGCGCTCGAAGAGGTGGACGTCCTGCTCGTTCTTGAGAAGGGCGCCGTGGAGGGGCGGGATCAGCTTCTTGGTGTCCCGCTCCTTCAGCGTCGTCTCGTCGATGTCCTCGTTGAGCAGCAGCTTGATCCAGTCGAGAAGCTCCGAGGTCGACGGCTTCTTCTTCAAGCCCGGGACCTCGCGGATCTCGAAGAAGATGCGCAGGGCCTCGTCGAGCAGGCGCTTCTTGAGGCCGGGGAAATGGACGTCGACGATCGCCTGCATGGTGTCGGCGTCGGGGAAGCGGATGTAGTGGAAGAAGCAGCGGCGCAGGAAGGCGTCGGGCAGCTCCTTCTCGTTGTTGGAGGTGATGATCACGACGGGCCGGCGGCGCGCGCGCACGGTCTCGCCGGTCTCGTAGACGTAGAACTCCATGCGGTCGAGTTCCAGGAGAAGATCGTTCGGGAACTCGATGTCGGCCTTGTCGATCTCGTCGATCAGGAGAACCGGCCGGACGTCGGCCTCGAAGGCCTCCCAGAGCTTGCCGCGCCGGATGTAGTTGCGGATGTCGCGGACGCGCTCGTCGCCGAGCTGGCTGTCGCGCAGGCGGGACACGGCGTCGTATTCGTAGAGTCCCTGCTGGGCCTTGGTGGTCGACTTCACGTGCCATTCGATGAGCGGCAGGCCGAGGGCGCGTGCCACCTCGCGGGCCAGCACGGTCTTGCCGGTACCGGGCTCGCCCTTGACCAGGAGCGGTCGCTCCAGCGTGATCGCCGCGTTGACGGCAATCCGCAGGTCCTCGGTCGCCACGTAGTCGGTCGTACCCTCGAAGCGCATCGGATCTCCTTCGTCTCGTCTCGGGGCGACACTAGGGGCGCGGTCGGGGACAGGCAAGAAAGGCCGACCCGGCAATTCCTGCCCGGCGCGGCGGAAACTGCCCGGTCGGGGCATGGTAAACCAATGTAAAATCATTGGAATCGCAGGGAAATCGGCCTTTCGGGCGATGGCACGCCGCGTGCTCTCCTCTGATCCCGACCGGGCGCCGCCCGGACGGACGGGACGTATCGGGAGAGTATCGAGATGGGCATTTTCGGCGCCATGACCACCGCGGTGGCCGGCCTGCAGGCTCAGTCCTTTGCGCTGGAGAACATCTCCGGCAACATCGCGAATTCGCAGACGACCGGCTTCAAGCGCATGGACACGTCCTTCGCGGACATCGTCAACAGCCTGGGCCAGACCGCCGAACGGCAGGGATCGGGCTCCGTCATGGCGCTGTCCCGATCGACCAACATGCTGGCCGGTCCGATCTCCGCCTCCTCGATCGACACCCACATGGCGATCAGCGGCGACGGCTACTTCCAGGTCCAGAGCAAGGTCGGCGAGACCGACGGCGTCTCGCAGTTCTCCGGCGCCAACGTCTACACGCGGCGCGGCGACTTCGTGATGGACCGCGAGGGGTACCTGGTCAACGGCGCCGGCTACTACCTGATGGCGATCCCGGTCGACCCGGGCACGGGCAACCCCCAGGGCGACGTGCCGGAGATCCTGAAGATCTCGACCGGCTTCCTGGAGGCGCGGCAGAGCACGCGGATCACCTACCAGGCGAGCATCCCGTCGAACCCGCGGGTGCCCATGGTCAACACGGCCGACTACGGCGTGGGCGGCAATCCGCTGACGACGGGCGCCGGCGGCGACGGCGTCGTTCTGGCGAACGACTTCGAGGACTTCCGCGGCCAGTCGCTGGAGGGAGGCTCGACCACCCTCTACGACGCGCTCGGCGCGAAGCTCGACGTGCAGTTCCGGTGGGCGCAGACCGCGACCTCGCCGGAGACCTGGAACCTCTTCTACCAGTCCGACCCGTCGGCGACCGGCACCCAGCCCATGTGGACGAATGTCGGGACCGACTTCGTCTTCGACAACACCGGCAAGATGACGTCGCCGACCTCGGCCTCCATCTCCATCCCGAGCCTGAGCGTGTCCGGCCACAGCCTGGGCAACATCACGCTCGACTACGACACCGACGGCATCCGGCAGAACGCCACCTCGCAAGGCGACGTGATCGTCAACGTGATCGACCAGGACGGCTACACGGCGGGCTCGCTGGTGTCGGTGGCGGCCGGCGACAACGGCCGGATCACGGCGACCTACACGAACGGCCAGCAGGTCGACATCGCCGAGGTGCCGCTCTTCCAGTTCAACGGCGACAGCTCGCTGAAGCGGCTCGACGGTGGCGCCTTCTCGGTGACGCGCGAATCCGGGCCCGCGATGAAGATGAACGAGACCTCGATCACCGGCCAGGCGCTCGAGGGCTCGAACACCGACATCGCCGAGGAGTTCTCGCGCATGATCATCACCCAGCAGGCCTATTCGGCCAACAGCCGCATCATCTCGACCGCCAACGACATGATGCAGGATGTCCTCAACATCATCCGGTAACGCGTCCGCCGGCCGCCCGCCCGCCGGGCCGGCCGGCCCTTTCCCCAGGGTGCCGTCATGGCCATCAGTACCGCCATCTCCATCGCGGTCGCCGGACTCGGGCTCACGCAGCGCGAGACGGACGTCGTCGCGCAGAACATCGCGCGCGCCGACCAGCCGGGCTACACCCGCAAGGAACTGACGATCGCCGACTATGTCGGCCAGAGCGGCACCATCGGCCTGCGCGGGACCGTGCAGCGCCACATGGACTACGAGCTGCAGCGGCAGGTCATCCAGGCGACGCCGACCACCGCCTTCGCGGAGACCCAGAACCGCTACGCGACGCGGCTCGACCAGCTGATGGGCATCCCTGGCACGGCGAACTCGGTGGCCTCGGATTTCAGCCGCTTCGCGGAGGCCCTGCAGGCCCTGGCGACCACACCCGACAGCGTGCCGACCCGGGCGGGGGCCCTGAACGCGGCGCAGTCGCTGGCGACGCGGCTGAACCAGCTTTCGGCGGACGTGCAGGCGATGCGCACGGAAGCCGAGAGCGCCATCGCGGACGCGGTGACGCGGGTCAACGAGCTCACGGAGAACATCGCCAGGCTCAACGAGAAGCTCGTCTCCCAGAAGGCCGCCGGGCAGGACATCACGACGGTGGCCGACGCGCGCGACCTGTGCGTCAAGGAACTCGCCACCCTCGTCGACGTGCAGACGCTGGAGGCCGGCAACGGCCAGATGACCGTCTTCACCATGTCGGGCGCGACGCTGGTCGGGGCCGAGGCGACGGAGCTCCGGTTCGACAAGCAGGGCATGCTGACGCCGACCAAGCTCTGGGACCGCGATCCCGCGGTGCGCGGGGTTGGCACGATCACGCTGGGCAACAACCCGGCCACGGCCGTCGACGTGATCGACTCCAAGCTCTTCCGCTCGGGCAAGATCGCCGCGCTGGTGGACGCGCGCGACAGCATGCTGGTCAAGGCGCAGAACCAGCTCGACGCCATGGCGGCCGCGCTCGCGGACGCCATGTCGGGCGATACCGTGCAGGGGACCGCCGTCACGTCGGGCGCGCAGGCGGGCTTCGACATCGACCTGTCGGGCCTCAAGGCCGGCAACGCTGTGACGTTCGAGTATCTCGACAACGGGACGGGGAAGACCAAGACGGTCAGCCTGATCCGGGTCGACGACCCGTCCATCCTGCCGCTCGACAATGCGGTGACGGGCAATCCCGACGATGTCGTCTACGGGATCGACTTCTCGGGTGGCATGGGATCGGTGGCGACCCAAATCCAGGCGGCGCTCGGGTCCGCCTTCACGGTCAGCAATCCCTCGGGCTCGACGATCCGGATCCTGGACGACGGGGCGGCCAACACCGTCGATCCGGTGTCGCTTTCGGCCCGCGTGACCATGACGGCGGTGGTGGATGGCAAGGTCGGCCTGCCGCTGTTCACGGACGGGAAGGGGGCCGCCGCGGTGCCCTACACGGGGGCGCTCGAGGGGGCGACGCAGAAGCGCGGCTTCGCCAGCCGCATCGGCGTCAACCCGGCGGTGCTGACGGACCCGACCCTGCTGGTGAAATGGCAGACCAGCCCGGCGACCCTGGCGGGCGACCCGTCGCGGCCGAACGAGATGATCGCCCGGCTCAACGACACGACCTTCGACTTCGGGCCGGAGACGGGCGTCGCCAGCGGGTCGACGGCGGTCACGTCGACGGTCCGGGGCTTCGCGGACGCGGTCATCTCCTACTGGGGCATGATCTCGGAGGACACCAAGTCCGCCTTCGACATGCAGACCGTGCTGCAGAACAACGTCGAGGCGCGCGCCAACGAGATCGGCGCCGTCAACGTCGACCAGGAACTCGCCCGGCTCATCCAGCTTCAGTCGGCCTACGCGGCCAATGCCAGGGTCATGCAGACGGCGCGCGAGATGCTCGACACGCTGATGCGGACCTGAGGAGAGACCGATGAACGTCAACAGCCCGCTCGGCTACTCGTCCGCCGTCGTGACCCGCCTCGTCGCCATGCGGCGCGAGATGGAGGACCTGGAGCGGCAGTTCGGCTCCGGCATCAAGGCGACGACCTATGGAGGGCTCGGGTCCGAGCGCTCGCTGGCGATCTCGTTCCGCAGCCAGATCGAGAGCATCAAGACCTATCAGCAGTCGATCGACCTGCTCGACACGCGGCTCAAGACGGCGACCGGCACCCTGCAACACATGCAGGACATCGTCACCGAGACGCGGTCGGCCTTCGACCCCAACAAGTTCGACCTGCTCGCCGACGGCGTCACCGTCCAGCAGAAGACCGCCAAGAGCGCGATGGTCGAGTTCCTCGGCCTCCTCAACAGCGAGGTGGCCGGACGCTACATGTTCGGCGGGCGGCAGACCGACAAGCCGCCGGTGAAGTCCTTCGACGAGATCATGGACGGCAACGGCGGGCGGGCCGGCTTCAGGCAGGTGATGGAGGAGCGCCGGCAGGCCGACCTCGGCACGGGCAATGGGCGGCTCGCCAGCTCGATCGCGGGGGCGGACGTCACGCTCGCCGAGGACGGGGTGCATCCCTTCGGCTTCAAGCTGCAGCCGGCGACCTCGACGCTCTCCAACGCCACGGTGTCGGCGCCGGCGGGCTCCCCGCCGTCGCTGACGGTGTCGTTCACGGGGCAGCCCAGCCCCGGCGAGGTACTCCGGCTGACCCTGACCCAGCCGGACGGCAGCACGACCCAGGTCGAGCTGAAGGCGGCCGGGGCCAACGATTTCGACAACGGCCTCTTCGCCATCGGGGCGACGCCCGCCGACACGGCGCAGAACCTCAAGGACGCGCTCGACGACCGCCTTGCCTACGCGGCCTCGACGGACCTGACGGCGGCCTCGGCGGCGGAGGCCTCGGAGAACTTCTTCGCGGCCTTCGGGGGCGTTGCGCCGAAGCGCGTCGCCGGCCCGCCCTTCGCGAGCGCGACGGCGCTGGTGGACGGCACGCCGGCCAACACCGTCTCCTGGTACGTCGGCGACGACACGCCGACCACGGGGGCGCGCGCGGAGGTGCAGTCCAAGGTCGACAGCGCGGTGTCGGTCTCCTACGGCATGCGTGCCAACGAGGAGGCCTTCTCCTGGCACCTGCGGCAGTTCGCGGTAATGACGGCGGTCGACCTGTCGGGCGGCGGGACGACCGAGAAGGCGCTGCATTCGAGCCTCGCCACCAAGCTCAAGGCGAACCTGGCGAACCCGCCGGGCACCCAGACCCTCACCGCGGTCCACATGGAGATCGCGCTCGCCCAGACGGCGGCGAAGTCCGCCGACGAGCGCCATACCCTCAACGAGTCCACGCTGCAGGGCTACCTGAACGACACCGAGGGCGTCGACAAGAACGAGGTCGCGGTCAAGCTCCTGTCGCTGCAGACGAGCATGCAGTCGAGCTACCAGGCGGCGTCGATGCTCTACAAGCTGTCGCTGACGAACTTCCTCTGACGTTTGGTGCGTCCCGCACCTCGTCGGTAGGTCGGGGCTCCGCAAGCCCGGCGCAGCCTTTCTGTCCAGACGTCCCCACGGGTGTCATTCCGGCCGTCGAGCCGGAACCCAATGGCCTCGCATCCTGCACGGCGGTTGTGCAACGGCGCGGCCGTGCCGGGCGGGACGGCCAATCGGCCCCGGCTCGATGGCCGGGGTGACACGCGTTGGACGGCTCTCGGAGACGGACTCGCTGTGCATTCGGCGCGCGAGGGCCAAGGACGCAACAATGACGCCTCCCCGATACAGCTGCCGGCGCTCCTGCCGGGGATGCGAGGGGAGAGGATGGGGGCCCGGACGCGTCAGTGCCCATCGGGGCTTGCGCAAAGAGGATGGGCTGTCCAGGCTGCCGGCGCGTCCGTAGGGGGAGGGCGTAGCACCGGGTTGGCGAGAGCGTAGGCGCCGTCAGGCGGTCTGGGCGGCGGGCGCGGCGTCGCCGGCCTGCATGCGCAGGCCCTCGGCAATGCGGCGGTTGATGTTCACCAGGATCGGCATGGCGCCGGGATCGGGCTCGAACTCGACGGCGCGGGTGTGGCTCACCTGGAAGATGCCCAGGTTGACGAGGTTCTGCCGGATCTCGATCGGAAGCGGATTGGTCGCGTCGGTGAGGGAGGCGACTAGGATGGTCCAGAGGCGGCGGTTGTAGCGCAGGGCCTCCATGATCTGGTCGGGATCGGTCGTGGTCCCGTCGATCACCATCTGGATCTTGGCGGCGGCCTTCAGGAGCAGCTGGGCCTCGAGCTCACGGGGAGCGGCGGTCTTCTGGGCCGTCTTCGTGTAGGCCGTCGTGGCGTTCTGCATGTCCGAGGAGACCTTCTTCGTACTCAATAAGCGACCGGGCCGCCTTCATAGCCTTATAGAGGTTCCCAGTTAACATCTCCTTCTCTATCTCCTCAACAATGCGAAGAGCAGAGGGAGCGGCGCTCAAGAAGTCGGTCTTGAGAAGTTGGTATTCGACCCAGAATTTTTCATGACTTTTGGCTAAATACATCATCTGGATGGCGAGATAGATCCGCCGCGCGGCCGTCGTTGCCGTCTTCGGGCGGAGGATGTCCTTCTCTCGGAGGATCGGCGCGTCACCCTCGATGAAAAGCCGGGTCCGCTGGTTGTCGTTCGTGATGACGCTGTCGCCGATGATGATCCGTTCGCCCGGCTTCAGTTCGACCTTCAGAGCCATGTCGGTTCTCCTTCTGGAGGGTAGGGGCGGACGCCCAAGAAAGGGTAAACGGCGGGGGTCCGGCCGACTGCGGATCCCGGTTCCATGATCGCGGGAGGGCGTTAACGGGCGGTTAACCATGACGGGCCGGCGGACATGAAAACGGCGGACCGAAGCCCGCCGCTTGATCCCAGGACCGGGGCCGCCGGAGGCTCAGCCGAAGAGGCGGAGGACGCCCTGGTCGGCCTGGTTGGCGAGCGACAGGGCGGTCTGGGAGAGCTGCTGGCGGGTCTGCAGGGCGAGGAGGTTGGCGGCCTCCTCGTTCATGTCGGCCAAGGTCAGGTTGTCGGCGCCGCCCTTCAGCGTGTTGATCATCTTCTTGGTGAAGTCCTGGCGGTTCTCGACGATCGACAGGTTCGAGCCGAAGGACGAGGCCTGCGAGCGGACCACGTCCATCGCGGTCTTGAGGTTGTCGAGGCGTGCGTCGAGGGCCGTGTCGCTCTCGAACTCGGCGTCGGTGGCCGACGTGATGCCGAGCTCGGTGTTGTTGATGGCGCGGGCGTTGCCGTTGTTGTTCTTGGCCTGGATCTCGAGCGTGGATGTCGAGTTCTCGTTCAGGAACAGCTTCAGCTTGTCGCCGAGCAGCAGGTTGATGCCGTTGTAGGAGGAGTCGTCGGCGAGCTTGTCGAGCTGGTTGCGCAGGTCGTTGAACTGCACGACGAGGTTCTTGCGGACGTCGTTCGGACCGATCGTTCCGGTCCCCGATCCGCCGTCGATCGCCCCCGCGGTGATGCCCGTGACGGTCAGGTCGGAGGTCGACTGGTTTTCGATGCGGAGCTTTCCGGCATCGTTCGACGCGCGGATCTTGCCGGTGAGGCCGGTGTTCTTGTTGATCGAGTCGACCAGTTCGTCGACCGACTTGCCGACATAGGCGGTGGAGCCGCCGAGGCCGATCTGGGCGACGCCGCCCGATGCCGTGCCGTTGGCGACCGTTATGGCGCCGCCGTTCAGACTCGAGAGCACGAGCTGGCCGCCGGAGTCCACCGAGGCCGAGACGCCGCCGTCGCCGCCGGTGGCGGCATCGAGGGCGGTGTTGATCTTGCCGGCGATCGTCGCCGCGTCGTCGCCGTTGGCGAGGGTGACGGTGACGGCGGCTCCGCCGTTAACGTTGGCGTTGGTGATCGTGATCGTGCCGGCGGTGCCGGCCGTGACGGCCGCGAAGCCGGAGCCCTGCACGGTCGACTTCTGCAGGGAGACCGCGACCGGCGTCGAGCCCACCGCGCCACCCGAGAAGCTCATGCTCATCGGGCTGGCGCCGTCGAAGTCCGTCTTGTCGTAGGTGTAGGACGAGGTCTTGAAGGTCTTGTCCTGGCGGGCCTGACGGACGGTCGACTGCAGCGATTCGATGGTCTTGGTGATCGCGGTCAGGCCGTTGTCGGCCGCCTCCAGGACCTTGATGCCGTTCGACAGGCCGTCGAGCAGGGCGCCGAGATCGCCGGCGCGCCCGTTGAGCGCGGAGGCCGTGAAGAAGTTCGTCGGGTTGTCGAGGGCCGTGTTGACCTTCTTGCCCGTGGAGAGCCGCCCCTGCGTCAGGGTCACGTTCGCCGCCGTGTTCTGCAACTGCAGCAGGTTGGAGCGGATGCCTTTCGAGAGGACGATATCAGCCATGTCTACTTCCCTCGGACGCAGGCGAGCGCTTCGCCGTTCTCGATCAGGAAGGATTAGACGGCATTAGGGTTAATGAAGCTCTAACGGACCGGCTTCGAACCGTCCCTCGATTAAGCATGACGTACCACAAAACAAGAATGGCGACGGGGGAGGGCCCCCGCCGCCGGTTTCGTCGACGCTGTGACCGCGATCAGAACAGGCGCAGGACGCCCTGGTCGGCCTGGTTGGCGAGAGACAGGGCCGTCTGGCTGAGCTGCTGGCGGGTCTGCAGGGCGAGGAGGTTCGCGGCCTCCTCGTTGGCATCGGCCAG